>JBAUMF010000020.1:0-32981 GCA_049578545.1 Thiobacillaceae bacterium
GTGGGTGGGGGAATGCTTTCGACGTCTGTCTCTCGAAAAGGAAAGCAGATGCGGCCGTTGGCCCCTCCACCCCGGCTTCTTCACTGTTGCAGAAGAAAGCCGATAACACCACCCTAACCATACAAGCAGCCGTTCAGGCTGAGATTGGATGAACTGAGACTACGCAGTCTGTTCCTGCATTGCCCGATTCATGCGTTCCAGTCGCTGGCACAGGGTGTCGATGATGTGGCGCGATAGCGGCGCTGAATACCGCATCAGTTCTTCCAGCAGTTCGGGTGGAAGCACCAGTGCGGTGACATTTGTTTCAGCCCTCACGGTTGCCGTGCGGGCTTCATTCAGCAGATAGGCCATCTCACCGAACAGTTCGCCTTCCTTCAGTTCCCCCAGTTTCTTTTGTTTCCCATTGCTGTCTTTGTAGATCCCAACCCGACCCTCAAACAGCAGGAATGACGTTTGTGAAAGTTCACCCTCTTTGATCAGGGTTTCCTCGGGGACAAACGCTTGGCCATACTTGTCCAGCAGGCGATTGCTGCGCCCGAACACATAGGATTCCACCTTGCTTTCAGGGCTTCTGCCATGGCCAACAAAGAGTTTTTCCAATGCAGATACGTCTGCCTTGGACAGTGCGTACAGACACTGGGCCCACAAATAGAACAGCAGGCAGGCAAAGAACGCGCCAATCAGGATGAACACCACACCGCCTAACGCACCATATACGGATTGGTATTTCTCAAGCTTGAAAAAGTGGTTAAAGACGGCAAACAACACAAACATGCTGATTGAAGACAAGAGAGCAACCTTGGCCGCAAGTCCTGCCGGAGGGCGGGGTCGGGGCATTTGCCAGTACGCAAGAAAAACCAGTGTCCATGCGATCAGCAGACTGAAAGCGAGATTCAGTCCTTTCAGGAACCAGGTCTGTCCGCTGCCCATAAGATTCACACTGGAGAAAAAATCGAGGGCGACTTGCGCCATGGCGGCTAAGCCCATTAACAGCAGCGCAACAGGGATAATGATTAAAGGAAGCGCCCAACGGGTGACAAAGCGGCGTCTGACATCCTCGGGAAAAATCACCGTGAATGCGCCCTGTATTGCATTGACCAATCCGCGCGATGACAGCAACAAGGTCAATAAACTTACGCCGCCCGCAGCCAGCTGTGTGCGCTCGGGGATAAACCCCATTGAGGTCAGTGCGTCAAGGTTTAGCTCACTATAAAGGGCGGCCAGCAACATGGTGGCGGGCGCAAAGGTTTCTGCAATATGAGCCAGCCACTGCACGGCATAGGAAAGCAGCAACAGCAGCGGGGTGGCAGACAACAGAAAATAAAACGCAGTCGCCGCAGCCTGGTTATTCAGGCCATTTTTCTGGAACAGCTTGAATGTGGTGTAAGCCACCTGCATCAACCAGTCCAGTGTGTTGGTGCGCGTAACCGCCAGAGTCATGAAATAGCCATATTGACAGGACGGGTCAAGTTTATAGGAAAGCGCGAGATTTGTTGCCGGGCTGGTCAAATGCGGTCAATGTGGAGCTTCCATGCAACAAGGCGCCGGGCTGAGATAGCTTTGTTCAAGACAGCAAGGCACTTCAGACCTCTGTAATTCACCGAGGCTGTAACAAATCTATCCTGAAACTCTCTTCGTAAGGCGGCACATTGCATTCGATGACGTCCGAGGGGGCAACATCCAGGCGGACGCCGACTATGTCTGCTCGCACCGGCAATTTCGCTGCACCCCGGTCCACCAGTACAACGGTCCGAATCTCGGATGGTCGTTTGCGGGCCAGATACTCCACCGCACGAAGCATCGAGTGTCCACGATACATCACGTCATCCACCACGAGAAGGGCGTAGTCATCGAAGTTCAGCGTCGCGTGCTTCGGATCTTCCCTCAGCAGGGTTTCCGGATACAGCAACGTCAGGTCATCTGCATAGCGCTTGATCTGCAAATCCAGCCGAACACAATCGAGCAAGCCGTAATTCTCCATCAGCTGCTCACGCAGCCTGTTTGCCAGTGGCGCACCGCGCCGGAGAATGCCGACGATCGCGACCCTGGTTCGTCCCGTTAACAAGCCGGCAGCCTGTCGCGCCATGTCGGCGACAATCACATCAAGCTGCTCGGTGGTATAGAGGCAGGTGCGTTTTCCTTGTATTTCATCCATTCTTGCTTGGGTCGGACTGACCAATAGTCATAAAGGACTCAGTTTCGAATTCCATGAGTGTTTTTCTGTCCATATGATTTCCCCGGAAAGCAGATGCCAGCCGCAGCTTTTGGTCGCGAGGCGCCGAACAGCTGACGGATTCCCGTAAACCATATTGGACCTTTGACATCGGTTATCTTCATTGCTGGCTTGAAAGACGATGCTACCCCAAGTGCTCAAACAACCGGCTTTTGCTATTGGCGACTGGATACGATCGAGCTGCCTTATGGTTGCGGCTTTCTATCGCAATGCAGGAAAATGAAGCCGATTGTGAACCCGTCGGTTGGATGAGCATAATGAGGTTCCTAATTGATAATCTACAAGCGGGCGCCAGGGTCTGGCAAGAATTGTCTGGCAACAATGATTTGGTGAAAGGTTCTTCAATGGCAATCGGTTGGCTTGCGGTACTGAAAAGCGTTCCATGGGGTGACGTAATAAGCAACGCACCCATGGTCGCTGATGGAGCGAAAAAGCTGTGGAAGGCTGTCGCGAAAAGGTCTCCGTCAGCGGGGATGCCCCACCCAGGTGCGCAGCCTGCAATTTCATCCGAAGCTCAGGCTATCGCCGCACTGCAAGCACAAATTGCTGGTATAGAGGCTGCCGCGTCTGACTTGCACAATCAGATGCTTGCGTCCTCGGAGCTGATAAAGGCGCTTGCAGATCAGAACACGCAACTGATCAGGCGTATAGAGGTCAATCGCATCCGGGTTCTGTGGCTGGCAGGAGCTACAGTCTTGCTAGGTATCCTCGTTTTGGCCAACCTGGTCTTGGGATTCATGCGCTAATGTCGTCAAGTCCTTCCATCAAGCAGACCCGCAGCCAGCGCAGCCGCTTGCAGGGTAATCATGTCAAACGTTGGGCAGTCAGAGAACAACAATGAAGGTGTTTGTTGTCTATTGCCATCCGGAGCCAAGAAGTTTCAACAGTGCGATGTTTCATGCAGCCTGTAAGTCGCTTGCAGATGCCGGGAATGAGGTTATGACTTCAGACCTGTACGATATGCGTTTTGACCCTGCCTCTGGCCGGAAAAACTTCAAAACTGTGAAAGACCCAACGTATCTCAAGTTGCAACTCGAAGAGATGTATGCAACTGAAGCGAATGGATTTGCGGAAGATCTTGATTCTGAAATGGGGAAGATCGAGTGGTGTGATCTGATGATATGGCAATTTCCGTTATGGTGGTTTGGTTTGCCGTCGGTTCTCAAAGGGTGGGTTGACCGCGTGTTCGCCATGGGGCGGATTTACGGCGGGGGTCGCATATATCAAACAGGAGTTTTTCGCGGAAAGCGTGCGCTGCTGTCGCTGACAACAGGCGGCCCGGAAGAAGCTTATCGCAAGGACGGCTTCAACGGCGACATCAATGCGATCCTGAGGCCCGTTCACAGGGGCATGTTGCAATTTGTTGGTTTTGAGGTGTTGGCGCCACAGATCGTATATGCCCCTGTTCGCATGTCGGATGAGCTGAGAACACAACAATTGGCAAACTATGTCGAACGTCTAAAGGGAATCAGTGAAGAATCTCCAATTGAAGTCGGCATATATTGATGCAGCGCGGCCTACGGTTGGGCTGCTCCAACTTGCTGCGCTGCTCTTCGCAGCATGGGTGGGCCCTCGCCTTCTTTGATTGCGTTGTTTGGTCGTCCGAAAATTGCGACCGGCCTTGCATGGCGAAGACCGGATTCAGTCATCGGAAACATGCTTGCAGCGCTGAGGACGAAAGCTGTGAATCTACCTTTCGCGGCTAGTCCCATTTCCAAGCTGATGGAACACTTGGATGTTCGATCTCAGGTAGGTCGAGGGCGACATGCTCGAGGTTCAATGATCGGATTGGGTTGGATTGAGGTCTGCCATGTTTCCAACCTAGGCATATTGTCCCGCCACCCAGCCGGATGACCACGCCCACTGGAAGTTGTAGCCGCCAAGCCAGCCGGTGACATCCACCACCTCGCCAATGAAGTATAGGCCGGGCAAGCTGGTAGCCTCCATGGTTTTGGAGGAAAGTCCGCGGGTGTCGACGCCGCCAAGCGTAACCTCGGCCTTGATATAACCCAACGTACCGGATGGCATAAGCTGCCAGTTCTTCAGCTTGCTGATGATCTGGTCTAGCGCTGTATTGGAAATCTCGGTTAGCGGCCGGTTGGCCTCATGCAATGCGCACCATTCATGGGCAAAGCGATAGGCTATTTTTTCGGCCAGAACATTGGCCAGGAGCGCGTTTGAATGACGGTGCTCGCGTAGCCATGCAGTTGCATCTTCGTCAGGCAGCAAGTCCAGGCTGATGGGCTGCTTTCTTCCGCTTCCGTAGTCCTGCATTTGCCAATAGCTGGATATCTGCAGGATCGCCGGGCCCGACAGCCCGCGGTGGGTAATCAGCGCCTGTTCACGAAACACTGCCGGCTGGCCTTTGCAGCGGGCGATTGTGTCGAAGGAAATTCCTGCCAATGGCTCAAGGGTTTGCAGGTCCTCGGGGGGCAGGGCGAGGGGAACCAGCGCCGGCCTGGGTGGCACGATGGGCAGGCCAAACTGTTCCGCCACCTGATAGCCAAATGGACTGGCGCCAAGTGCGGGCGCGGCAAGCCCGCCGGATGCAATAACAAGAGAGTTGCATAGGAATGAGCCCTGTGTGGTTTGCAGATTGAAGCGTGCACCTGCCTTTTGCGCTTGTTCAACGTGCGTTACCTCACAGGGTTGTGCCCATTTCACCCTGCCCTTGTCGCATTCATTTTGCAGCAGGGTAATGATGTCTTGCGCGCTGCCGTCGCAAAACAGTTGACCCAACGCCTTTTCGTGATAGCGAACGCCATGGCGCTCCAACAGCTTGATGAAATCATGCTGGCTGTAGCGGGCGAGGGCTGAACGGCAGAAGTGCGGATTCTGCGAAAGAAAGTTTTCCGGCGCCACGTTCCGGTTGGTGAAATTGCAGCGTCCACCGCCGGAAATGCGAATGCGCTCGCCGATCTTCTCAGCATGGTCGATCAACAGCACACGGCGGCCACGCTGGCCTGCGTGGGCCGCACACATCATGCCGGCTGCCCCGCTGCCGATGATGATGACATCAAGTTGCATTGGTTGAACTGCTCTTTCCTGTCAGAACGGATTGGCCATGACCGCTGATTCACGATTTCTGCAAAGTAATTTGCATTTCTGCACGGCAGGCCAGCTGAATTCTATTTCCTCTCGAGGCTGGATCGCCAAACAGGACAAATAACGAATACTATATTGCGAGTGTGTTTATTTTTGCCTTGATACGCACGTGTATGCAGCAATTCATAATTGTGAATTAACTCTTGATAAGGAGCATGACATGAAACAACTTGTGTTTGCGGCTGCATTGGTTGCGGCCACCATTCCCGCTTATGCGGCGGATGTCGGGGTCTCGATCAGTGTAGGCCAGCCAGGTTTCTATGGCCAAATCAACATCGGCGATTTTCCGCAACCTGTGCTCATCAACCCAAGGCCGGTCATTATCCGGCGGGCACCTGTCGGCGTAGAGCCAATCTACCTGCACGTTCCTCCTGGACATGCGAGGCGTTGGCGCAGGTATTGCAGCCAATATAATGCCTGCGATCGGCCGGTGTATTTTGTACAGGACCGTTGGTACAACGACGTCTATGTTCCCCGCTACCGCGAACGCCACGGTTTTCGCGACGATCATCGTGGTCAAGAGCGCGACATGGGCCGCAAGGATCACGACAGAGGCTATGGCAGAGACCATGACAGGCACTGATCGAATCCTGTCCAGGTAATAGAAACGCTTCCAGCGGTCTGGAACGCTGATCGCCACCTTGGCGATGTGTGTCCTTCTCCATGGTGAACTTGCGGAAGGACACATGAAAGCGGCTCGTTGCCGTTTGGTCGATATGGCGTGGTTGTCAAATTCAGCGCCTCCCTCGATAGACTTGCGTTTGAGGCGATGAAACCAGGGGTCAGTCCAAGCCGCATCGAATGCGTTCACACCCTCCCAATCGCTCGTGGCTGAGCCAAATTTTCATCGGCATGCTTCGCAAGACGTTGCAAGGCAACAGGCAATACCGCATTCCAGGTGCAAGCCTTTGCAGGTGATGACTGCTGTCGTGACGGGGCATCGCTCGCGGTGAAATTTCTCTTATCGACTGTTATCACAGCTGCCTTGCTTTGTCTGGCCGGCTGTGTCTCTGCACCGCATGAAAGCGACTTCAACCATCGCTTGCCTGATTCTCTTCTCAAAGCCCCTGAAGGTGATTCGGGCTGGACAACCAAGCCGGGCTGGCACGCCAGACACTGGATGGTTTCTGCGGCCAATCCACTGGCGACTGATGCCGGATTCCAGATTTTGCAGGCGGGAGGATCGGCCATCGATGCGGCCATTGCCGTGCAGATGGTGCTCAACCTGGTGGAACCGCAATCATCCGGGATTGGTGGGGGGGCGTTTCTCGTGAACTGGGACGGCAGGACGGTGGACGTCTTCGATGGGCGCGAGTCTGCGCCGGCGGCGGCCAGCGAGGCGTTGTTTCAAAATGACGGCAAGCCGATATCCTTTTATGCAGGTGTGGTGGGTGGGCGTTCGGTGGGTGTGCCTGGCGTGCTGCGCATGCTGGAACTGGCGCACAAACACGATGGCAAACTGCCGTGGCCCGATCTTTTCCAGCCGGCCATTCGTCTTGCTGAACAGGGTTTTGCCATCGGTCCGCGGCTGGCCATGTTGTTGAAGTCGGACAAGTACCTGATGCAGGATCCGACAGCGCGAGCATATTTCTACAGTCCGGATGGCCGTCCGAAAACGGCGGGGACGATACTGAAGAACCCGGAGCTGGCGGCCGTGTTGCGCGAAGTGGCGCAGCGGGGAGCTGATGCGTTCTACACCGGGCCGATTGCTGGTGACATCGTGGCCAAGGTACAAACGCATCCAACCAATCCTGGGCTTTTGGTCGAAGCCGACATGGCAGGCTATCGGGCCCGGGAGCGCGAAGCGCTGTGTTTTGATTATCATCAGGCGCATGTTTGCGGTCCGCCGCCGCCGTCTTCCGGTCCTCTGGCGCTGGGGGAAATTTTCGGGGTGCTTGATTACACAGCCATTGCCCAGGACAAACCGGAGCGCAATGCCGATGGCAGCTGGAACTTGTCCGCAGACGCGGTGCATTTGTACAGCGAGGCCGCCCGCCTGGCTTATGCCGACCGGGCGTATTACGCAGCAGATGGCGAAATGGTGAAGGTGCCGGTTGCAGGCTTGCTGGATGCAGGTTATCTGAAGCACCGGGCGAAGCTGATTGGAGATTGGTCGATGGGCACAGCGCAGCCCGGCCATCCTGTGGGTACGGACTCGTTAAATGGACACGATCAAAGCCCCGAGTTGCCGTCCACCTCGCAAATTTCAATCGTGGATGGCGCCGGTCACGCCGTCTCGATGACGACCTCAATAGAAGATGCGTTCGGCTCGCGCCAGATGGTGCGTGGCTTCCTGCTGAATAATCAACTGACGGATTTTTCCTTTGCTTCGGTGGACAGTGAAGGCCATCCGGCCGCCAACCGGGTACAGCCTGGCAAGCGTCCGCGCTCTTCCATGTCCCCCTTGCTGGCTTTCAACAAATCGAATGGCCAGCTTTATATGGTGATCGGCTCGCCGGGTGGCTCGGCCATCATCAACTATGTCGGCAAGGTGCTGCTGGGCACCCTGGACTGGGGACTGAGCATCCAGGATGCCATCGACCTGCCGAACTTTGGCAGTCGCAATGGCCCGACCGAACTGGAACAGGGCAGGGTGCCGGATTCGCTGGTGCGGGAACTGCAGGCTCGTGGCCACGATGTCAGGCTAATGCCGCAGACCTCAGGCCTGCAGGGCATTCAGCGCATACGCGACGGCTGGCTCGGCGGCGCCGATCCACGGCGTGAAGGGGTGGCGATGGGGCAGTAGGAACGGCCCGACGCAATTAGCCCAGATTGACGGGCACAAAAATCCTGGTGTCGCCGCGTTGTATCAGCAGTGCGATCGATTTGTCCGCTTTGGCAATCAATTTCCTCATTTGCTCGACATCACTGACCGGGGTGCCGTTCACAGACAGGATGACATCGCCTTGTTGAACACCTGCACGAGCTGCAGCGCCAGTGACATCTTCGACCACCAAACCACCTTTCAGTCCCGATTCCTCTTGTTCATCAGGCTGCAACGGCCGCAGCGCAAGGCCGAGTTTGCCATTTTGCTGACTGGCCGAATTTTCGGCAATCTCAGCCTTGATGTTTTTTGCGTCACCCAGGCTGGCACTGAGTTTCTCGAGTTTGCCGTCACGCCAGATGTCCAGTGTCACTTCTTGCCCTGGCATCGACTCGCCGATCAGGCTGGGCAGGTCAATTGAATTGACAATGGGATGACCATCGACGGTGCGAATGATATCGCCAACTTTGAGGCCGGCTTTATCTGCCGGGCTTCCTCTTTCAATATCGGAAATGAGGGCGCCTTCGGGCTTATCCAGCTTGAAGGAATCGGCCAGCGTCTGATTGACTTCCTGCACGGTAACGCCCAGGCGGGCATGGGTGGCATGGCCGGTCTTGAGAATCTGGTTCTTGACGTGGACCGCAACATCGATCGGAATAGCAAAGGACAAGCCCTGGTAACCACCTGACCGGCTATAGATTTGCGAATTCATCCCGACGACTTCGCCGCGTGTGTTAAGCAGCGGTCCACCGGAATTTCCCGGGTTGACGGCCGCATCGGTCTGGATGAAAGGCACATAGTTTTCATCCGGCAATGACCGCCCCTTTGCACTCACGATGCCGGCGGTCACGCTATTCTCAAAGCCAAAAGGCGAACCGATCGCAAGCACCCATTCACCTACTTTGAGGTTGGTGGGGTTGCCCAATGGCAAGATCGGTAGGTTGTTGGCGTCAATCTTTATTATGGCCACATCCGTCTTGGGGTCGGAACCCAACACCTTGGCATGGAATTCCCGTCGGTCGGTCAGTTTGACCGTAACTTCATTGGCATCCTTTACGACATGGGCATTTGTCAGAATCAGGCCGTCCGGGCTGATGATAAATCCCGACCCTTCGCCGTGCGTTGGCATGTCTCCATGAGGAATTGCGCCAAAACCGTGGCCATGTCCCTGGAAGCGGTGAAAGAACCGGAAGAATGGATCGCTCTCGAAGGGGTTGTCAGCGCCATTGCCCTGGGTGGCATCGAATGCGGTCTTATCCGTGCCTGAAACGCTTATATTGACAACGGCCGGACCAACCCTTTGTGTAATCTGTGTAAAGTCGGGCAGCGTGACGGTCGGATTGGGAGCGCTCATGACCGGTAATGTATTTGACGCTGCGTATGGAACGGTGCCCGAGCTATGGACCTCCTGATAGGCGTAAATCCCGGTAACGCCAAGCAGGCCAGAGATTGCAAAAGCAACGATCAGGGTTTTGGGGCTGAAAGGTTGTTTATTCATTTGCTACTCCTTCATTTACATGCGATCGACATACAATTAAATCACTGTAAGGCACGGTTCATTGCATCAATTGCATGAAAATTGACTCTGGAATCGGCGAAAGATTCCCTCTCACGTAGATCCAGAAACCTCACGCTCGAAGTCGCCGCGCGTGTTTCGCACAGTGGACTCTGCTGCCCAAACCAGGGCTGGAGTATATGGAACAGACCAATGCCCTGCTTGTTGGCTTTGATTCTGGTATCGATCGTGCTTAATTTCCCCATAGAGCAAACTTGGGTTAAAGTAAGAAGCCATGTATCCGGCGGGATAGATAAATGACGTATTGTCTTGCTATCAAAGTTGACCAGGGATTGGTGTTCGCCTCTGACTCGCTTACCAACGCGGGCATAGACCATGTCAGCACCTATTCCAAGATGCACACTTTCATGCATCCGGGTGACCGCATGTTCGTGCTGTTGGCGGCAGGTAATCTCGCGACCACCCAGAGCGTGGTCAAGCATTTACGTGACGACTGCCATCTGGGCAACCAGCCTTGCTTGAGCACGATCAATACGATGAATGAAGCAGTCGAGTATGTCGGCAACATCTCCGCTGAGGTACAGCGCAGCCAGTCGACACGTGATACTGCCAATACCAATTTCGAGGCTACCTTCATCTTCGGTGGCCAGATTGCCGGCCATGAGCCTGAAATCTATATGATTTATCCCCAAGGCAATCATATTCACGAATCGAGTACCCACCCGTTTTTGCAAATCGGCGAAACGAAATATGGCAAGCCCATTCTGGACCGCGTCATTCGACATGACACTCCGCTGGAACAGGCCGCACGCTGCGCACTGGTGTCGATCAACTCAACCATCCGCTCCAATCTGACTGTTGGCCCCCCGGTGGAGTTGCTGATCTATTCCGTCAATGCGCTCGACACTGGCCGCCATCTGGTGTTTACGGAAGATGATCCCTACTACCGAGCGCTGGGCGATGCGTGGAACGAGGGCCTGCGTCAGGCGCTCAACAACCTGCCACCCTTCGATTGGGAAGTGCAGCTGCAACCCCTCCAGGTAGTCGCCACCAGCAACAACGGACAAATGCAGGGCTAATCAGCTTGGCTGCGCGAATCTTCCATTGCGCCAGCGTAGCCATCGCCGGTTGCCGACATGATTCTTACGGCGTCGCAAAACTCAGACTCCAGTCGCCGTTCCGATAGCCACAGCCTTGCAGTGCCTATCTCCAGGGCCGCGGACTGAACCGCGGGGTTCGAATTCACAGGGTTGGATCTAACCCGCAACGGCAAAGGCGAGAGTCCGCCTGTTCTCCTGCCCAAGTCCCGCGTAGCCGTCAAACCAAAGTTACCGCCGCCGAGCATGCGTGGGCCCGCCTTTTTGCATGCCCCCCAATCCCGAATATGTCCACACAACTGTCATCAGTGTAAAGCTGGCGATGTTTCGGCATGAATGATCTCAAGTCGGCACCCAGGCACGCACCAAGGAGGGTCGCCGCTGTTCTTCACAGGATGTGCTCAGGGGCCGCAGACCTTGACGCGGAACAGCCAGAGAGGCTAGGAGCGCGAACCAAATTGGAATCGAACGCCTGAGCTGTCGTCCTGCACTTTTGAAGCGTAACATCTGCATGAGCAAGCATATGTAGAAAGAAGGGGGGCTATGCGGCTGCATACCTTCGTGGCGATGCCGTTCGGAGTGAAGGCGGGCATCGACTTCAACCGGGTCTACGAAGACTACATACGGCCGGGACTGGAATCGGCCGGGTTAAAGGTGTTCCGCGCCGATCAGGAACAGCGTGCCGGCGACATCCGCACTGACATGTTCCAGGAACTGCTGCTGGCCGATCTCGTTGTCGTTGACCTCAGCATCGACAATCCCAATGTCTGGTACGAACTGGGTGTGCGCCATGCGCTGCGTGCCCGCGGCGTGTTGCTGGTACAAAGTGCGCGCGATTATCAGCCATTCGATATCTACACCGACCGCAAGCTGCAATACCACCTCAGGGAGGGTGTGCCCGATCCCGCGCAGCTTGAACAGGACCGCGCCGCTCTGGCGGAAATGGCCAGCGCCACGGTGCAATCCTGGCAGGGTCGGCGCATCAGTCCGGTGTTCAGTCTGCTGCAGGACCTGCAGGAGGCTGACTGGCGCGACATGCTGCTCAGCGGCGATAACGAATTTCGCGATGCCTATGAGACCTGGCGGCGGCGCATCGAAGTGGCACGCAAGGGCAACCGGCCGGGCGACATACTGGTGCTGGCCGAGGAGACGCCGACCTGGGCCTTGCGCCAGGAAGCACGGCGCCAGGCCGGCAAGGCACTGCTCAAGCTGCAGCAGTATCGTTTGGCGCTGGAGCAATTCGAGGCCGTATTGGAACTGGACCCGGGTAACCTCGACAGCCGACAGCAGAAGGGGATCGTGCTGGGCCGGCTGGGGCGCCATGACGAGGCGCGGCAATGGGCGGAGGCGATCGTCGCCGATCATGCCGCCGATCCTGAATGCTGGTGTCTGCTGGGGCGGCTGGAAAAGGATAAATGGGTTTCCCGCTGGCGCCTGCCCGCCGCGACGGCCGAGGCCATGCGCGCAACGGCGGCGCGTGAACTGCCCCTGCTGCTGGCGGCGATCGAACCCTACATGAAGGCCTTCATCCAGTCGCCAGCGCACGTCTACTCGGGAATCAACGCTTGTACCCTGCGCCACCTGCAACTGCATCTGGGCCATGCGTTGAAGAATGCGACCAGCCTGCCCAGCCTGGAAGGCGGCGTGACATGGGCCTGCCTGGCGGCGCTGGAGCGCGCCCCGAACGATTACTGGAACCGCGCCACCTGGGCCGAGCTGCAACTCCTGCTGGGCAAAGTTGACCAGGTGGAAAGCGCCTGGCGCGAAACCGTGGCGGTGGCAGACAAGGACTGGTTTGCGCTCGATTCCAGTCGTCGGCAAATGCTCATCCTGCGCGATCTCGGCTTCCATCCGGAGGCAGTGGCAGTCGCCTTGCAAATTCTTGAAAACGAGATTATCCGTTTGCAGGCTCCCTGGCAGCCGCGCTGGGTATTCCTGTTTTCCGGCCACATGATCGACGATCCCCGGCGCAAGGGGCCGCCGCGTTTTCCTGCCGACAAGGAAGCCGTTGCCGCTCATGCCATTGACGCCAGGCTCGACGAACTGGGCATGGGACCAGAAGACCTGGCCATTTGCGGTGGCGCGTGCGGCGGCGATACGCTGTTCGCCGAGGCTGCCCTGCAGCGCGGCTGCCGGCTGCAGCTTCATCTGCAGTTCGACGAGGCCGATTTCCTTCAGGCCTCGGTTGCCTTCGCCGGCGAGGCCTGGGTCGATCGCTACTACGCCATCAAGGATCAGCCCCTGACCCGGATCTGCGTTCAGCCCGATGAGCTGGGGCCGCTGCCCAAAGGCCGAGATCCATATGAGCGCAACAACCTCTGGCAGCTCTATACCGCGCTGGCTCATGGCCCCGACAAGGTGCGCTTCATCAGCCTTTGGAACGGCGAGGGCGGCTTCGGCCCGGGCGGCACCCAGCACATGGTGGAAACCGTCAGGCGCCACGCCGGGCGGGTGAGCATATTGGATACGCTGAAGTTGTTCGGGCTGTAATGTTTAGCCAAAGCTATGCCTAATGGAAGATAGCCATCTGGCCAAAATTGGCTAAAACGTGAGAGGAGCAATCGAAGGGAGGCATCGGTTGCTTTCGGCACTTCGTGTACTTTTTTCAATAGGCCAATAAATTGAACCTGTTCAGGGAGGGATCATGAGTCCAAGCACGTAGCGCCTGCACGGTAGCTTGCAAAGCAAGGATTCGCAATCGGCAAGCAAGGATAGGCATAGTCACCCACGACCATTCATCCCGGCTCTTGTCGGCTCGTCCCATCGACAAGAGAGGAGGATGACAGCAGTGTCGCGACAATTAGCACCTTGTGACACCATGATCTAGAGACAATTAAGGAGGAAACACTGTGAGCAAGAAAGCACTTTGCATCGGCATCAATGACTATCCAGGCACTCAGAACGACCTGAAAGGCTGCGTCAACGACGCCAACGACTGGGCCGCCGAACTGAAAAGTCGCGGCTGCGATGTCGGCGTCATGCTAAATGGCGACGCCACCAGGGCGGGCATGACCCAGGCCATGAACGAGATGATCACCAGCGCCCGCAGCGGCGACACTGTGATCTTCACCTATTCCGGCCACGGCACCTGGGTGCCCGACAGCTCGGGCGACGAACCCGATGGCCGCGATGAGGCGCTCTGTCCCTGCGACATCGGCATGGCGGGACCCTTGATCGACGACGAGATCCACGCGCTGTTCGACAAGCGCGCGAACGGCGTGCGCATTCTGCTCATTTCCGACAGTTGCCATTCCGGCTCGGTCACGCGCGGCGACGAAAGCGACCTCGATCCCGGCATGCCGCGCGCCCGTTTCATGCCGCCGCAGGACTGGATGCACAAGAGCGAACTGCCGGTCTCGCCCCACCGGCCCAAGACCCTGGTCAACGGGCTGAAAAAAACCGGCGGCGATCTGCTGCTGGCCGGCTGCCTGGACACGGAATACAGCTACGACACCAGCTTCCATGGCCGGCCCAACGGCGCCTTCACCTACTACGCCGTGAAGACGCTGCACGACTCCAATCCCGCCACTTACGATGCCTGGTTCAAGGCGATACGCGACTATCTGCCCAACTCCAACCTCCCGCAAAACCCGCAAATCCTGGGCAGCGCCGGCGCGCGGCGCTTCAAGGTGCTCGCGTGAGGCATCAGCGCCGACTTGATACTCAGCCAAGGCGTCCGAAACTTGGGAATACGGGCGAGCATCCGCGGTGAAGATCAGGTGACTTCGCCATGATCTTCATCAGTTATCGTCGCGCCGATGCCGGCGGCCACGCCGGGCGGCTGTTCGACCGGCTGTCACATTGGTTTGACGCCGATGCCCTGTTCTACGACCTGGATGGCATCGATGCGGGCGACGTGTTCCCGGCACGCATTGAGGGCGCGATCAAGAACGCCGCTGTCGTGCTGGTACTTATCGGCCCGGACTGGCTGGCGGAGATCAACACGCGTGTCAGCCAACCCGGCGTCGACTTCGTCCGGCGCGAAGTCGAGCTGGCCTTGGCGCGTAAGGCCGAGGGCGCGCTTGTCCTACCGGTGCTCCTGGGCGGCGCGACCATGCCGGCGCCAAATCAGTTTAATGCCGAGTTGCAAGCTGAAATCTCCCCGCTTTGTGCCTTGGATGCGCACGAATTCCGCGGCAAGCAGGCGGACTGGGAGAACCAGTTCGTGCGCTTGCGCGAGCGCATCGCCCAGGTGCCCGGCATCCCCACGCCACGCTTCCGCGCACCGGCGGGCGCCGAACATCCCTTCCGCCTCATCGACCACAGTCTCAGCCCTCACTTTCAGGACCCTAATGGCCTGCTGGCCCGCCTGCATGAACAGCTTGCCGCATCCGGCAGCGCCGCCGTGCTTGCGCGCGCCGCCTTGTACGGCATGGGCGGCGTGGGCAAGACCCAGCTCGCCCTCAAGTACAGCCATGAATACCGCGACCTGTATGCCGGCGTGTGGTGGTTTCGGTCCGAAACCGATGCCACCCTGCAACTGGATGCGCAGGCATGTTGCGATACCGTCGGCGCGCCCATCAACGACGGCGAATTGCCCGGCGCCGCCCTCAAGCGCTGGCTGGCGCGGCAGACGGCTACCTGGCTATTGGTCTTTGACAACGCCGAGGACGTCGCCACTTTGCGTACTCGTCTCCCTGAAGACGGCCCACACCATGTCATCATTACCTCCCGCAACCCGGCCTGGGGCGGACTGGCCAAGCCGGTCGAGCTTGAGGTCTGGAGCCCCAAGCAGAGTGCAGATTTTCTTGGTGAGCGTTTGGAGAGTGCCTCGCGGACCGACTTGCTTGAACTGGCCGGCGACCTGGGCGGCCTACCCCTGGCGCTGGAACAGGCGGCAAGCTATCTGGAAGAGACCGGCGTTTCCGTCGCCGATTATCGGGCCCTGCTGGCCGGCGTCGATACCGAAGGCCTGATCCTGGACGAAGGGCGGCTTGCCACCGGCTATGAACGCTCGGTCGCCGCCACGCTATCCGTCGCGTTCGAAAAGCTCTCCCTTGGCGCCGCGCAATTGCTGCGCCTGTGCGCATTTGCCGCGCCGGAGCCGTTGCCGGAGCGCTTCTTTCACGAAGCATCCGAAACGCTGCCAGCCGAACTGGCGCATGCCGCCACCGAGCCGCTGGCATGGAACCGCCTGGTTGGCGAACTCCGCGCCTTTAGCCTGGTGGAGCGGCTCCGGGTCCCGCCCCTGGAGCCCAAACCGGGAACAGCCGAGCGCGATGAACCGGCGCTGGTATTGCACCGCCTCACCCAACAGGTGGTCCGCTCACGCTTGGCAAAAGCTGCGCAAGATGCGCATGCGCTTCAGATGGTACTCAGCGCCTGTTGTCCGCAAGAGGCCGGTCTGCCTGCCAACTGGCCGCGCTTTGCCGCCCTTGCGGAGCATGTCACGCATCTTGACCGCTTTCTGGCGAAGGGGTGGCTGAACCCAAGGGACCATACCTGGCTGCTCGACAGGGTGGCGACTTACCTGCAAGAAGGCCCCGCGCTTTACGCCGAGGCCGCCCGTTGGTTTAGACGTGCATTGGAGATCAATCAGAATGAGCAGGGCGAGGAACACCCCGACACGCTCACCAGCATGAACAACCTGGCCGAGACCCTGAGGGCTCAGGGCGACCTGCCCGGTGCCCGCGCGCTTCAGGAAACGGTGCTGGAGGTTAGCCGCCGGGTGCTGGGCGAGGCGCACCCCGACACGCTCACCAGCATGAGCGACCTGGCCGCCACGCTGTGGAACCAGGGCGATCTGCCCGGTGCCCGCGCGCTTGAGGAAAAGGTGCTGGAGGTCCGCCGCCGGATGCTGGGCGAGGAGCACGCCGACACCCTCACCAGCATGAACAACCTGGCCGCCACGCTGTGGCAACAGGGTGAGCAGAATGAGGCAAACCGACTTATGCTGGCCGCTGCGCAAGGCTGTGATCGGGCTCTTGGGCCGGATCATCCCAATACTGTCCAATTCCGGCGGGCCGCCGAACAGATGCAAGCCATCCTCGACAACCACAAGAAATCAGGAGCCCTTCAGTGAGCAAGAAACAACCCACCTCCATCAAGTTCGTCAGTACCCAAACCCTGGACAAGAGCACAGGCCGCGAGCTGCCGCTGCCTGGCTTGCTGAGCGGCGCCACGCGTGCGGCGACGAGCGTGGTCGATCCGCTATTGGCGGGCATTACGGTGGAGAAGGTGTATTCGCTGACCGCACCCTCGCGTGGCGCGCCGGCCGGCCAGGAAGAGACCCTGAAGACTGCCAAGGCGGAGCTGTTGGCGGTGGAGGCGGAAGACGGCACGACGCTGCTCATACGTTCGGACACGCTGGCCGATGCGGTGAAGCGGGTGCGGCCGGAGGCGGTGGTCGGCGACGTGGTGGACTTTGCCGAGTTTCGAGATCCCAACGCGACCGCGCGCGGGATGGGCGATATCTTCTGGAAGGCGGTGTCGGTACTCAGCCTGCCTAAAGATGCCTTGTTGAACGAGGCGCGCGAGCTGGCGCTGGAATGGGCGCGCGATAAGCTGGGCAGCAAGGTCGACGACAAGGCCTACGAAGTCGGATCGGTCCTGGGCACGAAGGCCTTGATGTGGAAAATCGAATCGCGCCTGGCGGGACGGCCGGGCCTGTATTGCTGGCACGACAAGACCATGTCGCCCGGAGATCTGTGTCTAGCCGGCGATCCGAGGCTGCCGGCCACGGACAAGCCCATGCTGGTGATGATCCACGGCACCGGCTCCTACACCCTGGGATCGTTTTCCGACCTGCGCGAAGATGAAGAGACTTGGAAGGAGCTCACGCAACGTTTTCCCGGCGGCATATTCGGGTTCGAACACCGCACCTTTTCAGAAAGCCCGATGGAGAACGCGCTTGAGCTTCTGGAGGCGCTGCCCGATGGTGCCAGGATCTCGCTGCTCACCCATTCGCGCGGCGGCCTGGTGGGCGACCTGTTGTGTCTGGGCCAGGTAAAGGACGACGTCATCAATGCCTACCGCATCAAGACCGATGATCTGGCCGACCGCGAACCGCTGACGGCTGAGGCGCGGCAGGGTCTGGAAGCCGAAGCGGTGGAAGAACGCCAGCGCTTGCGCGCAATCCGCGACGAGCTGGTGCAAAAGAAACTCAGCATCGAACGCTATGTGCGCGTGGCCTGCCCGGCGCGCGGCACGCGGCTCCTGTCGGAAAACCTCGACGTTGCCTTGTCGAATTTTCTCAACGTGCTGCAAAAGGGTGGCGGCGCGCTGGTCGGCGCGGTGGCAACCTCCATGGGCGGCCCGGCGGCCGGCGAGGCCTTCGGCCAGGGCGCGTCGAGCTGCCTCGGCGTGGTCAAGCGGCTGGTGCTCGAAATCGCCGACAAGCGCATGGATCCGCGCCTGGTACCGGGGATTGCCGCGATGCGCACCGACTCGCCGCTCGCGATATTTCTCGCGCATCCCGATACGCCGCGGCGCGACGGGATTCAAATGGCGGTGATCGCCGGGGACACCGAGTTCGAGGGGCTGGGGTTTTCCAATTTCCAGCGCCGCGTCGCCAATCTGTTCTGCGACTGGAAGCTGTTCGATCACGCCGACAATGATTTGGTAGTCGACACCGATTCCATGTATGCCGGCCTCGGATTTCGCGACGGGGCCAGGTACCTCTATGACCAGGACGCATCGGTCACGCATTTCCGCTACTTCTGCAATCCACCCACCCGCGACGCGCTGCGCGGCTGGCTGGCCGAGTCCGACCTGGGTACGCTGACCCAGTTTCGCCCGCTGAACACTGGCGACAAGATTCCCTGGAAGGACCGCGAAGCGCTTGCGGTGCGGCGCGGCGTTGAAGCGGGCCCCAAACCGGTGGTAATCCTGATCCCCGGCATCATGGGCTCCCACATCGAGATCAATCGCAAGCGGCCGGCCGAACCCGGAAGCGGCGATCGCATTTGGTTCAGTCTGCCTAACCTCATTGCGGGCAAGCTCGACCGCATCGGCAATCCGGGCGATGCCAAGGTCATGCCCCAGGACTTGTTCGAGATGTTCTACGGCAAACTCGCCGATTATCTCGCCGACACCCACGTGGTGATCCGCTGCCCCTACGACTGGCGCAAGCCCGTGAAGGATTGCGCCGAGGATCTCAAAGCCAGGATTGATCAGGCGGCGCAGGATTACAAGGGCCAGCCGATCCGCCTATTGGCGCACAGCATGGGCGGTCTGGTCACCCGGGCGCTCATGCAAGAACACGCGGAAAGCTGGAAGACGGTGGTCGACTCCGGCGGATCGCTCGTCATGCTGGGCACGCCCAACAATGGCTCGCACCTGATGGTGCATTCGCTGCTGGGCAAGAGCGATTCGATGCGCAAGTTGGCGACCATCGATGTCGTGCATAACTTGCAGCAGGTCCTGGATATCGTCGCAGGCTTCCCCGGCGCGCTGGCGTTGCTGCCCCGCCCGGGGTTTGCGGACGCCGGCCGCGTTCCCCGTGTCATCGATACGTCGCAGTATTACGGAGCGGCGATCTGGGGCACGCTGAAGAACCTCAATGCCGACCGCTGGTTTGGCGACCGAATTTGCGGCATACCAAACAAGGATCTTCTCGGCGACACACAGAACGCATGGAATGAATTGCCGGTTGCGCTGCCCAAAGGCGCGGAGAAAGTCGTCAGCTATGTCTTCGGCCAAAGCGACAAGACGCCGTGCGGCGCAAAGATCGACGACGGCAAGCTCAATCTGCTCTTCACCGCGGACGGCGACGGTTCCGTCACCTGGGCTTCGGGACGGTTCCAGGACATGGTGGATGAGCGCTGCTGGTACATGCCGGTGGAACACGGCGATCTGGCCGGCACGGAAGAATATTTCCCGGGCATCGTGGATCTGCTGCAAAAGGGCGCCACGGACAAGCTGGGTCGCGTGCCGCGCGCCCGCGGCGAAGAGGCGCCCAGCTTTGTGCTGGAGGCCCCGCCCCCGGTGGTGCCCAACGAAGAAGAACTGGCGCGTGCCTTCATGGGCAGCGGCCCGCGGCGGCGTGTATCGTCGCGCACGACCCAGGTGCTCAGGGTGTCGGTCTGGGCCGGCGATCTGCGTTTCCTCGATCAACCCGTCATGTGCGGCCACTACATCGGCGACGCCATCTCCGGCGCCGAAGCCGCGCTCGACGACATGCTGAACGGGGCCTTGTCCGAGCGCGAGCGGCTGGGGGTGTACGCAAATGAGCTCGGCACCTCCGCCATCGTGCTGCGCCGGCCCGGCGATGAGGAACGCGCGCGCGGCAGCCGGCCCGGCGCAGTGATCGTGGGCCTGGGTCATTTCACCGGGCAATTGAGCACGGGCCAACTGACCGAGACCGTGCGCGCCGCCGTGCTGCGACTGCTGCTTCAGTTGTGCGAAAGCGCGGATGCCGCAGCGAATCAGACGGAGCAGAAAGTCCAGCTCTACAGCCAGTTGATCGGCTGCAGCTCCACCGCAGGCATCAGCGTGGCGGAATCGGTCGCCGCAATCACGCGCGGCGTGCTGGAGGCCAACCATCAGTTCTGCGAAATCGCGAAAGGCCGGATACGCGATCAAGTCCTGCTGGTGACCGATCTGTGCTTCAGCGAAATGTATCGCGATGCCGCCATCACCGCGACCCATGCCGTGCAGGACTTGCCCGACCACCTGGAAGGCGAGCTCAAGCGCCTGCGCGCGCGCATCGAGCCCGGCGCCAGTCTGGCCGAGGGCGACGGCGTGATGGACCGCCTGTGCGCGGCGGCCGACCTGGGTCATTGGTCGCGGCTTATCGTCACCGATGCGGACGCGAGCGAGCTTGATTGTGCGCCCGAGTGTTACGAGGAGCACTGCACGTCGCCGATACCGCCCGAAGTTCAGCGTCGCCTGCGTGAGAAGCCCTGTCCCGATAAAGAGACAGGTGAGCCTTCCACGGCAACGGAAACCGAGGCGAACGCCGAGCCTGACAAGGCCCCGGCCGACCAGGCGGGCGATGCTTCACCAACTGCCTCACGCTACTATCCGCAGCGCCTCAAGTATGTCTTCCTGTCCCCCCGTGCGCGGGCGGAAACCACATGGCAGCAGCGCCAGCCGGGACTGGTCGAGGCCATCATCAGCACGCAGATGCGCAGCCCCGTCTACAACGCGAAATTGGGCTACACCCTGTTCCAGCTCATGGTGCCGCTGGACTACAAGCCGGCCGCGCGGGAACAGTCGCGGCTCTTGATGGTGTTGGACGGCTATACCG
The DNA here is from genome assembly GCA_049578545.1 of Thiobacillaceae bacterium. GTDB lineage: Bacteria > Pseudomonadota > Gammaproteobacteria > Burkholderiales > Thiobacillaceae > DASQBT01. Next base: position 20,905 of record JBAUMF010000020.1, read on the forward strand.
CCAATCTGCCCTGGGAACTGCTCCAGGCCGAGGGCGATCCGATGGTGCTGTCCATACCCATGGTCCGCCAACTGGCGACCTCGCGCTACCGCGCCACGGTGCGCACCGCCAACACCAATGTCGCCTGCATCATCGTCTCGCCCAACACCTACGGATTCGACAAGCGTTTTCCGAGCCCGCCGGAACTGGCCGAGCTGCCGGGCGCGACCCGCGAAGGGGAGGCGATCCGTTCAAGCCTGCGCAATGCCGGATGGAGCGAAACGAATATCGCGTACTGCCCCGAAGGCAAGGACGCGCTCGACATTCTCTGCCAGCTGTACGAGCGTCCCTATCGCGTGCTGATGATCGCGGCGCACGGCATCTTCGAGGCCAAGGCGCGCGATGGCCGCAGCTACACCGGCGTGGTGCTGTCCGACGGTTTGCTGATCACCGCGGTCGAAGTGGGCCAGATGGAAGTGGTGCCCGACGTGGTGTTTCTGAGCTGTTGCCACCTGGGCAGTATCAATACGCTCAGTGAGCCCAACCGCTTTGCCTATAGCCTGGCGCGCGAGCTGATCGAAATGGGCGTGCGCTGCGTGGTGGCGGCCGGCTGGGCGGTCGACGACGACGCGGCATGCACTTTTGCCGGCGCCTTCTTCGATCAAATGACCAAGGGGGAAACCTTCGGCGATGCCATCTTCGCCGCGCGCAAGCTTGCGGCGCGACAGCACCCGGGCAGCAACACCTGGGGCGCCTACCAGGCCTACGGCGATCCGGGCTACCGGCTGCGGCCGACACGCGATGGCGAGGACGGTGCGAGAGATCGACCCTATGTCGCAGTCGAAGAGCTATTGGCTGCATTGCATGGGCAGCGGGTCAGGAACAAGCGGCGCAAGAATGACGCGAACCCGCCCAAGTATGCCGACCAGGGGCCGTGGGTCCAGCGCCAATTGGCCAGGTGTCCGCCGGATTGGGCCGAAATGCCGGATATGCTGCAGGCGATCGCCGAGCTCTATGCCGAGTTTGGCGCCGAGGGCTTTGATGCGGCTCGCGAGGCCTACCAGCGCGCCGTGCAACTGGAAGACAAGGCGGGCCGCGTGGCGTTGCGGGCCATCGAACAGCTTGCCAACATGGAGGCGCGCTACGGGGGCAAGAAGGCCGACCAGGGGGACATCGACCAAGGCGTGAAGCTTATCGACAGCGCGATTAATCGGCTGCTTGCGCTGGCAGACTCAGTGTGCGGCGAGGACAAACAGGAAATGAACTGCGAGCGCGCAGCCTTGCTGGGCAGTGCGTACAAGCTCAAGGCAGCGGCCCTCGCCCGGAAGGAAGGCGCGCGCTGGGAGGGCATTCTGCCCACAGTGAACCTGGCTGCCAAAGCCTACGAATCCGCGGTGCGGGGCGACCCCGCGCTCAGTCCGTACAACACGCTTAACGTACTCGCGCTTGCCCGACTCTCGGCCGTGCTTGGCGAGGCGGACGAGAAGGCCGCTGCGCTCGCGTTGCGCTGCGGTGAGCAGGCGCGCCGCAAGTTTGTTTCGAGCAAAGACTTCTGGGACGCAGTGATGAGCGCCGACGCGGCCCTGACCGCCTGGCTGCTCGGCATGCACTTGGACGATCCGCTCAAAAACTTGAAGGGACGCTACGAGGACGCGGTGGCGCTGGTGCCTCAGTCGAGCCGCCAGTGGGACTCGGTCGTCAAGCAATGGCGACTGCTGGCCGACTTTCTCAAACTGAAAGGGGAGGGAACTGAGCAAGCCGATGTCTTGAACAGCCTGGCCGATCAATATGTGCCGCGTGCAGCCGCGCCAAAACCATCCACAACCGCCTCCGACAAGGAAGGCGCGACGCCCAATGTCGGGAAGGCGAAGACGACGAGGAAGCCCGCATCGTCAACGAGGAAGAAGCGCTGATTATCCAATTCGAGCAGGAGACAGAATCATGGCGAGAACCTACACCATCAAGAAAGGCGATACCTTGACCAAGATCGCACGCGCCGAAATGGGCGACGTAAAACTGGCCAAGTCCGTCTCCGATTACAACGGCCTGCCCGATGCGAAGCAGATCTTCGTCGGCCAGCGCATCGAGCTTCCCTCGCGGCGCGACATGACCGCGCCTGCGGTGCCGGTGCGCCGCACGGAGACATCCTGGCCCGCGCCGCCGCATGGCTTTCAGGCCATCTGCGACATGTACGGCAACATCCTGAAATACATTCGCAACGACGGCAGCATCGACCCCAAGTGGGAGGCCGAGCGCATGGTCAAGGCCGCGCTGCCGTTCTCCATTCCGCTGTCCTGGAACACGGCGCAAAGCGCGAGTGCCATCCGCTGCCACAAGATCGTCGCTCCCATCATGGAAGAGGTCTTCCGCCAGATCGCCGCGCAAGGTCTCAAGAGCAGCGTCAAGACCTATGGCGGCTGCTACGTGTTTCGCGCCAAGCGCGGCCAGGTCAAACCCTCGGCCCACTCCAGGGGGATTGCCATCGACCTCAACCCCAACACCAATGCAATGGGCACGGCCAGCGATATGGACCCGCGTCTGGTGGAATTGTTCGAGCACAACGGTTTCACCTGGGGCGGGCGATGGACCGGGCGATCCAAGGATCCCATGCATTTTCAGTATTGCTCGGGATACTGAAGGATCCGTGTGCAAATGAAGGAAAGCACCTCCAGACACAAACTTAACAAGGCGAATAACATGAACCACGGCTCAGACAAATGCAGGAACGCTTACCGGCTTGTGCTCGTTGTGGCCGCCATGCTGATAAGTGGTTGCGCAGAACTTGCGTCAATCTATCGTTCGCAAGACCTGGCCACAGACAAGGCGCATATCGTCAGCATCGATGCCAAGCAGAGGGTGGTGCTGACCAATCCAAGCAAGTCCAAAGCAGATGGTGCGGCAACAGCCCTGCTGCGTTTCTGCGCCGAGCCGCCGCCGGATGTGTTTACTGCTCTGGCTGCGAGCCTGGGTGCGGAAGCGTCGGTCAGCAAATCCGCCAACTCGGAAGCGGCAGCGAAACTGGCAGCGACACTCTCTGAGAATGCCGCGACCATTGAGCGAACCCAAACCGTAAACATTCTGCGCGAAACCATGTACCGCAATTGCGAGCGTTATCTCAGCGGCGCGATTGGGGAAGAGGAGTTCATCGTTCAGGCCGCGCGTGACCAACAGCTCATTGTTCAAGTGCTTGCGGTGGAGCAGATCACTGGTGTTGCGCGCGCGCAGTCCACGGCGCTGACGACCATCGCCAAAGCGGCGGCGGGCGGCGTGAGCGATGCCAGCCTACAAGTCCTTTCCGACGCGAAGAAGGATATTGAAGCCAAGCGTGCGGCCAGTGCCAAGGCGGCTGCCGACGCTGCGGCCTTGCCGCCAGCGGGCCCATGCGGCGCCAGTCCCATTGACACGGCCAGCCCACCTGCTGGTGTTACAGCGGAGCAGACGAAAGCAAAGAACGACAAGTGCGCCGACGCGACAACCGCCGCCAAGCTGACCCAGGAAGCCGAAAGTTATTTCCAGCTCGTGCAACAAACGGTTGCCAAGCAGGGCGAGGTAAGCAGCGAGACGCAGGGCCAGTTGGCCAGCTCCGCGCAGAGCGCGTCCGAGGCCAGCGTGGAAATTGCCGAAAAGGTGGTAGAAATCGTAAAGCAGTACCACGCCTTCGATGAAATCGGCATGACTTGTGTTGTAAAGCTGCGCACGGAGACGGATCCACCTGAATACTGCAAGGCCTTGCTACAGCAAATGGCAGACACACGCGCGGCGCAACTCAAGCTGGAAGAGGAAGGCGTCAACGCCACGCGCATCGAGGCATTCAAGGACGACTTGGTGGCGCATTCCAAAACCCATGCCGAGATCGTTTGGATAAAACTGGGGTCGTCCTTTGCCAAAGAAGCCCTCAAGGCCCTGGCTGACAAAGCGGGGATCAAGCTTGCAGATGCGCATCAGGAAAGGCTTGTCAAAGCCAATACCAACCTATCCGAATTCAGCAAAGCATTTGCAAAAATCCCCATAGACCAACAAGTGCAGTTGGCCAACGCCGCGAAGTAAGCTTGACAGGTAACAACTTGAAAGATGACATCGAACCAGGGAGAACACCATGTCTGAGATCTATATCGTTTGGGCAAACGACCCGAACCAGGCGCAAGCACGGCTCGAACAAATCAGCGGCGACGAAACGCCTAAAGTGCTGCGCAGGGGCAAGTTCTCCCTGGTCCAGTCTGAAGATCTGGATGCAGGAAAATCATTAACAAGTGACACCGAGCGCTACTGCATTGTGTTTCAGCTGGGCTGATTGGTTCAATCTCGCGCCGCACGCGAGCAGGTGGAGCCACCCGGATTCCGGGTTTCCGAACATAGGAGCACGTAATGACAAACAAAACCGACAAGTCCTCAAGCAAGGAAAGCAAACTGATCAAGGCCAAGTTCGCCCTCGGCCCCGACGCGCTGGCGGCCGATCTGGCGCGGCAGGACGCGGCCAGGGCAAAGGCGCGCAAGGCGGCGCCATGCGGCAAGACAGGCAAGGGCAAGGCACGCAGCGCGGCGGCGCGCGATGTCGGCATCCCTTCCGCCGGGCCGGAACGCAAGTTCTACCCGGACTTTCCGCTCGGCAAATTCGACGGCGAGCCGCACCTGGTCTGGCTCAAGCCCGACATCTTTCGCCACGAACCCAATCCGGACAAGCCTTTCCGCTTCATCCGCCAAAATGGCGAAATCATCGAGCCCGGCCTGATGTTTACCGATGGCGGTTCCATCCCGCGCGCCCTGTGGTTCGTCAAGGACTTGTCGCCCTGGTCCTACGCGCCCGCGTTTCTCATCCACGATTGGCTGTTCGACCTGCACCACTGCAACAAGACCGACAAGGGCTTCGAGGAAGTGCGCGACATTCTGATGGAAGGCGTGCGCACCCTGATGGAAAGCGGCGTTTGCGACAGCAATCGGCTGAGCTTTGACCTTATCTACAGCGGCGTCGATTCTTTTGTCGCGCACCACGTGTGGGACAACCAGGGATGCCAGCTGCCCTAGCGCTGCGCCATACGATCAACTTACAGATTTCATTCACCCAACGAACGGAGACACCATGAGCACCAAGCAAGCGACCCGCACGACCAAGACTTCGAAGGCTGCCGTCAGGCGGACGGGTGCCAAAGCCAAAACCAAGCCGGCCGCCGGTAACGTGAAGCAATGGACCGTCATGGTCTACATGGCCGGCGACAACAGCCTGGACCCGGAAGGGGTGCAGGACCTGAAGGAAATGAAGCAGGTGGGTTCGACCGACCAGGTCAACGTCATCGCCGAATTCGATCGCGCCGCCGGACATGCGGCGCGGCGCTACTACGTGCGCAAGGGCGGCGTTGTCACCGGCGATGCCGTGGCCTCGCTGGGCGAGGTCAACACCGGCGATCCCAAGTTCCTGATGGACTTCATCCACTGGGGCATCAAGAACTATCCCGCGCAGCATTATCTGCTGGTGCTGTGGAACCACGGCCAGGGCTGGGACGACACCGACATCTACGCTGATGAACGCTATCGCGGCCTGCGCCGCCTGGCGAGCGGCCTCATCCGCCATGCGCTGTTCCGCACCCCGGTGCGCGCCGCGCTGAACAAAGCCAGGACCGACAAAGAAGCGCGCGCCATCCTGCTGGACGACAATGCCAAGGATTTCCTCGACAACCAGGAGATGAAGAAGGTGCTGGCTGATACGGCGAAGCTGCTCAAGCGTAGGCTCGACATTCTGGGCATGGACGCGTGCTTGATGAGCATGGCCGAGGTCGGCTACCAGATGCGCGACAGCGCGGCGTACACCGTTGGTTCGGAGCAGACCGAGCCGGGCGAGGGCTGGCCTTACAGCACGATCCTGGGCGCGCTCACCAAGAACCCGGCCATGACGCCCAAGGATGTGAGCGAGATGATCGTGCAGAAATACCTCGATTCTTACGGCAATTCCGACGGCGTCACCTCCTCGGCCTGCGACCTGTCAATGGCAGGTGAGCTCGCCAGTGCTGTCGCCGCGCTTGCCAAGTCGCTCAAGGCCAGCTTGGCCAACACCGCCAGCCGCCAGCGCATCCTGGCCGTGCGCAACCAGACGCAAAGTTACGAGGTGCAGGACAATATCGACCTGGTGGATTTCTGCACCCTGCTGGCCAAGGCCGGCGCCGAACCCGCCGTCGCCAAGGCCTGCCAGGGCGTGATCAAGGCGGTGAAATCCGACTACGTCATCGCCCAGGGTTACAAGGGCGCGGCGGTGAAGCACTCCAACGGTCTGGCCATCTACTTTCCCACCCAATCGGTGTCGCCGCTTTACCCGGGTTTGGATTTCAGCAAGAAGACGGGGTGGGATGGATTTCTAGCGGCGTTTATCAAGGCAGTGAGGAGCCGGTGAGACGCATACCGCGTGGCACCGCCGTGTCAAGCGTGGCGACGACTGAAGTCAGGCGCGGGGCAAGCAAAATCCTCTTCCTGACGATTGCGTAGAAGGGAACTGATACCAATATGGATGAAGCAATAAGGCGCATTGAGGATGCGAGGGAGAACAATCATAGCGAACTCGATCTAAGCTATCTGTCCCTTCGGGAAGTGCCGGAAGCACTAGCCTCCATCTCGTCGCTCACGTGGGTCAATCTTGGCTACAACCTATTGGAACAACTGCCGAGTTGGTTTTCCAACTTCCCTGACCTGAAGGGCGTAGATCTTTCAAGCAATGGCTTCAAGGAAATACCCGCCGTATTGAAGCAACTGCCGAGCCTTTATTCTTTGGATTTTGGCGGTAATGCCATTGAGCTACTCCCTGCGTGGCTCTCGGAGATGGACCAGCTTTCAATGCTCGGTATCGCAGAAAACCCGATTACGAATGCTCACATTCTGATACCGACTGCCTCGCGCCTGAGTCGGCTGGAAGTTAATGACCATGACTTCATAACATTGGCTGACATCCTGGATAAGGAACGACTTTCCTCCCTCGGGCTTTACATTCAAGAAGCGGACGCGCCGCCATCGGCTCTGTATTCTATGAGCTTGCTCACCGGACTGCGGTTATGGGGAAGCTGCAAGCGGCTCGACGAGCGAATACAAGAGCTCGCGGATCTCAAACAACTTTCCTTGAATTGCAAACTCGACATAGTGCCGGAGGCGATCGGCCAGCTCACGCAACTGCAGACGCTCGATGTCTCGGGAAACCAGCTCACCGCCTTGCCGGAGGCGATCGGCCAGCTCACGCAACTGCAGACGCTCGATGTCTCGGGAAACCAGCTCACCGCCTTGCCGGCGACGATCGGCCAGCTCACGCAACTGCAGACGCTCTATGTCTCGGGAAACCGGCTCACCGCCTTGCCGGCGACGATCGGCCAGCTCACGCAACTGCAGACGCTCGATGTCTCGGGAAACCAGCTCACGGCCTTGCCGGAGGCGATCGGCCAGCTCACGCAACTGCAGACGCTCTATGTCTTGGGAAACCGGCTCACGGCCTTGCCGGCGACGATCGGCCAGCTCACGCAACTGGAGTCGCTCGATGTCTCAAGAAACCAGCTCACGGCCTTGCCGGCGACGATCGGCCAGCTCACGCAACTGCAGAAGCTCGATGTCTCGGAAAACCAGCTCACCGCCTTGCCGGAGGCGATCGGCCAGCTCACGCAACTGCAGAAGCTCTATGTGGCGAGAAACCAGCTCACGGCCTTGCCGGAGAATATGGGGCTGCTTGTATCGCTTTTAGAACTCGATCTGGCTAAGAACAGGCTGAAAGATCTTCCCGAATCAATACGGGTTCTTCCACTCAGGGAACTCTGGCTCCAAAGTAACCCAGCGTTGGGTCTCTCAACCGCGGTGCTGGGGAAGTATCCTGAGTCCGGAGCGAGGCCCATATTATGGCCAGGGACCAATCCGCCAGCAATACTTGAGGCATTCTTCTCCACACGTTCACTGGAGGGAAAACCGCTGGACGAAGTGAAACTGGTGCTTGTCGGTCGGGGCGAAGCCGGAAAAACCTCCATTGCGTATCGTTTGGTCAAAGGTAAGTTCAAGCGCGTTGTCAAGGAAACGCCGGGGGTGAACATTTCGACGTGGCCGCTGCAATGTGAAGACCGGGTGGTGGATGTGAACATCTGGGATTTTGCAGGTCAGGTGGTTACGCATTCTACCCATCAATTCTTTCTGACTGAAAGCAGCGTATATCTGTTGGTCCTTACAGGCCGCGGTGATACTTACAAGATTGACGCCGAATACTGGCTACGCTTGATCCGTGCCTTTGCCACCGATATCGAAGGAAACACTTCGCCTGTGATTGTGGCGCTGAACAAGTTCGACGAAAATGCGTTCAAGGTAGACCGCAATGCGTTGCGCGAGAAATACCCGTTCATCGAAGCATTCATCGAAACTGATTGCAAAAGCGCGCGGGGGTTTGAGGATCTGAAGGGCAAGCTTGTGCAGATCATCCAGAAGATGCCCATTGTTCAGGAACGTTTCAAACTGAGCTGGTGGCAGATCAAACACAAACTTGAAAAGATTCAGAAACGGAAGAATCACATTCCGTATTCCAGCTTTCAGGACATCTGTACCGAGTTTGGCGAAACGGATCCCGATCGACAAAGATTTCTGGCTGGTGTATTCCATGTGCTGGGTGTTGCATTGAACTACGGCAGCGATGAGCGCTTGCGCAATGCGACTGTGCTCAATCCACGCTGGGTGACAGACAGTATCTATAAGCTCTTGCGTGAAGGTGCACGAGACGACGGTTCGGCCATCATGACCATGCAGCGCGTCGCAGAACTTTTGCCGAAAGAGCCGCCCGATATGCAGGCCTATCTCGTGGATCTGATGCGACGATTCGATCTTGCGTTTCCGCTGAACGAGAAGGGGGATCAGTGGCTGGTGCCGCAGCGGCTCCCCGCCGAACAACCTGATCTGGGCAATGAATGGCAGGAATTGACAGATGCCACACGCTTGCGATTCACCTACCCCATCATTCCGGAAGGACTGCTGCCGCGCTTTATAACGCGCACCTATCCATTGAGCGAGGGTGACGAAGGTAAGCCTGCGCTGCCAAGATGGGCCAACGGTGTGGTCCTGCAGAACCGCGAGGCCTTTGCTCTGGTGAGAGTCGATACAGAGGAGAGGCAAATAAACGTGGTTGTGAAAGGGCCGCGGGAAGATGGGTTATTCCTGCTAGGCGTCATTCAGTCTGATTTTCGAACCTTGCATGGTCAAATTACGGGGCTGGACGTAAGCGAAGATCTGGAGGTTGAGGGGCACCCCAGTGTGTATGTAACCGTGCAAGGCCTTATCGCTGATGAATTGGACGGAAAGGATTCCTCAGCGACCACTAGATCCGGGACGATTACCTTCAAGCCGACACCAGAGTTGGACCGATTATCCGAGCAGCCGGCACGTCGCGAAGAGTGGCGTCCCCGCGTGTTCATCAGCTATTCAAGCACAGATGCCAGATTAAAAGATATTCTCCTGGTGAGACTGAAACCCATGAAGGAAATTCGTGGGCTGGTTGAGGTATGGCACGACCGATGCATAACGCCGGGAGAAGATTGGGATGGGGTCATACGCAAGGAGTTGCAGGCAGCAGATGTCATTCTGTTTCTAATCAGCCCAGGTTTTTTTGCGTCCGATTACATCAATGGCGTTGAGGTAGAAGAGGCTGTGCGTCGTGCAGCGGCAGATGGAGATAAAGTCAAATCTGGTGTACGGCGATCCTGAAGCATCGTTTTTCAGGCGGCGAGTTTCTGTTGTTCAGGCGGATTGTCTTGCGCCTGCATTCCATCCTTGAACGGCACGCCGCTCAACAATAGGTCGATCTTGTCGGCACCGCGAATTCTGCGCCACGACTTTTCCGCTTCCTCGATCAACTTGAAAGCCAGCCCAAGGAACGTCGGTCGCGACACACAATTGCGGGTGCGTGTGGTGCGATGGCGCACGGTCGCAAAGGTCGATTCGATCGGATTGGTCGTGCGCAAATGCTGCCAGTGTTGCGCCGGGAAATCGTAAAACGCCAACAGGCTGTCGCGGTCTTTCTCAAGCTTCTCCACCGCCTTGGGATACTTGGCCTGGTACTGCGATACGAATTGTCCGAATGCGGTCTGCGCATCGGCCCGGGTGGCGGCCATCCAGATTGCTTGTAAGCCCGCCTTGGCCTTGGCTTGCTGCGAAGCGGGCAATGCGTTCATCACATTGCCCATCTTGTGAAACCAGCAGCGCTGCGCACGGGTCGTCGGGAACACCTCTTCCAATGCCGCCCAGAAGCCCATCGCTCCATCACCCGTGGCCAGCAACGGCCCAGCCTGCAAACCCCGCGCTTTCAGATCGAGCAAGACCTCTTTCCACGACTCTTTCGATTCCCGATAACCATCGCCAATGACGACGCGCTCTTTCCGCCCGTCGGGCGTGACACCAATAATCACCAGCAGACACTGTCCTTCCGATTGTTCGCTTCGCAGCCCGGTGTGGATGCCGTCGGCCCACCAGTAAACGTAATGCGCCTGCGACAGGTCGCGCCGACTCCATTGCTGTTGCTCATCCGCCCACTGCGCTTTCAGACGGCTGACCACATTGGCCGACAACCCTTTGGCATCCTCGCCCAACAGCACTTGCAACGCACCGCTCATGTCGCCGGTTGAGACCCCCTTCAAGTACAGCCAGGGCAGTGCGGCCGATACTCGCGGCGATTTCCGCACATACGGTGGCACGATCGCCGAATTGAATTTCACCCCGCTGCCCGATCGGTCGCGCACCTTGGGCACTTTGACCGCCAGCGACCCTGCGCCGGTTAGTACGTCACGTTCCGGCAGATAACCGTTGCGCACCACTGCGCGTCGACCGTGGAGCGTCCTCACGTTCTCGTATTGTTCCAGCAGCTGCGCCAATTCCGCCTCAATCGCTTGTTGAAGCACTTGCCGCGCTCCGCGCCGTACCAGGTCGTCCAGGTTCAAACCAATTTCCTGTAGACCCATTCCCTGTTCTTGCTTATCCTTACCCATGGTGGAGGTTGCCTTTCGTTGGTCTTTCGATCTCGACAATCAAATTGTCCAACAAAAATCTCCACCGCCTCAACCACTCACTTCCAAGTCAGCCTGTACACCACTGTCGACCATAGCTCTCACTCCCTACAGCCCAATGTCATTGGACTTATGGAACTTGGCCACGGCTGCATCGGAATGCTGATCGTCATTGGCCATGCACCAATCGACAATGAACTCACCTGAGTATGTCATTATCGTCTCCAGTCATTAAACACAGATTCTACGTTTACACCAGCAAATCAAACCAAGCAAAACTCTCCATCCTGATCGCGCCGAGAAGTAAAACATAGCGATTCACTATAGCACCCGTGACACTGCTTTGCATCAAACGTTTTATTAATGGGGTAGCCCACCGGGCCAGTGTCAGATGGTCAGCACCGGCCGCCTGAGCGTCTGGACGCCTGGCCATCACAGACCCTCAACGTGCTGATTTATCTCTGAAGGAATGTCGGGTTTCCGATGGCCAATGCGCCACGCTGACTCCATACTGCAATGAGTCGACGATAGAGTAACGAGTTCCGACTCCCGCTTCCAAATCGCATGGTCACCAACGAACGTTGCAGGCGCCCCCGGTTTCCCTACCACTGGAAAGGTCACTTAAGCTGTCCGACCATGAATTATCGGGGGACGCTGATCGATATTTCACTATTTGCGGCGTTATTCGACGCCAGGTTCCCACGCGACGCCGTGCTGGGAACCCGATGTGAGCTTCAGGTGCTGAACTTGAATGAATCGTGTCTACTCAAGGTCGAGGGTGTCATCGCTCACAGCGAGCAAAATCTGGTCGGCATCGAGTTCTTATCGATCGATGAAGAATGCCGGAACAAGATTTTGCACATCGCGGTTCTCAACTTGGCTCCGCCCCACCTGATCGAACGGGCGCTTGTATGGTTAGGGTGGTGTTATCGGCTTTCTTCTGCAACAGTGAAGAAGCCGGGGTGGAGGGGCCAACGGCAGCATCTGCTTTCCTTCTCGATAGACAGACATCGGAAGCATTCCCCCACCCACACCGCCCAGCGTCGATGAGGAATCTAGCGGCTATGACCGCCGATTTGACCGCAAGCTAACGCAGGTGTGTTCCAC
>JBAUMF010000021.1:0-8354 GCA_049578545.1 Thiobacillaceae bacterium
GATAGGATCCCACTAGCGATAGTCAAGTACAATATCGCATATTACATGGGAACATATCCGGCCGGAAAAAATGCCGAAACCGGCATGATCACTCACTGATCCCCGCGTTGACGCTTCAAACTTCGGCTTAGCCAGAACGCTCGGCTGGCGCACAGCTTGGGGGGGGATACATGCACGCGCCGGTAGATGCCACTGACCACCAGCCCGTCTTCTCGCCAGTCAAACTGGCACGCTTCGCGCAACTCGAAACCCAGAGGGACAAAGGCGCGCGGGGCTTTGCCTTCACGTCCATGCCATACGCGGATGAACGCAGTGAATTGACTGTAGGCCCCACACGTAACCATCCCGCTGATTTGCGCAAACGGTGCCTTGGCCTCCTCATTTTCCTAAAGTAGGCATCTCCGAAGGCCGTTGAAAGGCCATTTATTCGCGCGCCAAATCCATGAGCAACGCTCCGGGAGCAGCCATGTCGAAAGACATCAACATTCAATGCGCCCTGAACTGCCGGATAACCCTGCTGGGTCTGCAAAAGGGAAGGCTGACAGAATTGCGCTACCAGTACTTGGACGGGGTGGCGGGCACGCCGGAATCAGCTAAAGCTGCGTTTCACCGCCGCGCGGTTGCCCCATAGCAGGATACAAAGCTTTCGGAAGAGGCGGGACGTGCGCATAGGCGGATCAGCGACGCTGCACTAACCAGGAAGCACTTCTGCCCTTCCTGACTCTGATGCGTCAAATGCAGATGCTTCATCGAATTGACGACTGGAACTGAACCATGGTCGACATAACCCCCAAAGTTGGGCTTACCAACCCTTCCGACATTGCGCGCGAGACGTTGCGCAGACTGGCCTTGCGCAAAATTGTTCCCACTCCGGAAAACTATCGGGACCTGTATCACGAAATCGCTGGAACCGCCACGGCACCCGGCGCGGTTAACGCTCTGGAGGCGCTGACCGACGAGCTGAGACAACGTCATCCCGCCCTTTCCCCCTATCTGAATGAGATGGACACAGCCATCCAGTCAGCGAACTGGTCCCAGTTCACCAAAGTCCTTCTTGGCCTGACCGAGCAGTCTCGTCCAGTTCAAAGCCCCGGCACTGATGAATGCAGCCACTTGTCTGGCAGCTATGCCCGACTGCAAGCCCTGTTCTCCCAGACCCTGCTGCAGGCGCTGGCACCCAGGCTGGAGGCGTATCCAGCCCTGGCCGGTGAGACACGTCGCCTGGCCTCTGAAGTCCAGGCGGCCAGCACCGATTCGCTTTTGGCGAAAGTCAGCCAGCACGCCCAGCGCCTTTGGGTCGACATCGAGATGCAGACGGCTGGAAGCCAGGATCAGCAAGAAGGGTTGCGCGGCTTGCTAAAGCTTCTGGTTGACAATATTGGTGAACTGACCAATTCCGACAACTGGCTAAGCGGCCAGATGAAAATGATCAAGGAGGTCATTCAGGGCCCGATCCAACCACAGACGTATGCAGAAGCGGAGAAGCAACTGAAGGAAGTGATCTACAGGCAAGGTGTGGTCAAGCAAAGCATGCGAGAGGCCGACCTGACTCTGAAGTCCACCGTGAAACGCTTCATCGACAAGTTAGGCGAAGCGGTTGAGACCACAGGGGATTACCATGACACGATTTCGCAAGCGGCACAGCGTATCAGCCGGACCGAGGACGTCACCAATCTGAATGGCATCCTTGAGCACATTTTGCACGAAACACGCCTGGCCCAAGACCGCACCAGCCGCACCCGCGAGGACCTGGTGAAGACCCAGGAAACGGCGAGGGATGCCGAGAAGCGCATCGCAGATCTTGAAACGGAATTGGCTCGCATGAGTACGCTGGTGCGCATCGACCCCATGACCCATAGCTTGAATAGGCGCGGCATGGAACATGAATTCCAGAAAGAAGCGGCACGCTCAGACCGCCATGGCAGCCCGCTTTGCGTCGCCATGATCGACATCGACAACTTCAAGAAACTGAATGACACCTATGGCCACATGACCGGCGACGAAGTGTTGATTCACCTCGTTCAGGTAGCCAAGGAAGAGCTGCGCGTGACCGATGCAATCGGTCGGATGGGGGGCGAGGAATTCCTCATCCTGCTGCCCAACACCCGCCTCGATGACGCGGTCAATACCGTGGCTCGGGTGCAGCGCGGACTGACCAAGCGGCTGTTCATGAACAACAATGACCGTATCCTGATTACCTTCAGTGCGGGCGTGGCGCTGCGTGAGCCTGGCGAAGGCCAGGAATCCGTCATGGACCGCGCAGACAAGGGCCTCTATGAAGCCAAGCGCACGGGCAAGAACAAGGTTTGCCCGGCGCCACGTCTGCCGCCGACCGAGGATAGCCTGGTGGCCTAAGCTATCTCAGCGGGCACCTGGGCGCAGCAATTGCAGGCTTGCCCGCTTTGTAACTGGGGCGCTGGTAGCCACGAACCGAGGGTAGGCGCCCCTGTTTCATCAGGCGGGCACGCAATTCCGGCCGCAAAGCATGCCCGCTTCCCACAGGCCACAGTGAATATGCGGGCTACCGTAGCTGGGGTGGGGCTGTCTTCAGCAGTGGACCTTAAGCGGAACGTCGGGGTCAAGAATCGATGAGGGTCAGTCCCCAATTCTGATCAGCTTCTCACTGCATTGTGCCTGACCAGCAGGTCGAGGGCTGAAGAGACGTTCAGCGCCGATGCCGTGGTATCGGCCATTGTATTGGGCCAGGCCAACGCTGCGTCCCCCTTACCATACATAAATAGACCGATCCAGGGAGTACACGATCATGACCAATCAGGGAGATCTGATCTTGCAGATGGCGTCCTATGATTAGAATGTCCGGCCCGGTGGGCCTGCTGAATGCCGGTTGGGCGGCTCCCCCATAAACCAAGAGGAAGTACAATGAATACTGAAATATCAGAACGATTAGGAACCACATTAAATGTGCCATTCTTGCTTGCGTAGACTCAAGCAGGCGCTGATCAAATCCAACGAACGATCTACGGGTTAAGCATGACCTTTTGGACAACAATTCGCGCCAACAACTCTAGTCTCCTGCCGTTCAGATGTGTCTTGGGGATTTTCCAAAGGATATTGCTTTATGCCCCCTGATCCCTTGCAACAGCGCGCACGCGCATTTGATTATCTATTCGACGCAGTTGTAGTCACTGACATGCAGGGCATTGCCACAGACTGGAACATGGGGGCACAACAGCTCTACGGATATTTACGCTCTGAAATTATAGGGAAACCCGTCAGTATCTTGCATGCGCCCGAAGATGTTGAGCGCATCACTGCTGAAGTGTTCGCTTCCATCGAGCGTCAGGGATATTGGACGGGGGGAGGTCAAGAGGGTAGCCAAAGATCAAAGCATCGGCTGGATTGAATCATTTGTTGTCCTGCTGTTCGATGAGCAGAAACAGCCATCAGGCGCGCTCGGAATAAATCGGGATATCACTCCGCGCAAGATGATGGAAAACAGCCTGCTGCGAGCCAACGAAAGCCTGACGTTACAACTCAAAGAGATCGAAAAGCTGCACCTACAGCTGCAAGAACAGGTTGCCCGCGACCCGCTGGCCGGGCTATACAACTGGCGTTATCTGACTGATACGATGGAGCGTGAGCTGGCCCGTGCCAGGCGGGAGCAAATCCCCGTTTCGGTGGCAATCCTGGACCTGGATCACTTCAAAGGCATTAACGACACCTTTGGGCACGAGTGCGGGGATGTGGTTCCAAAGACCATGGCGGTTCTGCTTCTTTCTTACGTGCGCGCCAACGATATTGCCTGCCGCTATGGTGGTGAAGAGTTCGTGCTTTTGATGCCAAGCACACCACTGAATGCAGCTGCTGAGCGGCTGGAGGAATTGCGGAAAGCTTTTGAAGCAACCTTGATAAACTATGACGGCAAGACAATTTGTGCCACATCATCTTTCGGGTTGGCGAGCCATCCGGCCCATGGCGACACTGGCGAATCCGTTCTGCGAGTAGCAGATGATATGTTGTATCTATCCAAAAGGAATGGGCGCAACCGGGTATCCGTTGCAGAATAATCCGCCATGCCTCCGGCGAGGTGGTCTGGAAAAGATGCCAGCGCACTTGAACCTGGTGAGAATGCCGCCTGATCTGGAAACGAATGAAGCTTATTCCGTGTGGCCTTTCTATGCGCAGATCCCACGGACCAAGGGGTCGGGAGTTCGAATCTCTCCGGGGCACCCGAGCTGATGAATCTGGGCACGGACTGAGTGTCTTTCCCTCGCATAACGGCTACAAAGCGCGGCTTACGACCCTAACCCGACTGATGATAATTTCATGAGCAATGGCAGCTTACTGATCACAGTACTGTCGCTCAGAATTTCGCGGTGATAGCCCGCTCGTCGGCCAAGTCCGTCATTCCCGAAAACAATCAATCGGCCCCATTCAATCGCGCCGCTCACCATTCCTTGAATTGGCGTTCCATGTCCTTTTCTTCTGCTTCGATGGAGTCTGGCTCTGAATTCGGGGGGCACTCGGCCTGTGGAACTGCGCTTCCTGATGTCGAAGCGTTTTCCTGATGTTCTTGCGAAGTGCGCTGGGGCGTGGAACCGTTCCACGCGAACGGGTTATGGAAAGACGGTGGATCCGGAAGACAGTCATACTTGTAGATGGGCGGCCAGCCCGCCTCGAACGGCACAAATGCAATGGTCTTCTCGAAGACGAGCGGCTTCCCCGTCGGAGTGGGCGGCAGCGGCGGCAGGGATCGAATGGCTTGCAAAGCCAGCTTCTCAGCTATCTCCGAGGTCGACCAAAGCACCTCCACCTTGGCGAGCTTTCCGTCGGGTGCGATCTCGATACGAAATCGAACCAGGCCCTCCTGAAGTCCCTCCACCGCTGTTCCCATCATGCTGCGAACCAGCTGGCCCCAGTTGTATCGGTAACGCTTACTGTTCTTGAGCGTGTAGGTGGAGGCCAGTTTCCATTCCTCTGGAGTTGGCGGGGACGGCGCCGACATGGTGGCCAACTTTTTCTCTGGCGTGGGAGGGGGCGAGGCGGAATCCGTAACGCGAGCCCGTTTCTTTTCCTCAACGCTTGGCGGCGTTGGGATGGAGAGTGGGGGGCGTGGTTTCGCGGAATGCTCTAAAGACCCCGTAGCCAGATGCTCGATGCGGGCAGGTTTCTTCTCCTGGACAGGCGCGATCATGAGACTTACCTGCAAGAGCTCCGGGACTGTCGATGCGCGGGGGGGGTGGGAGGGTGCCTGGATCATCCACAGCGCCAACAGGCCTGCGTGAAACCCCAGCGACAGCGAAACGGCCAAGAGCACTCTGATCCGAAGTGCGGACATGTAATAGTGAGACGTGGGGTTGAACCGACCCATCTTGGCATGGCAGTGACTGGGAAGTCACTGGTATATTCTTAAGGCCGAAGAACTGCCATTCTGCTTAAGTCATGGCTCCCACGGTCTCGGCACCAAGTTGGCTCAGAACCCGCCGGTCGCAATGGCCGACGAACACTCATTGGATACGATGCCTTGAATGTCCCCAGTCTGTGGCGCTGCTGTCGTTCATTTTGGTAATTTCAGCGAACCGTGAGCATCTGCAGCTGGCCGAATCAGGACTATGGTGGTTGACCGGCAGAATCCGACCCCAAGCTGCCTTCCGAGCCGTTGGTCAGTAGATCACTACTGTCAGCCGTAGAGCAGACATTGCCACCCTTACTCGAGGGCCTAAACCTCCACCTTAGCAGTCATTTGACATTCGCACTTAGGCCGTTGCCCGCAGCCTCTGCGAAGCGGCAGTGCATCGTGCCTTTGTCGTGCTTGACCTCTGCCAGCATACGAGCATCCTATGTCGAAATAGGTTGCCATTTCGCCACAGCCGGCAATACCTGTTGAATCTCCTCAAGGGATAGGCGGGAACCAATTGGCGAAAGCCGGCTATATGACGCCATCAGATCGCTGGACAATGAACCAGTAATGCTTCTCAGCTCAGCGAAACGGATACCTTGGCGGACAAGATAGGCGACGTAGGTATGCCAAAGCGCGGCAGGTGTAATTTCAGCGGGGTCAGTAAGGCCCGCATCGTGTGCAGTGCACAGCAGATCGGCAGCGAGTTGATCGGACCCGATCTGATGGCCTTGAGCGTCGGCGACAAGCTGGTCACCGGGCCGGTGCAAGCGTTGTGCAAGTAAGGCAGCAAGTGTTTCGCCGATAGAAAGTTCGCGCGCGCGATCTCCGTAAATGGTTATTCGCTGCTTTGAAAGGTCTACATCCTGGAGTGTCAGGGTTAACGCTTCCTCTGGTCTAACTCCACTCAACAATAGGAGTATGCCGAGTCGGCCAGAGTCGGCACACGTCTCCAGGAGCGCTGTGATTTCATCCTGCCGAAGTTCGCGTGGCACAGCAGGCTGACTAGGGAGATAGGCTTGGTTTGCGGAGCCGGCAGTGCCAAGTGCGGGAGTTGTAAGCGGAAGACGTTCCGCCATATTTTGTAGCATCCCCACTGGGGAGACGGGTTGGCCAATGATGAATGCGGGCTGTGGGTCCGGACGATTAAATAGTTCGACAAACCACATGGCTAGCAGCGCTAATACGAATGAACCCCCGACAGAAATTGCCGCATCACGCACATACAGCGGTCGCCATGGCCGTAAGGGCAAGGTTGCGGGTTCAAGTACGCTTACAGCCGGTTTGCGTTCCAGTTCGCTCGCCTCCAATCGCAATTTGCGCTGTGCTGCGGAGCGATACAGCGCCTGCACTTGGTCCAGGTCGTCCTTGAGTGCCTTGTATTGATCGAAATTGGCGCTGAATTTGCGCACAGCGGTGTGACCTTGGGCATCTTGTTGCTTTAGCCGTTTGAGTGTTTCGCGTGCGCCCATTAATTCCTGTTCTGCCGATGCGATGGCAGCGCGCTGACCCACGACCTGCTCTGCCTTGATCTGTTGCTCCAGGTCTGCCAGCTGTGCGCGCTTGGCTCGAACCACAGGGTCCATGTCGAGAAACTGGGGTGTCACCCCACGCGCCATTTGTGTTAGATCCTGCCTAAGCTGGGAAGCACTCTGCTCCATGGCAGCTAGCGTTGGGTCGTCTTTAGGTTGAAGCGTAACGTTGCCAGTGGCCGCCGCGTCTTGCAGCGAATGCAACCGCCCCTCGGCGACTTCCACATTTTCGTTTGCCTTGCTCAACGAGGTAGAAAGGCCGGAAGCACCTGCCAATTCCTGATTCTCATTTCGTTCCGACGAAGCAATGTCGTGGTGCAGAGCGAATTGCTCCACTTCCCCTCGCTTTGTCGCCACGTCTGCTTCCAATCTTGCGACCTCATTGCTCGCACTGGCAAGTGCCTGTCGTGTCGCGTTGCCATAAGATTCATCCTGCCCCGCTTGGAATACCTGAATTACTGAGTTAAGCAGCGGTGCGAGGATCTCCGCATTTTTGCCGGTAATGGCGAGCTCTACGACATTTGTGCCGCTTACCGGGGTAACTACCATACTCGATTGCAGGCTGGATTCTGGGTCGGGGTCAAGCCTCGAAAGATCGTATTTGGTCTTGAGTTGCGCGATCGCTTGCGTCTGGACGGGGCGACTGGTCAGTATTTCTACGGCAGTTAGAAGTGGCCTATTTGCATTGGCATCTTTGCTGGAAGAACTGTCACTGGTGTAAGTTGTCCCTTGGGCGTTTGTAATAGAAAGCGGGGCTGGGTTTGCGGATGCCGGCGTAACCTCAATGCGGGCCTCTGTTCGATAGATTGCTGGTCGTAGGAAGTCATAGCTTAGGCTGGTGATGGCGGCTAGCACAAAGACCCCCAGGAACACGAATATGCGTCTGCGATTCATCCGCGCAGTCGGTGATGGTATCTGATACGAATCATCCGGGACCCATGCGTCGACGGTTACGGTGTGATTGGTGCGCGGCACAGATTAGCTCCCTCTCCACGACACAGGGTACGTTAATGCGCGCAGTATAGTCCTAAATTTGCAAAGTCAATCAATAGCCAGTTGAAGATTGAGGGGCAAGAAATTCTTCCGTTTGAAGCAGATCTAAGTCAACAATATCAGCAGGACGCCGGCCATTCGTCAGCGTAGCTTTCGGTTCATTCCAACGGCTGGTCATGGCCGGAAATGTGAGTTCAGTGTCTCTTAGGTGGCGAAGAGCGGACGATAATCAGTGATCTTCTTTACATCGCAAATGACCGCTTTGGACTTCACCCGCTTTAGTAGACAAGTTCACATCTGTCCGGTTGATTTCATAGCAAAATCAGTTGGTTATCGACGGGGTCGTCAGAAAAGTTCAGTAACGCGTCGAAAACGAGTTGATCGATCTGGGTTTTTTCAAACATGTTGACCTCGATAATGTTGAGCAGGAGTTGCGGGGAAGCCGGTAAATTCAGGTGTTTGCGAGCAAT
>JBAUMF010000022.1:0-68085 GCA_049578545.1 Thiobacillaceae bacterium
CCCGGTTAAGCCCGCGCTTCCATGCCCGTATGACCTGCTTGCGCAATTCGTATTGCGCCGCCGGTTCCAGTTTCCTTGCGTCTTGTTTGTCCATGCAAATGCAGACTCAATCAGGCTGAAATAGTTCGTATTATTTACGTGCCGGATCTATAAGTGTCGGGTTCTTTGCGAGCCAAGACAACCGTCCTGTTGGCCAAAAGAGGTTATTGTGATTGTGGTCGACCGTTCTATTGATGAGCCGATTCAACGGGGGCAGACAATTTCGTGAACGGTCATCAATTCGTCGCTTGGGTTTTGTTGAGCGTCGTCGATCGCAGGTATGGCCAGGCGCGTGGCTGAATGACGTTTGGACGGCCATGCAGACGGATTGATTCCCGTTTGATTCAGCTTTGCCTTACAAGTCATGGCTCCTTATCCAGCACTTCGATGACCCTGTGAGTCTGGCTTTGCTGCAGAACTGTCTTACCCAATAATCGGCGCAAGGATTCAACCGCCGGAACCGGGGCGGTTTATGTCTTGCGCAAACCTTGAATCCAGCGGCCATAAAGCACCTCAGCTACACGGTGAAGCCGCTCCAGTCTGAATGCCACGTTTTCCTGCATGGCCGCGGGACTTTCAACGGCTGGGCTGGATCGGGCCTGGGCGATCTCGTCGGCCCCGATCTCGCACCATGCCCGGATCATCGCCTCGGTCATTTCCACGTGGCATTGCAATCCAAGATGCCTGTCACCAAGCAGGTAAGCCTGACGGGCGCAATACTGGTTTTCAAGCAAATGTTGGGCACCATCGGGAAGTGAAAAAGTCTCGCCATGCCAGTGGAAGACTTCGAATTCATGCGGCAGCGGTCCAAGCCAACTGGGCGCCAAATCATCTTTGACCTTATTTACCAGGCCCCAGCCGATTTCCTTGACTGGGTTTCGAGTAATGTTGCCACCCAGTGCCTTGCTCATGAGTTGACCTCCGAGGCAATGGCCAAGTACCGGCACGGAGTGCTTGACTGCATCACGCACCAGGTTGAGTACGGGTTCAATCCAGGGCAAGTTATCGTTTACGCTCATGGGGCCGCCCATCAAGACGAGGCCCGAGTAACCGTTAGTGCCAGAGGGTACCGCTTCACCCGTATCCACGCTTATCTGGGTATGAGGAATACCTTTCGCGGTCAAGAAAGTGCCGAGGTAGCCAGGACCTTCGGTCTGGGAGAAGCGGAAAATGACGACCGGTTTCATTGGACAGAGAAGAAGATTGAAATGAAATTACTTGCTTATTGTATGGCAGTTGCCGGCATCTGGGTTGTTGCCGCAGAGGCTCAGGCAACATCGGTGGGGGTAATCGGACTTTTCAGGGACAAGGCGATCTTGAGTGTGGATGGAGGCCCGCCTAAAACGTTGTCGGCAGGCCAAAGACAGGGCGGGGCAAGACTCATATCAGCGACTTCGGAGTCAGCCGTTGTTGAGGTGGATGGCAAGCGCCGCACATTATCAATGGGACAATCCTTTGCCGGTGCGGGAAATTCGAGCCAGAAGCCCACGGTGATTCTTTCGGCGGAACCCAGCGGGCATTTCCTTACTGAAGGGGCGATCAATGGGGCGCCTGTCTTATTTCTGCTCGATACCGGCGCAACGGCTGTCGCAATTGGCGCTCAGGATGCCAAGCGTATGAACATAAATTACGCAGTTGCAGCCCCGGTCCTCGTAGGTACCGCAGCGGGAGTTCAGAAAGCCTGGAAAGTGACATTCAATACCGTCAAGGTGGGTGGGATTACGCTAAATCAGGTTGAGGGCATGGTGGTGGAAGCTCCCATTAACCCCGCCCTGCTAGGGATGAGTTTTCTAAATAGGACCAACATGAAGCGTGAAGGGTTGACAATGACGCTGGTGCAAAGGTATTGATTCCCGTCAGAAAGATATCAGGAACGGCTTATTTAGGCCCTTTACGCGCCTTTGTTTTTGGGAATATGATGCTCGGCAGTAAAAATAAAAGAATATGATGGTTGACATCAATAATAAAAATAAGGCTATTTAGAAACAACTCCTCGGATCCCTAGTCTATAAAAATAATTTAGGGTGGAGAATTCCGGCAAGATGAGGATAGTTTGGTTTTTTAGAATTTTAAGGATTCATGTGGCATGTTCTGCTGCTTGATGCGGTCGCCAGATGCGGCTTTTATTTCATTTCCCTAAGGAGGAGTTGATGAGCGAGAAAATAACACGTCGTGATTTTGTAAAAATTGGCGGGCTTGCGGCGGGCCTGGGAGCGATTGGTAGCGTAGGCTGTGCAAGCACTTCACAGGCAATGGCCGGGGATTCTGCAAAAGCGCCAATGGTTGGCCGGGGAGTCAAGGCCGCTTTGCCGGCTGCGAAGGGGCCGCGACTGGTTGTGGTGGGAGCGGGAACGTCTGGCATGACCATCGCAAAATATGCCAAGAAGAACTATCCGAAGTTTGATGTTGTCCTCGTTGACAAGCGCGACATGTATTGCTCCTGCTTCAACAGCAATTTGTGGTGCGTAGACATCATCGACCTGGAATTCCTTGCCAATCACAGCTTCCTGGATGCGGCCGTCAACAACAACTACATCTTCTTTAGTGCCACGGTAACCGGGCTGGACCGCCCATCCCGCACCCTGATTACCACCGAAGGCGAGATCAACTACGATTACCTGGTGATGGCTCCGGGCATCTCGTATGACTTTCCCAGGAGTGGTATCACTGATGTCGAGGATATCACCATGGTGAAGCAGATGTATCCGGGCGGGTTTATCAAGCCCATGGAATGGCTCACCATCAAACGCAAGATCCAAAACTTCGACGGTGGCATCTTCGTGCAAAACGTGCCAGGTGGTAATTATCGCTGTCTGCCCGGCCCCTATGAACGCGCCTGCCTCATTGCCGATTTCTTCAAGAAGAACAAGATCAAGGGCAAGGTCCTGATTCTGGACGGCAACCCGGAGATCACCATCAAGGCCAAGGGCTTTCACGCCGCTTTCGATGAGTTGTACAAGGACTACATCGAATGGAAACCATCGAATGACATCACCGGTATTGATCTGGGGAAGAAAATTATCAAGACCGAGTTTGATTCCTACCCGTTCGACGACGCGGCGATCTACCCCCATGTTCGTGGCAATACGCTCATCGAAAAGTGTGGCCTGATGGGAGATACCAATAAGACAACGCAGAAGGAAGCCAACGTCGATACGCGTTTCTACAACTTCCCTGGTGATGACCATGTGTATGTGACGGGTGACTCACGTCCCCATCCTTACTCCAAGAGTGCCAATACCTCCAACACCGAGGGCCACTTTGTCGCAGAAGTGCTGGCGGCGCGCGCACAGGGCAAGGAAATTCCCTGGCATACCCCGGAAACCGTGTGCTACTCAATGGTCGAAGCATACCCGCCCATGGCCATTGGTGTGGTCGCACATTACGTCTATGACCCGGCCAAGGATGCCATTACCGGCTTCTCGCCCGATACCAAGACCTTCGAGGATCGGAATGAAGCGAGAGGCAAGACCTACCTTGAATGGGCCAAGGGCATCTATCGTGACATTTTCAGCTAACAAGGCGTGATTAACGGCTGTGTGGGGGGGCTCAGGCCCCCCCTTGATTAACGAAAGGAAGACTTATGTCGATGGATAGACGGAGTTTCATACGTACTTGTGCGGGTTCAGTTGCCACCGCGGCGGTGGCGGGAACCTTGATCGAACGCCTGGCAAGCGCGGGCGATCTGGTCAGTTACACCAAATCCCATTTGGTGGATGCAGACGGCAAGCCGATCAAGGCTTCAACACTGGGCACGGCCGAGGCCTACTTCTTTGACTACCCCATGAAGAGCACGCCCTGCCTGCTGATCAAACTGGGCAGCGCGGCCAGTCCGACCGATCTGAAAACCCAAAGTGGCGAAGCCTATACGTGGCAGGGTGGAGTTGGCCCGGCCAAGGACATTGTTGCCTATTCCGCGATTTGCACTCACCAACTGGCCTATCCAACGAAAGACGTATCTGTCGTGGCGTATTCGGCTGAACAAAGCGAGCTTGCCGGCAGGAAGGGCGTAATAACCTGCTGCGCCCATAACAGTGTGTTTGATCCGGCCAAGGGGGCAGCCGTAACCTACGGACCGGCCAGGCAACCGTTGGCCGCAATCAAGCTGGAGTATGACCCGGCTGACGACAGCCTGTATGCTACTGGGGTCTATGGCGGTGATCTGTTCGCTGAATTCATCAAGACATTTAAAGGCGACTTGATGGACCAATTTGGCCGCGGCGAGTACAAGCAACCTGCCGACGCCAATGTTCAGACTGTACTTTTGTCGAAATACTCCGGGTCCGTAGTGACTTGCTGAAACAATAATGTTTGGATCTTTGTTCTACCCTGTCACGACCTTGAACTGGTCGTGACAGGCCTATAGCCCAGACCTTTCACTTGCTCCCGATTGCCAATATCTGCTTTTGAGTCCCCGCGTTATTGGCGTTGGGTCTTGTCGCTTTCAATCAAGGCATAAGCTGAATGGTTATGGATCGACTCGAAGTTTTCTGCTTCGGCAATATACCAATCTACACGCTTTTCCCGGTTTAGGGCCGCAGCCACATCCCGCACGATGTCCTCAACAAATTTGGGATTGTCGTAGGCACGCTCGGTGACAAACTTTTCGTCCGGACGCTTGAGCAGTCCGTAGAGTTCACAGGATGCCTGCTCTTCCACCATTCGCACGATATCCTCAATCCACAGGAAATCGTTGGTTTTGCAAGTCACTGTGACATGGGAACGCTGGTTGTGGGCGCCATAGTCCGAAATCTTCTTGGAGCAGGGGCATAGGGAGGCAACAGGGACCACAACCTTGGTGGTATGGCTGAACTTTCCCTTCTCGATTTCCCCGATGAAGGTGACTTCATAATCCATCAGGCTCTGAACACCTGAAACCGGAGCCGACTTGTTGATGAAGTACGGGAAGGTCATTTCAATATAACCGGATTCGGCTTCCAGGCGTTTGACCATATTTCTCAGCATGGCTTCGAAATTTTCCACGGAAATTTCCCGCTCCCGGCTGTTCAGGATTTCCACAAAACGGGACATGTGCGTGCCCTTGAACTGATGGGGCAAATAGACATACATGTTGAAGGTGGCCACTGTGTGCTGCACACCGTCACTTTTGTCAGCCACACGCACGGGGTGTCGAATGGACTTGATGCCCACCTTGTTGATGGAAATCTTGCGGGTATCCTCATAATTCTGGACGTCAGGCATCGCTGGGGATTGAATATCACAGCGGTCGTTCATGGGGAGGTCCTTTCAGCGGGAAACAGCTGGATCCGCTCGTTGATTAATTCCAGTATAAACGCTTAGAATACCCGAGTAAATAACTCGGATATTTGTTCAGGCAGAAAGTCTTTGCCTGATGGCATGTTCGATACCCGCAGCATCAAGGCCGCAAGCAGCCAGCAATTTGGCGGGATCGCCATGTTCAATGAAGCGGTCCGGCAACCCAAGCTGCAGCATAGGAACCTGCACTGGCCTCAAGGCCAGCCATTCTGCCACCGCAGAACCGGCGCCACCCATTACCGCGTTCTCTTCCAGGCTAACCAGTAAGTTATGGCTTGAAGCCATACTTTCAAGCATCAGGGTGTCCAGAGGCTTGACCCAGCGCATGTCAACGACAGTTCCGTTGAGAGCATTTGCTGCCTCCATGGCGGGCGCCACCATGCTGCCAAACGCCAGGATCGCAACGCCACGGCCTTCTCTGACAATGCGTGACTTGCCGATTTCCAGCACGCTGAGCTCCGGTTCCGGACGCGCGCCCGGACCTGCTCCGCGCGGATAGCGCACTGCAGCCGGACCCTCGTGCTCGTAACAGGTTGTAAGCAATCGCCGGCATTCGTTTTCGTCCGAAGGCGCAGCGAGGATCAGGTTGGGAATGCAGCGCAAATAGCTCAGATCAAAGCTGCCTGCGTGGGTCGGGCCATCGGCTCCAACCAGGCCGCCGCGATCGATGGCAAAGGTGACATCCAGTTTTTGTAGTGCAATATCGTGGATGAGCTGGTCATAGGCGCGCTGGAGGAATGTGGAGTAGATCGCGACGACGGGTTTGCGGCCTTCGCAAGCCAGGCCCGCTGCAAAGGTCAAAGCGTGCTGCTCGGCAATACCGACATCGAAATAGCGCTTGGGGTATTCCTGCGAAAACCTGACCAGTCCCGATCCTTCGCGCATTGCAGGCGTGATGCCGATCAGACGGTTATCCCTGGCAGCCATGTCGCACAACCAGTCGCCGAAGATCTGCGTATAGGTTGGGGCACTGCCAAACTTCTCGGCCATGCCGGTGGTGGGGTCGAACTTCGAAACCCCGTGATACAGGCAAGGGTTTGCTTCGGCGGGAGAATAGCCTTTGCCCTTTTGAGTCACCACATGCAGAAATTGCGGCCCTTCGAGCTGGCGAATATTGGACAAGGTTTCAATCAATACATCCAGGTCATGGCCGTCAATCGGGCCGATGTAGTTGAAACCGAATTCCTCGAACAGGGTACCCGGCGTCACCATGCCTTTCATGTGTTCTTCTGCCTTCTTCGCCAGTTCCTTTATAGGCGGAACGTGGGACAGCACACGCTCGCCCGCCTTGCGCGCAGCTGCGTAGAAACGACCCGACATGAGCCGGGCAAGATAGTTGTTGAGGGCGCCAACAGGCGGCGATATGGACATGTCATTGTCATTGAGAACGACGAGCAGGGGCAGGTTGGTTGCGCCGGCGTTGTTGAGCGCTTCAAACGCGATGCCCGCAGTCATGGCGCCATCGCCGATGATGGCAACAGCGCGTTGTTGGGAGCCGGTTTGCCGGAATGCTTCGGCCATGCCGAGTGCAGCGGAAATCGAGGTAGAGGAATGACCTGTGCCAAAGGCGTCATATTCGCTTTCATCCCGTTTGGGGAAGCCCGCTATGCCATTCAACTGGCGCAATCCAGCCATTTCGCCGCGCCGGCCAGTCAGTATCTTGTGCGGATAAGTCTGGTGCCCGACGTCCCAGATCAACTTGTCTAGCGGAGTGTCATAGACATAATGAAGTGCGATGGTGAGTTCGACAGCTCCAAGATTGGACGCCAGGTGACCGCCGGTTCGAGCTACGCTTTCCAGCAGAAAACCCCTGAGCTCCTGGGCCAGCTTGGGCAAGTCCGAACGCGCGAGGTGGCGCAGATCAAACGGGTATTGAATGCTCTCCAGCAGGGGGTTAGACAAGTCAGTGATTCCGTTGAATGATGTAATCGGCCAGTTCGCGAAGCCGGGCGGCCTCATGGCCGAAATTATTCAAAGCCTTGTGGGCATCCTGGCGCAGATTTTCAGCCAGTGCTTTGGCCGGCGCCAGGCCCAGCAGACTCACATAAGTCGGCTTGTTCTGGCGGGCATCCTTGCCGGCTGTTTTGCCCAGGGTTGCAGTGGATGATTCCGCATCCAGTACATCATCCACTACCTGAAACGCCAGGCCGACACATTTGGCATAATGGTCAAGGGCCTCTTCTCTCGGCTCATCTTTAACGTTGCCACACATCGCACCCAACTGAACAGAGGCACGAATCAATGCACCCGTTTTCAGGATGTGCATGAATTCCAGTTCGGGTGGAGATAAGGCACGACCCACGTTTTCCAGATCGACCGCTTGTCCTCCTGCCATGCCTCTGGAGCCTGCAGCCTGGGCCAGCAGCTTGACCATCCGCAACTGAACGACTGGATCTTTTGACGAATCGCTTTCGGATAAGACTTCAAACGCCAAGCTCTGCAAAGCATCGCCGACCAGCAGCGCGCTTGCTTCATCGAACTCGACATGAACCGTGGGGCGACCTCTGCGAAGCACATCGTTGTCCATGGCAGGCATATCATCATGCACCAGGGAATACGCATGGATCAATTCCACGGCGGCTGCCGCCTTTCCAACCTGCCCGGCAGATGCACCCATGGCTTCGCCCGCGGCAAAGGCAAGCAAAGGGCGAACACGCTTCCCACCACCCAGGACGGAATAGCGCATGGCATCGTGAAGACGTTTGGGTTCATGCTCGGAGGGAGGCAGAACATCGGCCAGAATGGTTTCCATGCGGCCCTGGCACGCGTTCATCCAGGCAGTGAATTCGCTATTCATCACCATCGGAATTGAGAAATGGTTTCAACGCGCCATCCTCCAGGACCTGGACTTTCTGTTCTGCATTGGAGAGTTGGTCACGGCAATACGCGAGTAGTTCTGCTCCGCGTTGATACGCTGCCAGTGAGTCTTCAAGGCTGAGTTTGCCGGATTCCATGGAAGTGATGATCTTTTCCAGTTCAGCAAGCGCGGATTCATAATCCTTGGGCGGTGTGGCTTTGGCTTTGCTCATGAGCACGAATGCGCAGGGAAAGCCCATTACTTTAACAAAAAGAAAGGGAAGTCCCTAAGGAGGCACTGCTTTATTGGTCAAGGTGAGTAATTCAGCGATGCGCTATTCCAGTATTGCATTGATTCCATTCTGAACGGATTGCGTCCCGCCAGGCTGGGTCTAAGGTCGACCCAAGGAAAGAGAACGGATCCAGCGGTAACCTGGCAGCCAGGGACTCGAAAGATCTTTGAAAGCTTTGCCCCACGAATAGGGGCGTGCTATAGTTCCTGACAGGCTCCCCCACTTAGTGTGGGGGTTTTCATTTCAAGTACGTTAGTCGGTACTGGAATAGGGTGGGTGGGGATGTCCAATCTCGCTGATTCTGTTTCGGCGCTGTTCAAAGCAACGCCTCAACTGCCGGTGTCCTGGTATCTGGACCCCAAAATCTACGCGCTCGAACAAGGACTGTTGTTCGCCAACGGCCCGGGTTATGTCGGCCATGAACTTATGGTTCCTGAAGCTGGGGACTACCATGTTCTGGATGGGATCGATGGCGGCAAGGTCCTGGTGCGCAATCAGCAGGGCATTGAACTGCTATCGAATGTTTGCCGTCATCGTCAGGCGCAAATGCTCAAGGGGCGAGGCCAGGTGCCAGGCGGCAATATCGTTTGCCCGCTGCATCGCTGGACTTACAACCTTAAGGGCGAACTGATCGGCGCGCCGCATTTTGCCGACAAGCCCTGCCTTAATCTGTCCCGCACACCATTGCAAAACTGGAAGGGCTTGCTGTTTTCGGGACCACGTGATGTGGCCGTTGACCTGAACAGACTTGGTGTGGCAAAGGATCTGGATTTCAACGGCTACAAGCTGAACAGGGTCTGGGTTGAGCATGTGCCTTACAACTGGAAGACCTTTATTGAGGTCTATCTTGAAGACTATCACGTCGAGCCCTTTCATCCGGGGCTGGGCAATTTCGTAACCTGCGATGATTTGCGCTGGGAGTATGGCGAGTGGTACTCGGTGCAGACGGTTGGACTGGCCTGCCAGTTCGGCAAGCATTTCGGCTCGCCGGTCTATCAGAAATGGCAGGAGCAGGTGCTTGCTTACCAAAACGGGGACAAACCTCAGCATGGCGCAATCTGGCTGACCTATTACCCCAACATCATGGTGGAGTGGTATCCCAATGTGCTTGTGATTTCGACCATCATGCCAACGGGGGTGGAGTCCTGTGCCAACGTCGTGGAATTCTATTACCCTGAAGACATCTCGCTGTTTGAAAGCGAGTTTGTTGAAGCAGAGCAGGCTGCTTACATGGAGACTGCCGAAGAGGACCACGAAATTGCCCAACGCATGCATGACGGGCGCCGAGCACTCCATCGGCAGGGCGTTAGCGAAGTGGGGCCTTACCAGTCTCCCTATGAGGATGGCCTGGTTCACTTCCATGAGTTCCTGCGCAGGCAGATTGAACCGCATCTGGGCAAACTCTAGAACGACTGCCTTCATGCAAGCATGAAATCTTCCTGGATGCTTGTGGCTGCGGCTCTGTTCGGTGTTATGGGCGCCTTGGTAAAAACGGCAGCCCACGATTTTTCCAGTGCCGAACTGGTGTTTTATCGGTCAGTGTTCGGGCTGGTGGCGATCTACCTCATTATTCTGCTTCGCACCCGAACCTGGTTAGCGTCTTTGGCGACCAGTCATTGGCGAGCTCATGTCCGCAGAGCGTTTTCCGGATTTGCCGCCCTCCTGCTGTTTTTTTACGCCGTAGCCCATCTTCCTCTGCCTACAGCGGTTACGCTCAATTACACCGCCCCCTTGTTTCTTGCATTATTGACCACCCTTTGGTTGGGAGAACGTCATGCAAAGAGTTTTGTCTTCGCCATCATTGTTGGATTTGCTGGGGTGGTTATTTTGTTGAGGCCGGGCAATACAGACCATGACAACTGGGCCACGTGGATCGGCTTGGCATCTGGATTGCTGGCGGCCGTCGCATATTTGAATGTGCGGGCACTGGGGAGGCTGGGTGAGCCGGAGTGGCGTATCGTATTTTATTTTGCCCTGATTTCCACCGTGGGCGCAGCCTCCTGGATGCTGTGGTATGGCGCCGGTTGGCCGTCCCGGTCACAAGTGCCTATATTGCTGGCAATCGGCGCGACCGCAACCTTGGCCCAGCTGGCCATGACTCGGGCATACCGGTTAGGCGATACCCTGGTGGTGGGGAGCTTTGCATATGCAACAGTCGGGTTTTCTGCACTCTATGGCTCATTTCTCTTCCATGACTCCTTGAGCAAACAGTCTTGGGGAGGTATCGCATTGATCGTGCTGGCGGGACTGTTTGCAACACGATCCAGCACTAGTCGCGCCAATACGGAGTAGCAGGCTGATCTTGTTACACCTATATTAAGGGCATTAACGAGGCCAGCAGGAGGCTGAAAATGATCAACCTGTCAGTTAAAGCAGACTTGGTGTCTGTCACGGTCATGGGTGCCTTCACGCTCGAGGACATGAAAGAGTTTGAAGAGGCGGTGCTTTACGGAATCAAATTTCAGGGAGTCGTCAATCTCTTGTTTGATTTGCGCGATATGTTGTCCTTCAGTGTGGACGTGGCGTGGGAAGAACTAAAGTTCTCACGCCAGCATTCCAACGACTTTGGTCGAATCGCGATCCTCGCTAATGACGAGTGGATTGTATGGAGTACCTGGATCAATCGTATGTTTGTGAAGGCCGAGATCCGCCTGTTTGATGACCTGGAAACGGCCCAAGCCTGGCTTGCGGAAGGCGAACTGGCCACGGCCTGATTCTGGCCTACTTCACCGCATAGAATTAGCGCAGTGCGCATTCTTCCCGTTTTTTTCCTTAGTGCATCCTTCATTTTCTGCACAGAAGCGTGGGCTGAATCATGGCATTTGGCTTATGAATTGGTAAATAGTCGAATTGAAATTGATGATCAGAGCATTGTCAGAAATGGAAGACTGGTTTCCTGGCGCGAACGCGAGGTCATGTTGCAACCCGTCATCGATGAAGACTCGCTGCGCAAGATTCGCGAAGTACAGTGGCGCAAGCAGGCTGATTGCCAGTCACGACAAATTAAGATCCTGTCGCGTACGGCCTTCTCGGAAGATGATGCGCTGGCTGGCTATGAAGGGGTACGCCCAGACAAGGTCATAGGCAGGCTATTTTCCAAATTGGCGCCACCTGAGCGAAAAAGTGTTGAGGTGCTTTGCGGACAGGCCGATTCAGGCAATCGCTTGTCGAAACCAGCCGGTGATCGCCCAGCGCTCTCGCCGGCTGGGCAAGACTTCGTGCTGGTAGTCCCCCGATAGAAAAGCCACGACAGTCCCGGCTTGCGGCGAAACATCCTTATGCTCTTCGTTCTGCAGGTGGAGGCGTAATTGCCCCCCATCTGCGTCGTTCCAGTTTGTATTCAGGTAAGCAATCAGGGTTAGCACGCGAGCATCCGATCCCTCAATTCGGTCCAGGTGTTTTTTGTAGCCAGCTCCTGGTCCGTAGCAAGCCAGGTGACCCTCGTATTCGACCAGTCCCAGATAGAGATGACGATTGAGGTGAAGTCGAATGCGGTCAGCCATGACGAGGAAGCCATCGGTGGCAGCAGTCAGGCCTGCTTCGAGCCACAAGATACGATCTCCACGAATATTGGCCAACTCTGCTCTTTCCCGCCCAACACCTGCCCGGTGGAGTAGATGGCTTTCATCCAGCTGCCTCGCATCTGCAAGCAGTCTTGAGCAGGTGGATTCATGCAGACTTGAAGCCTGGATGCTGAATCCCCGGTGCTCAATATCAACAACCAGCTTGTCCAGGGTGGATTCAGTGAGCGAAGGGTCTGAACACAGAGCGGTCATCATAAAAATGGGGCAGATGATTTTCCGGGTGCCAGCCGGGTATCCCGGCAACAGGCAGCGGAGGAAGCTGTTTTGGTTTGGTGAGGCAGGCAATGGCATCGCTGGCAAGCTGGTCAGCCCTTGTTGTTTCTTCCGGAAGGCCATCGATGAATAGGCATTTCCCGGTGATGGAAGGGTATGGGGCAAGAAGCTTTTCCAGAATGGAGTGACCAACCACAATGAACCGGGTATTTTCAGCTAGGGCCTGACGTTTCCCGACAAAGAGTTCCTGCCAGCGCCGATTGATGAGAAGACGTTTGAATTCCCTCTCCTCCGTAAATACCAGTACACCGCTTTCATCCAGGACGGTTAAAGCATCGCGAGCCGGGCTGCGTTGCCTGGCCTCCAAGGGGTTGTCAACAAGAGCACGGCAATGAGCATGGTTGAGTGCTGTCTTGAATGCAGGGAACGTCAGCCACACCAGTGCATTCATGAAATCGTGCACGTTCTCGTTGCGGGTTGGAATGATGCCGGTCGCCTGTATGCCATGCTCATAGTCGATAGCCGCCAGCGGGGTTACAGACGCTGCAAACCGAAAATGCAGATGAAATGCGTCCGCCAATGTGCTCAGTTCAATTGCCGTTGGCACCCTGTTTTCCGGCAGCATGGCCAGAAGTTCGCGGTAAGGCGCAAAAACCGGGTGCCTGTAATTCATCTGAAACTAGGAGGAAAGGGTCCTGGCAAGGGCCTGGTGGTAATGCGCAGCAAGAGGGTGCTCGGGCCCCAGCCAGTCCAGCAGATGCAGCAGGGCTTTGTGAGCCTGCCTTCCTTGCCATTCACGGTCCTTGACAACAATTTCCATTAATTTGTCCAGAGCGAGCTCGACCTGGTTCTCCGCCAGCTGGCGGGCAGCAAGTTGATAGAGGGCAGGCAGATTATCCGGATCAGTTGCCAACAGGGACTCAAGCTCGGCAATATCCGGTGCGATCTGTGCGGTATGAGCTAAGAGGAAATGGGTGTGGAGACTTTCAATTTCGGAATCGGATCGTATTGGCGGAGGAAGGCTGTGCAGCAGATTCAAGGCCTGCTCAGGCTCGCCTGATGACCACAGGATTTTTGCCAGATCTCTTGGTATGGCCGGGTTATCTGGGTTATCCATCGCAGCCTGTGCCAGGAGCTGGCGCGATTGTTCAAGGTTGCCGTCCTGCCACGCAATCAGTGCCTGATGGTACGTTTTTTCTGAATCATCAGCTATAAAGCGAGCCAGTGCCTGATGAAACGTGCGCTCCGGTTCCGCGCCATGGATGGTATGAACCACTTCGCCGTTACGGAAGAATTTTACCGTGGGTACACTGGTGACGCCGATACGTCTTGCGAGGGTGCCCAATTGATCGGTGTTCAACATGACAAGCAGAAATTTGCCGGCGTACTCCGTTGCCAGTTTGACCAATCGTGGCATCAACACCATGCACGGACCCGCTTTCGGAGTCCAGAAATTCACCAGTACCAGACCACGGCGTGAATTCTCCAGCACCAGGGTTGAGAAATTGTCCGCCGTGGCATCGAAAACATACCGGGAAACGGTCATATCTGTCCAGAGCCTTGCCAGGCAAGCATTGATATGTCCAAGCAATACGATAGCTGGCGACGTTGCATTTTGGTGTTTTTCTGTACGACACATTCACTTGCTGAGAAAGAATCCTTGCGGATCATCCATATAAACATTAGGATTCGCTTAACCTCTCACTTGTCCGGAGTATTCATGAAAGCCCTATACGTGACGATGGCTGGAGCTGTTGTCGCTCTGGCCGCCTGTGGCCACAAGGAAAAAGTAGCCGCCAGCGTGAGTTTCGCCAACCAGGTGAAGCCTATCCTGGATCAGAACTGCATAGAATGCCATAAGGCAGCGGGTCAGGGCTATGCCAAATCGGGCCTGCGTCTGGACAGTTATGAGTCCCTGATGGCAGGAACCAAATTCGGTCCGGTAATAAAACCGGGATCTTCGATCTCCAGCTCGCTTTACCTGCTTGTAGCCGGCAAAGCGGATCCTTCCATTCGTATGCCGCACGGTAAGGCACCACTATCGAGTGAGAGCGTGGAGCTGATCAAGGACTGGATTGATCAGGGTGCCAAGAACAACTAACTTCCGCGACTAACGTTACATCGAGAGACACTAGAATCATGGCTACAAGAAGCATACGCACTATCCATTTTACCCACCTGCCGATGTCTCAGCGCCTGGTTTTTACCATGGCCCTGTTGACACTGGGCGTGGGCTACTTATTTGCAATGATTCAGGTATTTGAAACGCATACGGGGCTGGATGGCAAATCCGGACTCACAGTAGAAGACTTGCGCATTGCCTACAGTGGCAAGCAGGGGTCCACCCGGTTGCAAACCGCTTTGATGGGACCGATGCAGGGCATGCTCCCAGGAGACGAGCGCAAAATCATTCTGGCGTGGGCGGCAAGTGATGCCAGCGAGGAAGGCTGGAAACAAAAGGTCAAGCCCATCATGGACAATCGTTGTATCTCCTGTCATAACGGTTCCGACCCCCACCGGCCAAACTTTACCAGTTGGAACGGCGTAGCCGAGGTGGTGACCAAGGATACGGGGATGAGTATTGCGACTCTGGTTCGCGTGTCCCACATTCACCTGTTCGGCCTGACATTCATTTTCTTCATTGTCAGCAGCGTATTTGTTCATGCCTACATCCGGCCATTGTGGGTCAAGTGCTTGCTGATCGTACTGCCGTTTCTGGGCATTATTTTTGACATTACTTCATGGTATCTGACCAAGTACTGGCCAGGGTTTGCCTGGATGGTCATCATCGTCGGCGCGGTGATGGGAACATCTTTCTCAATTCAGTGGGTTGTTTCAATCTATCAGATGTGGTTCTACAGGCTTCCACCTGAACTGGATGCGTCCGGAGGGGCCCTGCCGACTATTGGTGGTGGCGCACTTGCCACTGATGTGGGTTAAGCGAAGCCCACGGTATTGAAAAGGGCGCTTCGGCGCCCTTTTTTTATTGGCCAGTGATCTCTTTGCTGGATGCGGATTTGCGACGGATTGTTTTCTCCTTAGGCCCCGTAACTGCATCGCCAAGCAAATCCTTGAATGCCTCGGTCGCCTGTATCAAGGCGCGGGTAATACCTGGCTCAAAGGCAGAATGGCCGGCATCATCCACAACCTCGTAGAAGGCTTCAGGCCAGGCACGGGACAATTCATCCGCCGTAACTATCGGACAAACCGCATCGTAGCGGCCCTGCACGATTACCGCCGGCAGATGACGAATGCGATGCAGGTTCGTGAGCAGGCAATTCTCCGGGAGGAAGATGTCATGCATGAAATAGTGTGCCTCAATCCGGGCCAAGGACAAGGCGACAACGTCAGACTCGAAGCTGTTAACCAGCGTTTCATTCGGCAACAAAGTGGAACAACGCGCTTCATAGCCTGACCAGGCACGGGCGGCGGTCAGGTGGACGGCCGGATCGGGATCTATGAGTTGCTGGTAATACGTGTGCAACAGGTTTGAGCGCTGTTCCTCAGGAATCGGCTCGACCAGCTGCCTCCAGGCTTCCGGGAAGAAGGTGCTCATGCCATTAAGGAACCAGTCGACTTCGCTTTTTCGGCAAAGAAAAATGCCGCGCAGCACAAAACCCAGGCAGCGCTCCGGATAGGCCTCACCGTACGCCAGGGCCAGGGTAGACCCCCATGAGCCACCAAAAACCAGCCAGCGATCAACGCCTAATGTTTCGCGCAAGAGTTCGATGTCGGCAATCAGATGGGGCGTGGTATTGTCTTTGAGTTCACCGTAGGGGGTCGAGCGGCCTGACCCGCGTTGATCGAAAAGGATGATGCGGTAATACTCAGGGTCGAAAAATCTGCGCTGTTGCGGCGACGTGCCCGAGCCTGGGCCGCCGTGAAGAAAAATGACCGGCATGCCCTTGGGATTGCCGGATTCTTCCCAATAGATGCGGTGGAGTGCGTCGGGTTCAAGAAAGCCTTGGACGTGCGGTTCAACAGGACCAAATAGCCCGGTCTGTGGTGACATGAAAGGTATTGATTCGCTTGACTGAATGATATTTTAGCCCCATGGGAGCCGTGCTTTGCGCAAGCGTATGAAAACAGGCCAAAAATGGTCACGCCCAACAATTGTAAACGAAGGGCAACAGGGCTACAGGAATCATGGAATAAGCCGTTGTTATGGTCATAAGAATTTCGGTTTGATGCCTCGGAATAATCATTTTTCCGGTTCAGCTTTGGGGGTACACTGTTTCACAAGTCGTTAAATCTCGATGGGGGTAGCATGACAGTACACGCGTTGAAAGATGAAGAAGTTCAGCTGTTGCGCAAGGAACTTGAATTGCTGATGGGAGAACGAACCAAGTTGCTGCAGGTTGTCGGCGCCTCTGCCGTCTTCGTTGCCAATCTGGATACGGATACGCT
Source organism: Thiobacillaceae bacterium (assembly GCA_049578545.1). GTDB lineage: Bacteria > Pseudomonadota > Gammaproteobacteria > Burkholderiales > Thiobacillaceae > DASQBT01. The sequence continues at coordinate 16,610 of JBAUMF010000022.1, forward strand.
GCCAGAAGATGCAGGTACGATTGATGCCGCAGAAATCTTAGCGGAACATCTCAATGAACTGCCGGAAGAAACCCTCAAAGATGCGCTGGAATCCGTCAAAGCTGAAATTGATCCACGTCATGCGGCTTGAAGGGGCCTTTTTCGCCTTCCGGGGTCGCGCCATACCCTGATCAAATCGGGGCAAGAATCCGTGTCGGTTTGTTGCTGAAATCCTGCTGTTGAAACTGCCTGCCGCCAGCATTGGATTCTGGCTGGCTACCCACGATGGGGTAGTGTTTTCGGCCATTTGGCAATCAGGCATTGGTCTGGCCGGCAGTCATGCCCCAGTCGGACTTTTTCAAGGGGCTGTGGGTTTGGCGGCGGCGTGAGTTGCGTGGGCCGGTGATGGTAGCTCCATTGGCAATGTCGTTGGATAACCCAAGTTGGCGGTCGGTGCGTCGAAAGGATGGATTTGAGCTGGCCAGCGTGGCGACGTCGATGTTCCTATCGACTTTTTCGTTGCATTGAGCAACAGGATCGTTCCAACAGCTGGTTATTTCTTCTTCGTGCTGACTTCACCGGGCGCGTCAGGATTGCCAATCCATGCGTTCAAGATCGACAAGAGCCTCATTAATGATGTGATGGCTGAAAGAACGATGCCGAGATAATTCAGGGCATCGTTTGGCAGCTTCATACCCGCAAACTCGGATCAGTGGTTGGGGACGCAGAAAGACTGGCACAGCCAACATGCCTGCGAGAATTCGGCTGTGACGAGATCTAGGCTGCCTCACCGGGAAGACTGCTGCAAGCCAATGCCGTTTCGTCGTTGTTTGTCTGCCAGTTCACATTCCAATTATTCGTTGCTCCAGATTGGAGCGGCCAGATACGCGATGGACATTCAGGACAAGAATCCTGCGAGCTGACCAACTCTTCCAATATCTGCAATAAGGCATTGATTCAAGGGGTTTCCAGCTTCATGCAGATGATGGCCGCAGGCATTACAGCTGTCTTCCAAACAGGCCTCATCCTCCTCACCTGTGCTATCTTCGTGCCATACAGCCTAAGGAGAGCAGGTGTTTAAGAAGCAGTGGCCGGCGATTTTGCTGGCATTTGTTGCCCCAATCGTATTGGTCTTCTGGTGGTGGGGTGGTTTTAGCCATGTTGAAATTCTTCAAGGTGAAGCGGGCCCGTATCGAATTGCGTATCTGCTTCATGAAGGTGATATTGGCAATGCACTCAAGACGCAGAAACAGGTGTTTGATGCCTTGCAGCAGGCTGGCATCAAGCCGGGAGAAAATGTGGTGGTCCTGCTTACAGATCCGCGCACTAGTTCCAAAGCGGAACAGCGTGCCAAGGTTGGCTACATTCTTGGCCTGGAGGACAAGCTCCCACCAGGTCTGAAAGAGGAAATCATTCCGCGGCGCAGGGTGCTGATGGCCAGAGTCAATGCTGGCATTCTGATTGCACCGAGCAAGGCGTATCTGGCCTTATACGATTACCTGAAACCATCCGGCCGGGATATTCGCATGCCAACAGTCGAAATCTATCGTGCTGGAGATAGCGTTGCTAGAGTAGGGGACCTGACGGTGGAGATGGAACGCTGATGACCTTTGCCTCCCTGCTCGCCGCGGTAATTCTGGAACATTACCGGCCACTCACCCAGCCCCTGCCTTATTATCGGGCATACGCGCGCTACGCCGGATTTCTGCGCGAAAAGATCGACGGTGGTGAACCCTTGCACGGTGTGCTTGCGTGGATTGCTGCTGTCCTTCCATTGCTGCTTGTTACCGGTTTGATATACGGATGGTTCAATTACATGGGCAGCGTTCTGGGCTGGGCAGTCAATGTCGCTGTCTTGTATTTTACTGCGGGGTTCAAGTACTACAGCCGCGTGGCAGAAGAAATCGCAGGACTGATAAAGGCTGGCCAAATGGAACAGGCGTGCCGCAGGCTGGAGATTTGGCGTGGTGACAAACCCAACAGCCTGCAGGAGGAAGATGCAATTCGTCTGACCCTCGAAGAATTGTTCAGCCGCAGCCACCGGCAAATGTTTGGTGTGTTTTTTTGGTTTACCCTGCTTTCCCCGTTTGGGCCTGTCGGCGCAGTATTGTTTCGGTCATCGTCCATACTGGCAAGACGCTGGAATGGCAATGGATCAGCCTTTGGTCGCTTTGCGGAAACAATCTTCCAGATTCTAAACTGGTTACCCGCACGCCTGACTGCGGGGACGTATGCGGTCGCAGGCAATTTTGAGGATGCCATGTATTGTTGGCGCAGCCAGGGCCAGGATTGGCGGGATCCACAGGAAGGAATGATTCTGGCTGCCGGGGCAGGCGCAATGGGTGTGCGTCTTGGTCTGCCGGTCTGCATCGAGGGAGAATGGCTGCCAAGGCCTGAACTGGGGATCAATCAAAATCCGGATGCAGATCATATCGATAACGCAATCAGTCTGATCTGGCGCGGACTGGTCATCTGGATGGTTGTCGGCCTGCTCTTGTTTGTAGCTGGATGGGCGAGCTGAATGGTATTGCATCGATCTTCTTCAATTCATGCTTAATGTTCTCTGGATCGGTTTTATCCTGCTGAGCTTTTTGCTGGCCTGCTACAAATTCCTGTTCCTGGGTGAAGGTGAAATATTTGGCAAACTGATTTCATCGTTGTTTGACGATTCCAAGACGGCATTTGAAATTTCATTGGGCCTTACCGGCGTCATGGCTTTGTGGCTGGGCGTGATGAAAGTCGGCGAGAGGGCAGGGTTCATTGATCTCCTCGCGCGCTTGATGGCCCCCCTGTTTCGCCGCCTGTTCCCGGATGTGCCGGATCGTCATCCCGCGCTGGGGGCCATTACACTGAACATGGCTGCCAACATGCTGGGACTCGATAATGCGGCTACGCCACTAGGCATCAAGGCCATGAAAGAGTTGCAGACGCTGAACAAGACGCCGGACACGGCCAGCGATGCGCAAATTCTTTTTCTTGTCATCAACACGGCTTCGGTGACCTTGCTGCCTGTCACCATCTTTACCTATCGGGCCCAGCTGGGTGCCGCCAATCCGACCGATGTGTTTATTCCGTTATTGCTTGCCAGCTTTGGGGGTACCTTGATCGGGCTGCTAGCCACGTCGTTTTATCAGAGACTTCGCCTGTTTGATCCGGTTACGTTTGCCTATTTGGGCGGGATGAGTGCAATCATAGGCGGGCTGGCCTGGCATTTCTCCGGCTTGCCTGCAAGCCAGATGCAGCAACAGTCGGCGCAACTGGGCCATTTCATTCTTCTGGCCGTTGTTGTCCTTTTTGTCGGCGGTGCAGCGCTGCGCAAGGTCAATGCCTACGAAGCCTTTATCGAAGGTGCCAAGGAGGGGTTTAATACGGCCGTCACTATTATTCCGTATCTTGTCGCCATGCTGGTAGCCATCGGCCTGTTCAGGGCCAGTGGCGCCCTTGAAATACTGATGGGCGGGATCCGAAATCTGGTTGCGCATGCCGGATTTGATACCCGGTTTGTCGACGCCTTGCCTACTGCTTTGATGAAGCCTTTTTCCGGCAGTGGCGCGCGCGCCATGACGATCGACACCATGAAAACTTTGGGGGCCGATTCCTTTGCAGGCCGGCTAGCGTCCATTCTGCAGGGCAGCACCGAGACGACTTTCTACGTCCTGGCGGTATATTTTGGCGCAGCGGGAGTCAAACGTGCCCGCCACGCGGTAAGTTGTGGTCTGATAGCGGATGCGGGTGGTTTCGCGGTTGCGATTGCGGTTGCTTATTGGTTCTTTGCTTGATGACTGAAACGAAATACGAACTTCTGGCAGCGGTTGACCTAGGGTCCAACAGCTTTAAGTTGCAGGTGGCGCGGGTAGTGCAAAACCAGCTTTACATGCTGGATGCGCTTAAGGAACCGGTGCGACTGGCTGCAGGCCTTACCGCAGAAAAGCGGCTGGACGGAGAGTCTCGTCAGCGCGCGCTGGATTGCCTGACCCGCTTTGGCGACCGTCTCAAGGGGTTCGAAAAAGCGACTGTCAGATGCGTGGGCACCAGTGCCTTGCGCCAGGCCAAGGATGCGCCGAGCTTTCTGGATGATGCCGAGGCGGCCCTCGGGTTTCCCATCGAAATCATTGCGGGTCGTGAAGAGGCGCGGCTCATTTACATTGGCGTAGCACATAGCCTGCCCGCATCGAAAGATCAGCGCCTGGTGGTCGACATCGGTGGCGGCTCGACGGAGTGCATTGTCGGCAGGGGAATGAAGCCGGCCATCATGGAAAGTCTGAACATGGGCTGCGTCAATTTCTCCCAGCGCTATTTTCCCGAGGGGCGTATAGAAAAAGCCATGATGAAACAGGCCATTCTGGCTGCGAGAACCGAGGCGCAATCCATTGCTGCGGCTTACCAGGGGCAGTGGTCGGAAGCAGCTGGCTCGTCAGGCACCGCTCGGGCCCTGGCAGATGTACTGGGCATGAATGGCCTTTCAGATGGGTGCATTACGGTGGGTGGCATGGACAACCTCAAGGAATTGATGGTGCGTGCAGGTCATGTCCAGGCATTGAACCTTGCCGGTCTCAAGGCCGACCGCTTGCCCGTAATTGCGGGTGGTTTCGCTATCATGGCTGGCGTGTTTGCCGAACTGGGAATAAAGCGCATGACGCCCGCAATCGGCGCATTGCGCGAAGGCATCCTTTATGACCAGTTGGGGCGTTTTCACCATGCCGATATGCGCGAATCCACTGTGGCCGAATTTGCCCGGCGCTATCATGTGGATGCAGGGCAGGCGCAGCGGGTCCGCGGTCTGGCGCTCAAGCTGTTCGATCAGGTCTTGCCGTTGATCGAGAATGATGCTGAAACTGCGCGGCAGTTCTTGGATTGGGCTGCACGCCTTCACGAAATCGGGATTTCGATCGCGCACGCCAGTTACCACAAACATGGCGCCTATATCCTGGAGAACGCCGATATGCCCGGATTCTCCAAGAGCGATCAATCTCGTCTCGCACTTCTGGTGCGCGCCCAGCGTGGCGGTCTGGCCAAGGTGCCGGCCTTGATGCCTGATGCAGTGCAGCCCATTTCTCAGGACGACCTGTTGCTGATCCAAATTCTGCGGCTTGCCGTGTTATTCCATCGCAGCCGGCAGGACGCCGTGCTTCCAATGATGAACTTGCAGTGTCAAGGCAAGGGCTGCAAGCTGGTATTGCCATCTGACTGGCTGGAACAGAACCTGCTGGCCCGAACCGAGCTCGAAGAGGAAGAAAACGACTGGAAGGGCGTGAGACTCGCCTTCCGGTTAAAAAGTGCAGCCTAACTCACTTTCCTAATTCCAGTGGTCAAGCTGCGTTTGGCTGCATATTGAATTGCAACCCGCCACTGATAATCATCCAAAACGCAGTCACTATATTCCTATAACGTTTCACCCCTTACGATTGTCAGCTGTGTGGTAAGGCGACCTTCGCTTGCAGACCGGTTTCGGCCAGTCGCGCCTGCAACAGCGAAGCCTGGTCTCTGCTCGTGAGCAGACGGATGCCGAGATGGATTGTGGGGCGGCTGTTCGGCCTTATGTGGAGCGCTACATAACCGGCCATAACGTTCATTCGTGCTGGATCTCAAGCTTGCCAGGATGAGTTTCTGCTTCTCAAAACTGCGAATGCGAACTCCCGACCCACAAAGGCCAATGGCGGGCTGCCAATTAGGTATCTGACGTGCAGCGAATAGCAGACCCTGCCATTTTGGTGAGGGAACCGGGCCTAGCGGCTGGGAGTCTCCAACTGAGTCCAGCTGGCATTGAGCTTCAATCCTCAACGCCAATAGAAGACCATCCGAATTTATTTTGGGTTCCTAACTCCAACTATGTCTCGGTATGGTTTGAGTCCGGCAAGGTAAACTTATCCCTGTCTTTGCGGGGAATCCGCAGACAGGGCTGTCGGCTAGCCGGTCAGCATCGGGTAGTCGGTATATCCCTTCGGTCCCGGCGTATAGAACGTTTCAACGTCGGGCTCATTCACTATGGCACCGGACTTCCATCGCGTGACCAGGTCCGGATTGGCAAGGAACGGTCGTGCCATGGCAACCAAGTCGCATGTGGCCGCGACCAGCTCGCTTTCGGCACGTGCGGCGTCGTAGCCACCGGACAGAATCAATGTGCCCTTGAACACGCTACGGAACGTTGATTTGACTGACTGGGGCACTGGCGGTGCCCCCATCGGCGAGTGGTCCACCAGGTGGATGTAAAGCAGTCCAGCGGCATTGAGCTGGTGCGCCAGGTAGGTGTAATCCGCTTCCATCGCTGGATACAGGGGCATGTCGTTGAACACGCCGAACGGAGAGAGACGTATGCCGACCTTGTCCTTGCCTATGGCCTTACTCACGGCATCAATGACCTCCAGGACAAAGCGCGCACGGGTCTCGATTGGGCCGCCATATCGATCCGTGCGCTGATTGGAGTTCGGGCGGATGAATTGCTCAAGCAGATAGCCATTCGCCCCGTGCAGTTCAATGCCGTCGAATCCCGCGGCCATGGCATTCTTTGCCGCTACGGCAAATTCATCAATTGTGGCCTTGATGTCAGCCTCAGTCATTGCCTCCGGCATCGCATTCGGCTTCATGCCCTCCGCATCGGTGTACATCTCGCCGGTGGCGGCTATCGCCGAGGGGCCCAATACGCGCGCGCCCGCCGGCAGGTTGAGCGGATGAGCGATGCGCCCGCAGTGCATTAACTGCATGAACATCTTCGCACCTCCCGGGTGAACCGCTTCAGTGACGCGCTTCCACCCTGCAATCTGCGCCGCGGAGAAAATCCCGGGTATGCGCGCATAGCCCAGTCCATTGGGGGATGGCGAAGTGCCTTCCGAGATGATCAGTCCTGCCGAAGCGCGCTGTGCGTAATACTGCGCCATGAGTTCGTTGGGAATATTATTGATTGCACGATTGCGCGTCATCGGCGCCATGACCAGACGATTCTGCAGCGTGAGAGATCCTAGCCTGGTCTTCGCAAATAGCAGCGACATGATTGCTTCTCCTGGAAAATTGTTCGGTACTCCAACATGCGCGGAAGATCGTCGAGCCGCACTAAGACCATTGCTCCAGTAGGCGCCTTTCGGCTGGCTGCTAGTGGGCTGCCTCCCGCAGCGTCGCCGGCTTGCATCAAATCGCTCCGCATACGTTCCCGCGAGTGATTGGTGCAGGTTACCCCCCGATTCTGAAGATCAAGTGCGGCGGTCTGGGCGCCTTTCAGGCGCACTAGGAGTCAGCGGATGCTCCTGCCGTCTCTGTCGGCATTTCTTTCATGATTCGCGAGCTACCGTTGCCGACCCGGAGAGGTCCTGGATGTTATCTGGCCGAAGTGAGGGCTATCGGATCATGATTGAAAGTTGGCTCGTCGCCGACGCCGAACGTCCACTCAAACTTTTCCGAACGCATACTCCCGACGCGTTGTAACACGCCGACTCACCCTGGCGATCACCTCGATCTCCGGGAAAACTGCACAGGTCGGTGATTCGCTGGGGCTCCAGGCAACGCCTCACGCGCTCAACCCTGAATGTGGAAGGTCTGGACCAGGAAGCGGTGCACCCTCTCCACCGCGTCGGCGCGGGCCGCGCCGTTGGGATGCAGTTCCGCGCCGCGCTGCATGCAGCCTCGCATGTATCGGATCAGGGCGAACCCGGAAACCCCGCTCACGGGCTTGTTGTCCATCCGGATAACCTGACCGGTCGAACAATCGACGACCACATCGCAGTTGCGGGCCGTCTCGACCCGACTGACAGATCCGTCGATGCCCCCCTCCACGTCAAAGTCATGATAAACGCCTGGATAGGTCTGGAAGGTGACTGGGTTGCCTTGCGTCTGAATCCAGTCGGCGAATTCCCGGGTAGGTCCGACCGGCACGAGGTTGTCCGCATCGCCATGCAAGAAGAGCATCGGTGCGCGGTCGGTGGCTGTGTCACGGTACTGTGGCGAGGCCATTCCGTAAAACACGACATGGGCAGCGAACTTGGGATCGGCGGGCGCCAGCATCGCCAGCCGTGCACTTTCCAGCGCTGTCTCCATCGCAACCGCACCGCCCCGCGACCAACCCATGATACCGATACGGCCAGAGTCAATGCGCGGATCGGCCGCCAGCACCTTCAGCGCCGCAAAGGAGTCGGCAAGATCAGCCAGACTCCTCAGCTTGCCTTGGTCACTTGCGCTTTCGCCAATACCGCGCGGCCCGAAACTGTCGACGACGAAGGCTGCCATACCCCAGTCGTTCAGGCTCTTGGCCCACTTGCGGATATTGTCACCCTGCGACCCCGTAAGCCCGGCGCTTCCGTGCTTGAGGATCATCGCCGGCACAGGCCCTTTTGCGCCGCTCGGCAGATACAGATAGCCGACGACTGTCACCGCTGCGCCCTGACCGTGCGCGTACTCGGTCCAGGTGCTTGGCGTTCGAGAAGGAATGTCTACCTTCTCTTGCGCCATACCGACCAACGGCACAGCCGAGGCCAAGGCCAACGCCACCATCCTTAACCAATGTCCCATGATTCCCCCCCGTTTCTGGCATGCCGCACATCAGGTTATCAATCCACAAGAGTAGTGAACTGTGCCGACTCACCACGGATCATGCCGCCATCCAATGGGAATCACAAGCGTAATGACCGGTTTCTCGACTTCCCGGACCCTAGGATGCCGCGTGATAGCGAACTATCGTATGACCGCTCTCAGCCAAGAGAGTGGGTCCAACCGATTTCCACATTGCGCCCATGTGTCATCAATAGGACGATGCCGGCGAATGACTCCTGTGGCCGATGATCGGCCCGTGGTAGTGGTGTGGCCACCGTCAACGGTTCAGCCAACACGGCCGTTGATGGTCTGAGCTCACTCGTTCCACTATGGATTCTTAACCGGACATAGCCCGTGAAATTCGATGCCAGCGACCTTTCCTCCCTCCCCCACCAGCAATGATTGGGGCGCCTATGTGGAGGTACTGCCGCCACGGTCGCACCGGGCGGCGGTTGCCGCCCAGCGTCGCGATGCCGCCAAGGCCTACACGCAGCTGGCGGCACCCGCGGTCCCCCCGGACCTGGGGCGACGCAGCCGCGACGGCGCTATTCAGGCGGCTGCAATGCCGTGCTTTGATCCAGAAAATGGACGTTGGAGCCGGGCTTCAACGTCGTCGGCACGTCCCACGTGTAGTCGCGGCCGCCGGCACCGCCAATCGAGAACACGTAGTAACGCCCGGGTGGAATCCCCGCGATCGCGACCTGCCCCTTGTCATTTGCAACGCCCTTTGCGACCGGGTTGGCCATTATGGCCTGCAATCCGCGTTGGCACGTCCGGGCATCATGGTTTGCGCAGGCAGTCGCCCAGATGGCGCGGGAACGGGGGCCGGCGAAGCCGGCGGCAGCGAGCGCTTCATCCACACTTCTGGTTTGGAGCATCACGGCGGCGCCGCTTGCCGGGGCGAACGGCGCGGATCTGCCGGCGCCCGGCGGTTGCGCGCGGATCAGCAGGTTGAGCGTCGCCAAACCGGCGTCGCCGGAAGCGGCCGCCTGCGAAGCCACGCTAGTGGTCGGTGCTGGAGTCGGGTGCTTGCTGAGGCTCACGCGCTGGAGGACGCAACCGAGTCGGCGGGCTTTAGCCTGATCGCCTTGAATGTCGAACTCCAACAGCGCCGCCATCATGGGATCTTTGGGCACCATGACGACGCCGAGCCCGGCAGCGTGATATTCGTCGCGAGCGATGACGCGCGTGGCACCGCTATCTTCGATCGCGACGAAGTCCGCCGGGCGAAACTCCACCACTCCGCCATTCGCGAACAGGTTTTTGCACGTCGCGCCATACATGCTGTTCGCCATGTTCTGCGCCATGGCGGTGTATTGCGGCCCCAGCAAGCCAGCAAAAGCGTTCACCTGTGTGGTTCCGGTCGTTGCTGCATTGTCGGTGCCGACCAGGCGCCAGCGGCCAAGCAGCGGGTTCCTGTTCGGTGGCAGCCGTGGCGTAGCGCGCCAACTTGTTGCGGGATCCTCGCTTCCGCTGCCGATTGAACCCGTCCATGCCGCAGGGGGTTGTCCTGGCTGTGGCTGCTGGGCCTCCTGCTGCTGATGCTGCTGGTGCTCGTACTCATTCGCAAAAGGGCGCAGCTGTTGTGGATTCAGGCGCTGCTGCTCGTCCTCATTGAAATCTGCGAGCAGCAAGGGCCCATCCGCTATCTGCCCCTCCGTTGCCGACTGCGCGCAGGCACCCTTTGACAGGATAACCATGCCCGTGAGTAGCATCGTGGCTGCAATGAGGGCCGAGCGAGCCGGCTTGGCACGTACTTCAGACGCGTCCACGTACAACGCCGAGGACACGGCCATCTCAAGCGCACTTAAGCGAATAGGGTTCGAGAAGGAAAAATCATGCTCATGGCTTTTTCCCCCGCACGACGCAGAAAAGGCTGCGCGCAATCAGAGTATAGGCAAATGACAGGTGACTGTAGGGTTCCGGACATTCCTGCCGACGGTCACGACCGGCAGCAAAAGGGTCGCGATCACGCGGTCGCGGGACAGGAAAGCGGTCGCTCGAGTTGATTCCTTCACCTTAGGGTGATGGTTCCATGACGGCCTTCGCCGCTTCAAGCGGCGAACGACGACTATAGAGGCCGATCATGAGCTATCAGCTTGTTCACCCTGTAGGTCAGCAGGGAGCTTGAGACCGGCCATTCGGCAGCGCGGTCTTCGGTTCGTCCCTGTTGCTAGTCCCGGTGGAACCGCGACCTTTGGCCCTGGATCAACCGCAACTGTGCGGGTGACTAGGCTACCGAGTCAGCGGTGGCTGATATCAAATCGGGTTGCTCGGCAACCTGTAGATGACTGACAAACTGTTCAGTCGCTGTCCGCCATGAAAACCGCTGGGCGTGTGCACGTGCTGTCTTGCGTTCGATCTTCAGTGCAGCCAAACAGGCTTCACGCAAATTCTCATGCATCACACCCGCTGCAGAATCGCCCAGCACATCAATCGGTCCGGTGACCGGATAGGCCGCGACTGGCAGACCACAGGCCATGGCCTCCAGCAGAACCAGCCCGAAGGTGTCAGTCTTGCTGGGAAATACGAATACATTCGCGGATGCATATACTTTTGCCAGTTCCGGCTGATTCAGCACCCCCAGGTAGTGCACCTCAGGGTATTTGGCACGCAGGCTGGCCATCGCAGGACCGTCGCCTGCTACCCATTTGGAACCGGGCAAGTCCAGTTCCAGGAAGGCCTCGACATTTTTCTCCACGGCTACGCGGCCGACATAGAGGAAGATCGGCGGTTCGGAATTGAGTCGATTTGCATCCTGCAATTGGAAAATATCTAGATCGACGCCACGTGACCACAGCACCACATTTTCGAAGCCATAGGTTTCAAGGTCGGATTTGACCTTGGGGGTCGGCGCCATCACCGCGCGCGAAGGCGCATGAAACCAGCGCAAGAAACGATAGGTCCAGGAAAGGGGTATGCCAAAGCGTGGCTTTACGTACTCCGGGAAGCGGGTGTGGTAAGCCGTGGTGAATGGCAGGCCATGGCGAATGGCATAGCGCCGTGCCGCGAGTCCGAGCGGCCCTTCGGTGGCGATATGCAGGGCGTGTGGCGCATAGTTGCGAATACGTTTCGCCACGCCCTTGCCCGGCAAAATGGAAAGACGGATATCCGGGTAGGTCGGGCAGGGCAGGGTGCTAAACTCCAGCGGCGACAGGAGTTCAACCTCGTGCCCCATGGCTTCCATCTCGCGTTTGGTGTTGGTGAGTGTGCGAACCACCCCGTTGACTTGGGGTTGCCATGCGTCGGTCACGATCATTACTTTCATGCGTTTTCCCTTATTCGCTGCTGCTGTTTGTCTGTAATGCCAGCCTTGCTGCGCCCCGTCATTTTTTTTGCCGTGACGTCGAGACAGTGCGTCCAGTAAATGATTTGCAGCTCGCCGTCGGCGGTTTCGGCAAGTGCCGAGAGGCTTTCTACCCAGTCGCCGTCATTGCAGTACAGGAGGCCATCGATGCTGCGGATTTCGGCTTTGTGAATATGCCCGCAGACCACACCGTCACACTGGCGCCGCTTTGCTTCCTCGGTCATAACCCGTTCGAAGGCTGTTATGAAACTGACTGCGTTCTTGACCTTGTGCTTGAGGTACTGCGACAAAGACCAGTAGGAATAGCCGCAGTGGAGTCGGGCCCAGTTGAACCAGCGGTTCAGGATCAGGGTAAATGTGTAAAGCGAGTCGCCCAGGTAAGCCAGCCAGCGCGCATGCTGCATGACGCCATCGAACATGTCGCCATGAGCTACCAGCAGCCGCTTGCCCGAGGCGGTGACATGGATGACGTCATCAGACACTTCAATTTCACCAAATGCCAGTCCGATGAATTGCCGCGCCATGGAGTCGTGATTGCCCGGGACATACACGACACGCGTACCCTTGCGCGCCTTGCGCAGCAGTTTTTGCACCACATCATTGTGGGTTTGCGGCCAGTACCAGCCCTTGCGCAACTGCCAGCCGTCCAGAATATCGCCGACCAGATAAAGTGTGTCGGACTCGTTATGCTTCAGGAAGTCCAGCAGGTAGTTGGCCTGGCAGCCAGCGGTGCCAAGGTGAATGTCCGATATCCAGAGAGTGCGGTAATGGCGCGGGTTGTCAGACGTTGGTTGAGGTGATGAAGTGGCCGGGGAATCCCCGGGGTTTCGAACATCTACTGATTGTGAAGCTGATGGGGGCGGAGAAATCTGGAAGTGGTCTGTTCGGTTATAAGCATGTTCATGCATGCGCGTATCAGGCCACAAGAAAATGACATGGATGTGACTGGACTGTGAAGCTTACTTTTCGGTACGCGCCAAGAGGGAAAGCAATTCGGTTTGAGCACTATAGGGCTTGGCACGGCGCGGGCTGCGGCGATGATAGCTGCCATCCGACCTCATGTCCCAGGCTTGTTGGTTGTCCTTCAAATAGGGGCGCAGCCCTTCCTGTATAACCCGTTTTTTCAGTTTTGGTTCCAGCACCGGAAAGCAGCTTTCGATGCGGCGGAAGAAGTTGCGGTCCATCCAGTCTGCACTGGACAGGTAAACCTGTTCGTTCCCGCCGTTACCAAAGTAGAACACCCGGGTGTGTTCGAGAAAACGACCCACAACGGAACGCACCCGGATGTTGTCAGAAATTCCGGGAATACCGGGTTTGAGGGCGCACATGCCCCGCACGATCAGGTCGATCTTGACGCCTGCCTGCGAGGCGGCATAAAGCGCAGCGATCACGGCGGGTTCCAGAAGGGCATTCATTTTCGCGATGATGGCAGCAGGCCGGCCGGCTTTGGCCTGCTCTGACTCGCGCCCGATGGCTGCAATGATTTCGCTGTGCAGGGTGAATGGCGACTGCCAGAGTTGATTGAGCTTGCCTGCCCGGCCCAGACCGGTGAGTTGAACAAAAAGGTTATGTACGTCTGCAGTAAGGGCTTCGTTGCAGGTCAGCAAACCAAAGTCGGTATACAGGCGGGCAGTGCGGGCATTGTAGTTGCCCGTGCCGAGGTGGGCATAACGCCTGAGCTGTCCTTCCTCGCGGCGTACAACCAGGGCCATCTTGGCATGGGTCTTGTGCCCCACCACGCCATAGACAACGTGGGCACCGGCCTCTTCCAGCCGGGCCGCCCAGTTGATATTGGCTTCCTCATCGAAGCGTGCCATCAATTCCACCACGACCGTAACTTCCTTGCCTTGGCTGGCGGCGGACATCAGCGCGCTCATCAGTTGGGAATCGGCGCCAGTGCGGTAAACCGTCTGCTTGATTGCCATGACCTGTGAGTCGTGCGAGGCCTGCTCAATAAAGTCGATGACAGGCTGGAACGATTCAAAAGGATGGTGCAGGAGCACATCGCCCTTGCGGATTACGTCAAAAATGTTGTCGATCTTGGCAAGCCGTGCCGGCAATTGGGGAACAAAGGGAGCAAATTTCAGGTCGGGTCGATCGACCCAGTCCGGAACCCGTATCAGACGAACCAGATTGACCGGCCCATGCTCCTGATAAAGATCATCTTCGCCCAGAGCGAACTGTGCCAGCAGAAACTTTGCCATCGAATCGGAACAGTTGTCAGCCACTTCGAGGCGGACACCGGCGCCATAATTGCGCTGAGGCAATTCACCCTGAAGCGCCTGCCGAAGGTTCTTGATCTCTTCCTCGTCCACGAACAGATCCGAGTTGCGTGTCACACGGAACTGGTAACAACCTTCAACCGTCATGCCGGTAAACAACTCACCCACATGCGCATGCAGTATTGAGGAGAGGAAGACAAAGCCGTATTCGCAGCCAGCAATTTCGCTTGGCATGCGAATGACCCGGGGCAGCGCTCTGGGTGCCTGAACGACAGCAACACCGGTGTTGCGTCCGAATGCATCCTTGCCCTTGAGTTCGACGATGAAATTCAGGCTCTTGTTCAGTACCCGTGGAAAAGGATGGGCCGGGTCCAGTCCGAGCGGGGTCAGCACGGGCATCAGCTCGCGAAAAAAATAATCCTTGATCCAGGCTGCCTGATTTTCAGTCCAGTGGGTGCGGCGGATAAAGCGTATGCCTTCTGCAGCGAGCGCGGGCAGGATGCTTTCGTTGAGAAGTTCATATTGACGATCGACCAGTTCGTGAGCTTTCAGGCATACTGCTTTATAGGCCTGTCGGGGCGTAAGACCGTCGGGGGAAAGGCTGACTACGCCTGCATTGATCTGTTCCTTCAGCCCTGCGACACGGACCTCGAAAAATTCGTCCAGGTTGCTGCTGACTATACAAAGGAAACGCAACCTTTCCAGCAAAGGGGTCGATTCCTCTTCAGCCTGAGCCAGCACTCGGCGCTGAAAGGCGAGAATGCCCAATTCCCGGTTGAGCAGATGTTCGGGCTGAGGTAGTTTCATTCTGATGGTTGGTATATACAGGTTGCTGAATGCTAACAAACTTGAGCTTCTTCCATCTATCGCGACCCAATGACAGCTAACGGCAAGGAAATCGAACTCAAGCTTTTGCTGCCAGCAGGCACAAAGAGCCTGATGAGTCATCCGCGCATGGCTGCGAAGCCTGCAAGTCGGCAACGGCTGCAGACAATCTATTTCGATACACCCGATTTCAAACTGGCTGAACGCGGCATTGCGCTTCGGGTGAGACGTATCGGCCGGCGCTGGATTCAAACCCTCAAGGTCGAAGGCAATTCAAGCGGCGGTCTGAGCACCCGGGGCGAACTGGAAGTGCCGGTATCCGGCCCTGGTATCGAGTTCGAACGCTTTCCACCTGAGGCTGAAAAGTATGTTCCCAATTCATTGCGGAAGAAGCTGGTGCCGGTTTTTGAAACCCGGTTTGCACGACGCAGCAGGCAGGTGAACGGTATCAGGGGAAGCCAAATCGAAGTCGCTCTGGACGAAGGTGAGATCCGTGCCGGCGAAAGGACGGAATGGATCCAGGAGCTTGAACTGGAGCTCAAGAGCGGTCGGCCGGACGCATTGTTTGCCCTGGCCATGGAACTGGGCGAGATGGTTCCACTGTGGCCCTTTGACCGCAGCAAGGCCGAGCGCGGTGTCTGCCTGGCTAGAAATATAGGCGCTGCGCCAATCAAGGCAAAATTTCCCGCCCTGGATCGGCGACTGCCGCCTGCCGATGCGTGGCGTGTGATTGCCACCCAGTGCCTGCGACAGCTTTCAGCCAACCTGCCGGGGATCGGGTATGCCAATGATCCCGAATACCTGCATCAGGCGCGAGTGGCGCTGCGGCGTTTTCGCTCGTCCTATAGCCTGTTCAAGCGCGGCCTTCCGCTTCCGCTGGTCTTGCTGGGAGAACTCAGGAAACTCAATACCGTGTTCGGGCCCGCGCGGGACTGGGATGTGTTTTGTACCGAAACGCTTCCCCCCCTGCGTGCCGCCCTGCCTGACAGCGGGCCGCTTGAACAGTTGGCCGGGCGGGCAGACCACGCCCGTCGACATACTCACGATCAGGTAAAGGCTTACCTGCAATCGCCAGCCTGCGGTCGATTATTGCTGGGCCTTGGGCGTCACCTGGAGGAATCACACCGTCATTTTGTTGTGGAGTTGGGTGACCCCGACCTTGGGGATTTTGCTGCCCGTCATCTTAAAAAGCGTTACCGGCAGATGAGGGCCATCCTGGCAAACCCGGTAACGGGCGTGGCGGAGCGGCATCGGCTTCGCATCAGCATCAAGCGGTTGCGCTACACGCTCGACTGTTTTTCAAGCCTGTATTCAGAGGGGGCGGTGGCCGGCATGACAGCAGCGCTTGCAGACTTGCAGACAATTTTGGGGAACATGAATGATATGGCGGTGGCTGACCGTTTGATGGCATCCATGGAGGACGATTCGGCGGAACTTCAACGTGCACGCGATTTGGTACATGGCTGGCTGGCCGCAACCGGGCTAAAATCGGAAAAAAAGCTAGGCAGCGCTTTACAAAAGTTTTCCAGAATCAAGCGCTTTTGGTAAACGCGGCCTATTGGCCATGGCGAAAGATAAACCATACTTCCTGGGGAAGAAGATGAACCCGTTATCCAAAATTCAGTCCGCAATGGAGCACAGGATGAAGATCGCCTTTCTTGAAGATGACGCCAGCTTCGCGCCCATGGTGGTGGATTGGTTGACCGAAGCTGGCCACCACGTGGACTGGTTTCGCACCGGGCGTGACTTCATCCGGGCACTCAGTGAGGAACGCTATGATGTTTGCCTTCTCGACTGGATGGTCCCTGATATTACGGGCCCGGAGGTCATGGCCAATCTCAAGCTCAAGGGCGTATTGCCCCCGGTGATCTTCCTGACCGGCCGCGACTCGGAAGAAGACGTGGTTTCCGCCATTCAGGCAGGGGCTGATGACTATATCGTCAAACCGCCGGCCAAGGGCATTCTGATCGCGCGCATACATGCTGTGGCTAGGCGTTGCGCCTCCAAGCTTCGACCTGAGCCGGTACAGGATTTCGGTCACATCAAAGTGGATTTTGCTAATCGTCGATTCCAGGTGGGTGGCGCGACGATCAAGTTGACGGAAAAGGAAACGGAGCTCGCGCTCTATCTTTTCAGCCGCATCGGCACGCTGTTGCCGCGGGGACACCTGATTCAGGTGGTTTGGGGATCCAGCCCCGAAATCGATACGCGGACGGTGGATGTGCATGTCAGTCATCTGCGTGGAAAACTTGATCTGACTCCAGAATCAGGCTGGCGCCTGAGTTCGGTCTATCGCCAGGGTTATCGTCTGGAACGACTGGAAGACCAATAACGGCATGATCACGCGAGCAGCACTTGTGGGCGGGCTGCTGCTGGCTTCCACAGCGTGGGCAGATCAGCCAGGCATGGTCGAATGGCGCTATACAATCCGTCCAGGCGATACCCTGATTGGCATATCCGCGAACTATCTGGCCAATCCGCTCAACTGGCCGGCTTTGCAGAAATTGAATCGAGTCGCTCAACCTCGTCGCCTGCCGCCGGGGTCTGTGCTGCGCATACCCATCGCCTGGCTGCGACAGCAGCCAGCCGAGGCACGTGTCGAGGCGGCGAACGGTGATGCACGGGCGCAATTGCCTGGTGAACCTGGCATGCATGCGTTAACGGCCGGTACCGCATTGCCTGCAGGCAGTCAAGTTGAAACCGGAGATCGGGGTGTGGTCGTACTTGTTTTTGCCGACGGCTCAAGACTCAGACTGCAGCCTCAATCGCGTCTCGCGTTGGATATTGTCAGCGTCTACGCCGGCGGTGGCATGGTGGACACCCGTGCCCGATTGCAGCATGGGCGGGTTGAACTGGAAGCCAACCCGGTCAAGAAGCCCGGCAATCGCCTGGAAGTGCAAACGCCGTCTGCTCTGGCAGCAGTAAGGGGAACCCGGTTCCGTGTCTCGGCTGATGATGCCGTCATGCATGAAGAGACTGTGGAGGGATTGGTCGGCGTGAGCGCCCAACAGACTGAAGTGAAGGTGGCTCAGGCTCAGGGCACTGTGGCAGAAACCGGCAAACCCCCGGCAACGCCCGTTGCGTTGTTGCCCAGCCCAGACACAAGCACACTCCCTGCGTTGCTGGAACATTACCCTTTGCGATTTCCTTTGCCAGCAATGAATGGCGCGGTCGCATGGCAGGGCCAGATTGCCCCGGACACCCAATTTGAAAATGTGTTGCTGGAGCAACGTGTTACGGGCCCGGTTCTGGTATTTCCCAACTTGCCCAATGGAAATTATTTCTTGCGCCTGCGTGCAATCGATGCACTCGGTTTGCAGGGTCTGGATGGACTGCATGCGTTCGCGGTCCATGCCCATCCGTTTGCACCCTTGTTGACTGACCCTGCTGACAAGGCACAGGTGCGAAATGATCAGCCCAGGCTGGCCTGGACCAGGTCAACAGAAGCGGCAGCCTACCAGGTTCAGGTTGCACACGACGAAGCCTTTACCCGGCTGGTCGACGATGTGGCCAGTACTCCTGAAAATGAATTCCGTGTCACCAAGCCACTTGGCGAGGGCACTTATTTCTGGCGAGCAGCGAGTCTGACGGACACCGGCGTGGCCGGCCCCTGGACGAACAGCCAGCGTTTTGCCTACAAGGCGCTGCCGCATGCCCCCGAACTCAAAAAGCCGGCACAGGTTGCGGCCGATACGCTCAGTGTGCCACTGCCTTCTATCGAGCAAGGCCAGCACTACGAGCTCCTGTTTGCGCGCGATCAACAGCTGAAGGATATCTTCTGGCAGGGTGCCCCACAAAACAATGCGGCAGTTATGCCCCGCCCACCCGCCGGCCAATATTTTCTGGCTGTCCGGGCAGTTGAGCAGGATGGCACGGCGGGGCCTTACGGCATACAGGTGATCAACGTACCGAGCAATTTCCCCCAGTGGTTGATCCCGCTCGCCCCAGCACTCATGCTCCTGCTCTGAATCCAATTCGAAGATGAAGCGCCTGCTTTACGACGAACGTTTGCGGGCAGCGCTGATCCTGGCCGGTGTCGCCCTTCTGGCAACTCTGACCGGCATTTTTTCCCGCGTCGACAATCTTCTCTACGATCTTGGCCAGCGGCTGCATACTAAACCGGCACCAGCGCAGATTGTCATCGTGGCAATCGATGAGGAAAGCCTCTCACAACTCGGACGCTGGCCATGGTCGCGACGCATCCATGCCAGTCTGGTAGACAAGCTCAGGGAAGAGGGTGCTCGAGTCATCGGGCTGGACATCATTTTTGCCGAGCCTGATACAGCCGACCAACCCGCAGACGCGGCATTGGTTCAGGCGGTCAAGGATGCCAGCAATGTCGTGCTGCCGGTGCTGCTTGAGCATACGCGCCACAATGGCCCGATTCTCGAGGTTCTGCCGATACCCGATTTGACCGCGGCGGCTGCCGGACTGGGCCGGGTTCATGCTGAACTCAGTGAAGATGGCATCGCGCGTGGAGTTTATCTGTGGGAGGGGGTGGGCGAACCACGCTGGCCACTTTTTGCGGAGGCCGTTCTTGACGCGGGAAGACTGCCATTCCCAGGGCGGGTCGAGCGGCCTACAGAACTGAATGATCCCAATCCCTTTGCCCTGGTGCGTTATTCACCGCGCCGGGTGCCCTTCCTGGGGCCGCCTGGGCACATCAATTCGTTGCCCTATGTTCAGGTGTTGACTGGCCGGTTTCCCAAAGGACTCTTCAAGGACAAGATTGTGCTCGTGGGTGCAACGGCCTCGGGACTCGGCGACCGTCTGCCCACGCCGGTTTCGGGACTTACAGAACCGATGCCAGGCGTCGAGTTCCATGCCAATACGATTGCAGCGATGGGAGAGGGGGCGCTCATTGTCGAATCGCCGCGCTGGTTCACGCTGATATTGACCGCTTTGATTGCACTGCTTCCTGTCCCGCTTCTGGCAAGCCTTTCTCCCCGCAGCGGTTTGATAACGAGCCTGGGCCTGATCCTGCTGGTGATTCTGTTTTCCCTGATCGCGCCTTCGATGCTTCAGGTCTGGTTTCCTCCCTCCGGCAGCCTGCTGGCCCTGCTGGTGGCCTACCCGGTCTGGAGTTGGCGCCGACTGGAGTCGGCCACACGCTTTCTCGATCGGGAAATCAGGCAGCTGTCACATGAACTGCAGCGCTCGGCCATTGTATTGGCGCCAGCGCAAACTGCCAAGGGTGCCGATCCGTTTGCCCTGCGCATCCACCAAATCCAGAATGCCTCACGGCGAGTTCGTGCACTGCGCAGCCTGATTGACCAGGTGATTGAATCCATGCCACATGGCGTCGTGGCGCTCGATCAGACCGGCAAGGTGCGGCTTGCCAACCGGCATGCGCAGGATTGGCTCAAGGTGGAAAAGGAGTTGCCCGCACCGGACGAATTGCGATTCCCGGACGACGGAACAGCAGAACACCAGCGTGAAGTGGAAGGCAGCGATGGGCAGGCCTTGTTGGTCGAGTCTGCCCCAATGAACAGCGCGGATCTGAACCAGGTCATCAATCTGGTGGATATCACTCCAGTAAAACAACTGGAACGCGAGCGGCGCGAAACGCTGGCCTTCCTGTCCCACGACATTCGCGCGCCGCTTGCACTGGCCGTGGCAGAAATGGGTGCCCAATCCGCTTCGCCACAAACGCTGGCCAGATTGCGCAGTCAGCTGTCGCGCGCGCTGGAGCTGGCCGAAGAGTTTTTGCAGACAGCTCGAGCCGAGATTGCTGACAGCAGCAGGTTCCAGGAGCTGGATGTGGCTGCACTGCTTCATCAGGCGGTCGACATGGTGTATGACTTTGCCAAAAGCAGGCAGGTCAGACTGGTGCGGCAGATACCGGATGAGCCGGTCTGGGTGAGGGGGGAATTCGGCTTGCTGGAACGCGCCGCCTTCAATCTTGTACAGAATGCGGTCAAATATACGCGCCCAAATAGCGAAGTGGAGGTGACCTTGTGCCCGCAACAGGGTTATGCGCGGGTCGAGGTGCATGACCACGGCCCGGGCATTCCCCGGGATCAGTTGCCCTTGCTGTTTCGCCGTTTCTCACGTTTGGATGGCACCTCTGAAAGTGGCGCAGGGCTCGGTCTGTACTTTGTCCAGGTTACCGCAGCCAAGCATGGGGGTAGGGTATGGGCGGAATCGGCAATAGGGGAAGGGGCGAGGTTCTATCTCGAGGTGCCGCTGGCGCAACGTCCAGAGTTGGGATGAATCATCGGACCTTGCCGCCCGACTGATTAATCCAACAGAGGTCGGGGCCGCTCTATCAGGCTCCAGTTCACTCAGGTTTGCTCTGGACATTCACCTGTAATCGGACTGTAATCAAAGCCGAATATTGTGCCGTCCACCGCACATACGAATTAATTGATAAGGAAAAGACCATGCACCTGCTGTTATGGCGTCATGCCGAAGCCGAGGATGGAGCCGACGACCTGGCCCGGAGGCTTACTTCGCGTGGCAGGAAGCAGGCAGAGCGGGTGGCGGCCTGGCTCACAGCGATTTTGCCGAATGAGGCAAAAATATTGGTCAGCCCGGCGGTACGGGCGCAGCAGACAGCCCGTGCCCTGGGACGCGAGATGGAAACGAGGGATGAAGTTGCGCCAGGCGTGGATCCTGATGCCGTGCTGCAGACTGCAGGCTGGCCCGATGGACCGGAATGGGTTCTGGTGGTGGGGCATCAGCCGACCCTAGGACTGGTGGCAGCGGAACTGCTGGGTACGCCTGATTGCCTGAGCCTGCGCAAGGGTGGGCTGATGTGGTTTGAATCGCGCAAGCGTAACCGGGAAACCCAGGTGGTGTTGAGGGCGGTGATCGGCCCCGATCTGATTTAAGGAACCGCTGATTATGTCCTCCGTGAGCTGCGTTCATCACGAGACCTGCTCAGAGGCGAGGCACGGGACGACGGTCGTATTCGTACACTGCCTGGGAGTGCGGCAACGCAGATGGACAGGTTGGCCGCTGCGCTCGAAACTCGCCTACGGCGCTGCGTGCGTGGACTTGTTTTCGCTCAAACCCAATGAGCAGGGGTCTGGCAGGCGTTCTGCCTTATCGCGCGGCTTGGCTTTGCAGAATGACTGCGACCTGCGCGTCGCTTCGCGCACCTCTTCCCGCCAAGCTGCCTGCGGGGCCATGCGGGGCTCAACCAGAGCTTCCCTGAGTTGCCCGGCTTGTTCCAAACAGCCGGGCAATTTCCCTGCCCAGAGCATCTGCGGCAAACGGCTTGGTTAAGAATCCATCCACTCCATAGCGGCGGGCAATGGCCTGCTTTTCTCCTTCGGACTCGGCCGAGATCATCACGATGCGGATACCGGCCATGGCCGGATAGGCGCGTACTTTCTGCACCAGTTCCAGGCCGCTCATCTCGGGCATGACCCAGTCGGTCAGCAATAGATCGTAGCGGTTCTTCTTCAGCAGCGACCATGCCAGGAAGGCCGAGTCAGCTTCGGCAATGGTCACATCTGGCACGTTCTTCAAGGCCGATCGGATCATTTTCCGCACCGTCAGAAAATCATCCACCACCAGAACATTCAAACTCACTTGGCAGCACCCCCTTGCGGCTATAATCCCATGAAAGCTCGTGTTGTTCACGCATGGCCGCACAATACCGATTTTGGAGGAACGGCGCATTTTTCATCCAGCTAAACCCTATGGCGGAATTCGCTTTATCGCCTAACCGTCTCTGGTCTGCTTTCCGCTCCCAACGTCTGCCACTTCAAGCGTTGTGGGCCGGGGCCGTCCTTATTGCTGCCGTGCTGCTGGCCAACCTGGCCATGAGCCTCAAGCAGCCTGTGTATGCGCCCCTGTATGGACACCTGTCGGATCGCGATGGCGGCGCAATCCTGCAAGCCCTGGACAAGCTCAACGTTCCTTACAAAGTAGCAGGCGGCATTATTCAGATTCCTGCCCCGGAGGTTGAAGCAACGCGTTACCGGCTTGCCGCTCAGGGCTTGCCCAAGGCGGAAAATGGCGGGTTCGATGCCATGGCGACCCCAACTTTGGGCATGACCAGTTTCCAGGAGCAGATTGGTTATCAGCACGCGCTCGAAGGCGAGCTTTCCCGTACGCTGGAAAATCTCGCTCCGGTGGCTTCTGCGCGGGTGCATCTGGCGATACCCAAAGCGTCTGCCTTTTTGCGCGATGGTCCGCAGCCGTCGGCAGCAGTGCTGATCAAGACCAAGGTCGGGATGAGGCTGGACGACGAGCAGGTTCAATCCATCCGGCAAATCGTGGCAAATGGTGTCCCGCGCATGTCGGTTGCCCAGGTTGGCATTGTGAACGAGCAGGGCGAATTGCTGGCGCGCGCGGAAGAATCCGAGCGGCAAGCCTTGAGCCCGGATGAACGGGAAGCCGTTCACACGACAGAAGCCGAGCTGGCTGACCGGGTAACTGAAGCATTGGCACCCTGGTTGGGCAAGGGAAACATTCGTGTTCAGGTGACTGCGCGGCTTAACTTCACCGAAAAGCAAACCACCTACGAGAGAGCACGTTCCTATTCCAGGGGGATGAACCGAACCGTGCAGACGACGCGGGAACCTTCGGGCCAAATCGAACGGTTGAGCGCGCTGGTAGTGGTAAACGAAACCAGTCTGCCCGAGAGCGAACGTCGGGACCCTGCGACGCAGAAGAAAATCCAGCATTTGGTCAGTCAGGCTTTGGGCATGGAAAGCCGACGGCGAGACAGTTTGCAGGTTGTGTTGCTGCCGTTTGAACTGGCGCCAATGAAGATTCCCGAGGTTCCAGTTCCTCTGGTAGAAAAAGTTTCGGAGCGTGCCACTTCCGCACCATTCCTGACGTTGGCTGCCATTACGCTTGCCGGGCTTGTCTTGCTGGCCATCGTTTTCTTGCGGGTGATGAAGGGGCGGCGTAATTCCAATGCAATTGCTGAAGAGCCCAAACAGACTCGGTCACCGTTTGATGAGGCCGTTGATGCAGCGCGCACCCTCGTGCTGGATGATCCAGCCCGGGCAGCCAGCGTAATTCATCTATGGGTGCAATCATGAATCAGGCCGGTCTTGAGCGAAGCGCAATTCTGCTGATGACCGTGGGTGAAGAGGCCGCTGCCCGGGTTTTTCGCTACCTCAATCCGACCGAGGTGACCCAGCTTGCGGAAGCGATGCGTCGGCTGGGCGGCCAGCCGCGTGACCGGGTCTCATCCGTGCTGGAGGAATTCCGGGTGGAGGCGGAACGCCAGACCGGCTACGGCATGGGGCCGGAAGCTTTTCTGGGAGAAGCCTTGACCCAGGCGCTGGGACAGGAAACGGCAACGACGCTGTTGAACCGGCTCGAAGGTGACGACCTGCCGCTCAAACAACTCGCCTGGATGTCACCCGGTGAAGTTGCACATCTGATCGCAGATGAACCTTCTCCCGTTGTGGCAACCGTCCTTGCACATCTGGAACGCGATCAGGCTGCGGAAGTGTTGATGCTGCTGTCGCCGCCGCAGCGTGATGAGGCCTTGCTTGCCCTGTCGCGCTGGCAAGGTGCCGCGCCTGATGCACTGCGCGAACTGTCTGACTGGCTTTCGAGTCGCATCAGGCAGGAACAGCCGTCGCGGGAAAAAGGTGAGGAGCTTGCTGCCTCCCTCTTGCGCCGCTTGCCCAGGGAAGCTGCAAAGGCAGTGAAGAGTGGCCTGTCGAACCGTGATCCGGCTCTGGCAGGGCGGCTTGAAGCAGCCACCTTGTCGTTTCAGGACGTGTCCCGTCTGGATAGTCAGAGCCGAATGCGTCTGTTCAAGGCAGCGCCCGCCCGCGTTCTGCTGCAGGCCATGAAGGGCGCCGACCCCAGGCTGGTAGAAACATTGGTGCAGCGCATGGGCCCCACGGCTGCGCGCCGATTGAGAGATGATCTTGATAGCCTCGGTGCGATACGCATAGACCAGATCGAAGCCGCGCAGGGCGAAGTAGTGAGCCTGATGCGCAAGCTTGTCGGCAGTGGCGAGCTGACCATGGAGCCCGCGAATGAGTGAAGTGCAGAAGCCTGGCGCAGAACAATCCGGCTTCGAACGCTGGGAAGTGGTTGAACCCGTCAGCCCGCAGGAAAGCGAGGAAGCACGTTCCGCGCGCCTGCTGCTGGAGACGACGCGCATCCGTGAAGAGGCCAGGGCTGAGGGCATCAAGCTGGGCAGAGAAGATGGCCGCAGGGAGGCACAGGCAGATTGCCAGCGCATCAAGGAACTGGCCACCAGTTATGGTCAGGCGCTCGATACGCTGGATTTTCGTGTGGCTGATATGGTGCTGGATCTGGCCCTTGAGGTGGCGCGCCATGTAATTGCAGGCGAGCTGACCGCCAAGCCGGAACGGGTGATGGATGTCATACAACTCGCGCTCAAGCAGATGATCGATACGACAAGGGAGGCGCGCCTGCTGCTTAATCCAGAAGATGCGGCGCTGGTGCGGCCGCATCTCGAAGAGGTGCTGGACAAGAATCGCCTGCGCATTGTCGAAGACGGCCACATCGTGCGGGGTGGATGCCTGATCGAAACTCCACAGGGCGATCTGGATGCCACGTTGCAATCACGCTGGCGCGAGGTGGTCAAGGTGCTCGGCAGCACCATGAACTGGCAGGAATAATGGCGATCGATCTTACCGTCCCGCTGCGCGAATATCTGGCTGACTGCCGCCGTGCCATCGCCCTTAGCAGCCCGGTTGCCGCAAGCGGCCGCCTTACACGGGTGGCCGGATTGGTGATGGAAGCGGTTGGCTTGCGCCTGCCCATCGGCAGCCAGTGCCTGGTGCAGATTCCCGGCGGGCAAAGCGTGGATGCGGAAGTGGTGGGTTTCTCCGGGGACCGTATCTATCTGATGCCGGCAACCGACATCTACGGGGTGATGCCCGGTGCCCGCGTAGTTCCGGAAAATCCCATCGCGGTGCAGCCGCCGCGTCTGGGCAAGCGCTATATTCCGCGTCGCCGTGCACAGGACCGGGTTCGCCAGGTTGCTGTCGGCCCCCAGTTGCTGGGTCGCGTTATGGATGGAGCCGGCCGACCACTTGACAGTCTGGGCCCGCTGATTATGGACAAGCGGGTACCGCTCTATTCGCGTCCCATCAATCCGCTGGAGCGTGCGCCGATTCGCAAGCCGCTTGATGTCGGCGTGCAGTCGATCAATGCCTTGCTAACGGTGGGTCGAGGTCAGCGGCTGGGTTTGTTTGCTGGCAGTGGCGTGGGCAAATCCATTTTGCTGGGCATGATGGCGCGCTATACCGATGCCGATGTCGTTGTGGTTGGCCTGATCGGTGAGCGCGGCCGCGAGGTGAAGGATTTCATTGAAAACAACCTCGGTGAAGAAGGCATGGCGCGTGCAGTTGTGGTCGCCGCACCGGCAGACAATCCACCGCTTATGCGGCTTAATGGCGCGGCTTATGCCATGGCAATCGCTGAACATTTCCGCGATCAGGGCCAACACGTCCTGCTGATCATGGATTCGCTCACGCGTTATGCCATGGCGCAACGCGAGGTCGCCCTGGCCATCGGTGAACCACCTGCGACCAAGGGGTATCCGCCCTCTGTATTTGCCAAGCTGCCTCAGCTGGCGGAGCGGGCTGGCAATGCCAAGAGCGGCGGTGGCTCCATTACGGCTTTCTTTACCGTGTTGATGGAAGCGGACGACGAACAGGATCCAGTGGCTGATGCGACCCGTGCCATTCTCGATGGTCACATCGTGCTGTCGCGTGAATTGGCAGAAGCCGGTCATTATCCGGCCATCGATGTGGAAGCGTCGATCAGCAGGGCCCTGCCTGATCTGGTTGATGCAGAAGAGCAGGAGCGCATCCGACGCTTCAAGTATCTCTATTCACGTTATCAGCGCAGCCGAGATTTGCTTGCCGTGGGCGCCTACGTGCCGGGTGCCGATCCAGTGCTGGACGAAGCGGTAAAGCTGCAACCCCTGATGCAGCAATACCTGATGCAGAACACCTGGCAACGCGTCAGCATGGATGAATCGAGGAAGGCATTGGCGGAACTGCTCCCTTAAATGGCCAGACATTTTTCCCTGCAGATCATCTACGACCTGGCGCGCAAGCGGGTGGAGACCTGTTCGCGTACCGTGAAGCAGGCGCATGGAAGATGGCTGCGCGCACGTGCCCAGATTGTTCGTCTGCAGACCGAGCGCAGCCGCTATGTGGAAGTGCTTGCGCGGCAGCGTGGAAATGGCGATGCCGGGTTTTATCCGGCAGCAGTTGAAGGCTGGAAGACCCTTGCCGCCCGGTTGACGCGCAGCCGCCAGGAACTCGATGCGACTCACGCGGAATGGCAGCAAGCTTTGCAGGCATGGCAGGAACAGGAAAAGCGATTGCAGGCGCTTACAGTATTGCTGCGGCGTCATCGGGACCAGGTTTCAAAGCGCGATGCCGTGCGTGAGCGCAAAGTTCACGACGAGATTTCCGCGCGCAACTTTATTGCGTCACGTCAGGAAACCACATCGGGTCTGGCCTGGGAAGAGCACCTGTCATGAAGCTGCCGAAGCTCAGTCCCGCTGAAATCCTTGCGCTTCGGGCGCCTGGCCAGGAGAAAACGTGCGGCCTGACTGATCTGGTCAAGGCGCATTTGACGGCCTGCCTAAGAACGCACGTGCGAGTGGAGGTGCGCGCGCTGTCATCCCCGGTGCGAATAGATGAAGGCGAATCACCACGCATGCAGGCTGATGATGAACTGCTGGCCGCATGGGTGGCAGCACGGTTTGGTGTGGTGGATGTAAATCAGGTGGTACCGGCCTACCATGGCGAGAGTTTGTTGGAAAAAATGAGGCAGGCGCTGGCCATGCTTGTGCTGGGTGACAAGTTGGGCGGGCTTTCTTCGCTGTGTCTGGAAATTCAATTGAACGGCCAATATGGAAAACTTGAAATTGACTGGGGCGACATGGCGCCAGGTGAACTGAAGGAATGGGCGGTCAGGCAATGGGTGGCCAGGTAATGGGAGCGCGAATAAAGAAAGTCAGCATCATCAGCCTGCTGTGGCTTGCACCAGGTCTTTTGAATGCGGCAGAAAGCACAAGTTCTGCTTACGGCTATTTTGGTGTGGTCATTTCCCTGCTGCTGATCCTCGGCGGATTCATCCTCGTAGCGTGGCTGGTGCGTCGCTGGATGCCACAGGGCGCGCAGGCGGGACTCGTAAAAGTGGTGGGCGCCACCTCAGTCGGTCCGCGCGAGCGCGTGGTGGTGGTCGAAGTCGAGGGCACCTGGCTGGTCCTCGGGGTGGGTGGCGGGCAGGTGCGCGCGCTCCATACCATGAACAAACCGCAGGTTGGGAGCAAGCAGGGGTGAGTCCAGGGGAAGCCTGCAGCATCTCATATCGCCGTCGTTGCGAGCCGCACATTCCTCACCGCAACCGTTTCCCAGAGGGTGAGAATGCAAGGCCTGCTAACAAGATCCATGACAAGGCAATCCGGTATGGTGGCTCTTTGAATATGACAGGATCGCCACGTCGCTGCGCTACTCGCGATCGCCTCACTTTCATTGATTCAGTCGCCGCCCTAAGCCTTCTGGCAAAGATGGTGTTGCTGCTGCTCATGACACTCGTTGTCGCTGCGGCAGAAGCAGCGGAGCCGGGCCTCACCGTGTTCTCGCAGTCTGCGGGGAATCTCACCATTCCCGCCTCCAGCCTGTCGTTTCTCATCGCGCTGCCCTTCCTGCCGGCGCTGCTGCTTTCCATGAGCGCCTTTGTGCGCATGGCGGTGGTTTTTTTCCTGCTGCGTCATGCGCTGGGCAGCCAGTATGCCCCGCCCAATCTGGTGATGGCCGGACTGGCGCTGCTGCTCGCCTATTTCGTCATGTATCCCACGCTGGAAAAAATTCGGCAGGATGCCTACCTGCCCTATACCCAGGGCAAGATGAGCGCTGTTCAGGCAGGTGACAAGGCTGCATTGCCGCTTAAAAGCTTTATGGTGCGGCAAACCCGCGCAGACGATCTTGCCCTTTTCACCCCGGAGCGAAAGGCAAGCAATATGAAGAACCCGGATGCGGTCCCGTTGCGCGAACTGGCACCAGCCTTTCTCATCAGCGAATTGAAAACCGCATTCCAGATCGCCTTCATGGTGATCCTGCCGTTTCTCGTCATTGATCTGGTCGTGTCCAGCGTGCTGATGAGTCTGGGCATGGTCATGGTGCCGCCACAACTGGTGTCCCTGCCGCTAAAACTGCTGCTGTTCGTCGTGGCCGATGGCTGGCACCTGCTGGCCGGTTCGCTGATCGGGAGCTTCTAGCGTGATTGCTCATCCATATGTGCTGCGCGCCTGCCTTGACCAGGTCGCCACGGCCTGCGGCCTTGCGATGACAGCTAGATCGTCACTGCGAGGAGCGCGATCAAGCTTCAGCAGCGAGCATGGCACAGCGGGACGCAGCCGTCATTGCGAGGAGCGACGCGACGAAGCAATCCAGTTGAGAAATGGCGTGGCAAATACCTGTCGCAGATCTGCCATGATTGCGTCGGGACTGGAAGCGTAATGGAAGATTTTCTGCGCGAGGCGCTCTGGCTTGCATTGTGGATTTCACTCCCCATCCTTGCCGCCGTGCTGCTGACTGCCCTTCTGATGAGCATGTTCCAGGCGGCTACGCAGATCCTCGAGCCGACCCTGTCCTTCGTCCCCAAACTGCTTGTCCTGCTGCTGGTGCTGGCGCTGCTAGGTGTTTGGATGGGCGACCGCATGGTGAGTTTTGCCCAGCATATGTTCGGTGACTGGCCGGAAAAGATTGAGTAATGGACGGAATCTCGCAAGCCCTTCTCTTCGCCTGGTTCTACGCCTCCGCGCGGCTAATGGGCTGGACGCTGGTCGATCCTATGCTGTCCCGGCTGCCCCTGTTCTTGCGCGTGCTGCTTGCGGGTAGTCTGGCAGCCATGCTGATGCCCTGGGGCGAGGCGGCTTCGCTGCCTGACCCATTCAGCGGGGCGGGGTTGGTGATGGTGATGCGGGAAGCGCTGCTGGGCGCAGGCATGGGTCTCATGGTGCGTCTGCTGTTCAGCATCATGGAAGCGGCGCTGGGCTGGCTGGGGCAGGTTACCGGGCGCAATCTGTATCAGCCCTGGCTTGCCGACTACGCGCCGGATGATGCGAGCCTGCGCCAAATGGGATTCTGGCTGGCGGGACTAGCGTTCTTTTCCGCCAATGGGCATTTGCTGGTGGTCCAGGCGCTACAGCACAGCCTGTCTGTCCTGCCGGCGGGGAGCCTGCCGGAGCGCGAGGGTGCCCGCACCCTGCTTGAAGCGGGCAACATGATCTTTTCCACCGGGCTACAGCTGGCCTTGCCCCTGATTTTGCTGGCCTTGCTCGCGCAGGGTGTGTTCGCGGTGGTCTCGCGGCTGCTGCCGGGAATCGATGCCTGGTCGATCGGTCTCAATCTGGGCGCAGTGACGTTGCTGGGTGCCCTGGCGGTGGGGGTGCCGATCATGCTTACCCTGTTTGTGCGTGTCATGGACGATCTGCCGGTGCTGCTTTCGGCATTCCCCGCCATCAAGTAAAATCGCTGCTTTTCCTGCCTTCGGGCCTGATGCTCGCAAACCATGATTAAAGGAAGTCTCGTCGCTATCGTCACGCCCATGCATGGGGATGGCAGTCTGGATTTGGCGTCATTGCGTAAACTGGTTGACTGGCATGTGGAAGAGGGCTCCGATGCCATTCTAATTGTCGGCACCACGGGTGAGTCACCCACGGTTGATTTCGATGAACATTGCGAGCTGATTCGTGTAGCTGTCGAACAGGCAGCGGGGCGCATTCCGGTGATTGCCGGAACCGGCGCCAATTCCACCCGCGAAGCAATCGAACTGACCAACTGCGCGAAGGCCGCTGGCGCCGATGCGTCGTTGTCGGTCACGCCGTATTACAACAAGCCGCCGCAGGAAGGCCTGTACCGTCATTTCAAGGCGATTGCCGAGGCGGTGGATCTGCCTCTCATTCTGTACAACGTGCCCGGGCGCACCGGTGTGGACATGGGCAATGACACCACGCTGCGCCTGGCGCAAATACCCAATATCGTCGGCACCAAGGACGCGACCGGCAGCATCGAGCGCAATACCGACCTGATCCGCCGCGCGCCCAAGGACTTTGCGATTTATACCGGTGACGACGCAACCGGACTGGCATTCATGCTGCTAGGCGGGCAAGGGGTGATTTCCGTTACCGCCAATGTTGCTCCGAAATTAATGCAGGAAATGTGCGTGGCGGCATTTTCCGGGAACCTTGAGATCGCTCGTGCGATCAATGAAAGACTGTTTTTGTTGCACACCAAGCTGTTCGTCGAAGCCAACCCAATACCAGTCAAGTGGGCACTGGCGGAAATGGGCAAAATATCCCAGGGCATCCGATTGCCGCTGGTCCCATTGTCGGAAGCGCATCACGAAACCCTGCGCGCCGCCATAAAACATGCCGGATTGAAGTAAGGAGAAGTGGGCGTGCGTGTGTTATCCATAGTTTCAACTGGCATCATGCTGGCGACACTGTTGTCGCTTGCAGCCTGTAGTTCATCCGGCATTTTCGGATCAAAAGGGGTCGATTACAAATCCGCCAAGACCCGTGACACCAACGCGCTCGAAGTGCCGCCCGATCTGGTCGCGCCGACTGGCGATAACCGTTATACCGTGCCTGATACCGGGGGCGGCACTGCAACCTATTCTGATTACACCAGGGAACGCAAGGAACAAAAGGAGCAGACTGCAACCGGCCAGACGCTTCTGCCGGATCAGGAAAAAGTGCACATCGAGCGGGCGGGAACGCAGCGCTGGCTGGTCGTTAATTTGCCACCCGATCAAGTGTGGCCGGTGATCAGGGATTTCTGGCAGGAGCAGGGCTTTACCATCGATCTGGAGTCGAAAGATACCGGGGT
Organism: Thiobacillaceae bacterium; assembly: GCA_049578545.1. Taxonomy (GTDB): domain Bacteria; phylum Pseudomonadota; class Gammaproteobacteria; order Burkholderiales; family Thiobacillaceae; genus DASQBT01. The sequence goes on from JBAUMF010000022.1 coordinate 48,271, forward strand.
GATGGAGACGGACTGGGCCGAGAACCGGGCCAAGATTCCGCAGGATGTGATTCGCAGAACGATCGGCAAGGTGTTCGATAGTTTGTATTCCACACCGGAACGCGACAAATTCCGCACCCGGATTGAAAAGAGCGCGAACGGTACCGAAATCTACATTAGCCACCGCGGCATGGAGGAAGTGTATCCAACCGAAGGCAAGGACCAGACCATCTGGCAACCGCGTCCTGCTGATCCTGACCTGGAAGCGGAGATGCTGCGCCGTCTGATGGTGCGCTTCGGCGTGGATGAGGCACGAGCAAAAAGCATGCTGGCCACAGAACCCACCCAGGAGCATGCACGCATTGTCAAGAACGGCGAGGCTCCCAGTCTGGAAATGGATGATGCGTTCGACCGTGCCTGGCGTCGAGTCGGGCTGGCGCTGGACCGGGTCGGGTTTGCAGTCGAAGATCGCGACCGTGCCAAAGGCGTTTACTACGTGCGTTACATCGATCCGGAAATCGATAGTGCGGGCAAGAAGGAGGAGGGCTTCCTGTCCAAGCTGGCATTCTGGAAAAGCAGGAAGGATCAGAATTCTCCGCGGTTGCAAATTGTAGTGGCAGAGGCTGGCGACAAGAGTCGTGTGACGGTGCAAGCGGAAAAGGACAAGACTGTCGATCTGTCAACGCAGAACCGCATTATTAACCTGCTGCACAATGAACTGAAATGATGCGTTTTGCCAGCCTGGGCAGCGGCAGTGAGGGCAACGGGTTGGTGGCGGAGACGGGTGGAACCCGCGTATTGCTGGATTGCGGGTTCAGCCTGAGCGAAACAAAACGGCGTCTTGCCCGGCTGGGTTTGACTCCAGAGGAATTGTCAGCAATCGTGGTTACCCACGAGCATTCAGATCATATCGGCGGCGTTTGCCGACTAGCGCGCGCGCATGACTTGCCGGTCTGGCTTACCCACGGAACGCGCGCCATGTTGGAAACCCAGGAAGACAGCCTGCCGGATCTGCAGGCTTTCGATAGTCATTCTGCCTTTGCAGTGGGGGAACTTGAAATTCATCCCTATCCGGTTCCGCACGATGCCCGTGAGCCCGTACAGTTTGTAATCTCGGACGGAAATGTTAAGTTAGGGGTGTTGACCGATTCTGGCTGCAGTACCTCGCATATCGAATTCATGCTGGGCCGAGTCAATGCGCTGGTGCTTGAGTGCAATCATGATGCCAAGATGTTGCAAGATGGATACTACCCACCGGGCCTGAAACAGCGTGTGGGTGGACGTCTGGGCCACCTGGAAAATTCCCAGGCCGCAGCCCTGTTAAAACAGCTGGACTGTTCGGGGCTCGCCCATGTGATTGCCGCGCACATTTCCCAAAAGAACAATACGCCCGCGTTGGCCCGCAAGGCACTGGCACAGGCGCTGGATTGCAGTGAAGACTGGATTGGGGTGGCAGACCAGCATGAAGGTTTTGACTGGCGAGCCATTTGACCTGAAAGAAGAGTGAATGAGTTTTGAAGACTTGGGCCTGCGCCCGGAAATCCTGAACGCCCTTGCCGATTATGGCTACAAGGAACCCACGCCGATTCAGGCGGCGGTGATTCCGGTCGCGTTGCAGGGCCAGGACATTCTTGCTGCGGCACAGACGGGGACAGGCAAGACAGCAGGCTTTGCCCTGCCACTGATCGAGCGGCTTGCGCCCATGGCCAACACCAGCACGTCACCGGCCAAGCATCCAATCCGTGCGCTGATTCTGACGCCAACTCGCGAACTTGCGATCCAGGTGGAAGAAAGCATCAAGGCTTACACCAAACATCTGCCATTGCGCTCGTTGGTCGTGTATGGCGGAGTCAACATCGATACGCAGATTCCTGTTCTCAAGTCTGGAGTCGAGATTCTGGTCGCCACGCCGGGTCGTCTGCTTGATCATGTACAGAACAAAACCCTGACTCTTTCGCAAGTAAGCGTTCTGGTGCTGGATGAGGCCGACCGCATGCTGGACATGGGATTCATGCCCGACCTCAAGCGCATCGTCGCCCTGTTGCCCGCCATGCGCCAAAACATGATGTTCTCCGCTACCTTTCCGAATGAAATTCAGAGGCTGGCCAACAGCATCCTGAAAAATCCCCAGCGCATTGAAGTGGCACGCCGCAATGCTGCAGCGGAGAACGTCACCCAGATCGTCCATCCGGTGCATCACGAACGCAAGCGCGCGTTGCTGGTCCATCTGGTTAAAAGCAGAAGTCTCAGTCAGGTGCTGGTATTTACCGGCACCAAGATCGGTGCCAACCGCCTGGCGCATGAACTGAACAAGGCCGGGCTGCATGCCGCTGCCATTCATGGCGATAAATCGCAGCAGGAGCGGATCAAGGCTCTGGACGCATTCAAGGCCGGGGAGGTCCACATACTGGTTGCAACAGACGTGGCCGCGCGAGGTCTGGATATCGAAGCGCTGCCGCATGTCGTGAACTACGATATGCCCCACAATGCTGAAGACTATGTCCATCGTATCGGACGAACCGGCCGGGCGGGGGCCAGTGGCGAAGCCTTTTCCCTGGTGTCGGAGAGCGAGGCGCGATACCTTAAGGATATTGAAAAACTCCTCGGCCGCACGATTGAGCAACAACTGGTTCCTGGTTTTTCTCCCGGTGCGGCTGAGGTTCCGGCCTATTCTCCCCCTGCGGCGAAACCGTCAGCCCCGGCTTCAGTGAAGCGGGCGACGATTACCCCTGGCGCCGTGCCGGCCAAGCGGCCGACAAAACAAGTTGCGGCACTGTTTATTGCACCCGTTCCCCGTCAGGAATGATTACCGATACCCGTCTGGCAGAACTTGCCCGTCAGCCCGAGGCTGACTGGGATCTTGGCTATGGCACGCTGCTGATTGCAGCCGCCGAGTACCCGGATATGGATGTGGGTTTCTACTTGTCCCGGCTGGATGAGCTGGGCCACCGGGCGGTCAGCCGGATTCCCGAAACGGATGACTGGTCCGAGAGGCTGTCGGCATTCAATGATTTTCTGTTTCACGAAGAGGGCTTCCAGGGCAACGACACTGATTATTTTGATCCCAGGAACAGCTACCTCAACGATGTACTGGATGAACACGTAGGCATCCCAATTTCACTTTCAGTGGTCATGATGGAGGTTGGTCGTCGCGCCGGCTTTGATTTTCAGGGTGTCTCCTTTCCCGGCCATTTCCTTGTCAAGATGGCGATGCCGGACGGAGAGGTTGTGCTCGATCCGTTTCATGGCGGCCTGGCGCTGACCGTCGAACAGCTGGAAGCGCGATTGACTGAAATGTACCCTGACTCGCCCCGCCCCGTGTTGCCTGATGTGCTTGGTGCGGCAAACAAGCGTGAAATCCTGTGCCGCATGCTGCGCAATCTCAAGCGCCACTATTTGCATGAAGAGGAAAATGACAAGGCGCTCAACGCTATGGATCAGTTGCTGATACTGAACCCGGCAAACATTATCGAGCAGCGCGATCGCGGCGAGCATTACCTGCGAATGGAGGCATTTCGAGCTGCACTCGCTGACTTTTCCCGCTGCCTGGAGATTGCCAGCATTGAGGATGATGTCGAAATCTTGCGCATGCGGGTGAGCGATCTTCGCATGAAGGTGGCGCGGCTCAATTAGCCGGAATCGATTTGCCTATACCCCCCATGTCCTGGGAACTCCTTCTTCTCCTGCCACTAGGCGGCTTTATTTTCTGGTGGATGGCCAGCCTTAAAACCCGCGAAATCGCTGTCCAGGCTGGCAAACAGGCATGTCGCGAACGTGGGCTGCAATTCCTTGACGACACGGTTGTTCATGCCAAGACCGTGCTCAAACGGAATGACGAGGGAACACTGACTTTTCTGCGTATCTATCGATTCGAGTTTTCGGACACCGGCGACAACCGCCGCGATGGCGACGTCACCCTGCTGGGCAACAAGGTTGAATGGTTAAGGGTTGGGGAGGAAATGATGGAAGGGGGTAATAAGCTTCATTCCCTTTCGTCTCGGCTTAACTGAGCCGGAAGGCCTACCACCACTTCTCGAAGATTACCCGGCTGGCGGGCACACCCAGTTCCCTGAGCAGGCCGCTCATGTCCTCGACCATGCCCTGGGGGCCGCACAGATAGAACAAGGTGTTGGGCGGGGCATTGAGCGCGGCCAGCTTGTGCCTGTCGATGCGCCCGGTTTCGCCGCTCCAGTGCTTGCTTGGCTTGGTCACCGTGATTTCCAGGCTGAGATGGGTATGTTTGCGGGCGGACTGTTCAAGCTCTTCGCGGAACAGGATTTCCTCAGGCTGGCTTACGCTGTAGTACAGGTTGGCATGCGTTTCGGGTGAAGCATCACGCACATGACGGAAGATCGCGAGCAGGGGAGTGACGCCGACGCCACCACCAATTAGCACAATGTCCTCGCCCATTTCCGGAAGAAACACAAAGGGCCCCTGGCCACGTGAAATGCGGAGGCTGTCGCCTTCATGTGCCTGCCGATGGAACCATCGGGTAACAGGGTCCTTTGCGCTGGCTTTGATAGCCAGCCCTATACGATTTTTTTGCACCGGGGAAGTGGTGACGGAATAGCCGCTGATGTGGGCCTGACCGTCGATGTTCACGAATACTTCGATCCACTGGCCGGGCAGAAAGCCGAATGCCGGATCCTCCACTTCAAGTTCAAAGGCCTTGATGGTCGGCGTGGCCTGCAGAATGTGAGCGATACGGGCGGTAAACGTTTGCGCCAAGGCTATTCCTGGTATTGTGTAAACAGATGCTATTCAGCCAGAAAAAGATTTATCAGTCTTTCTTCTTGTCGAAATTCAGCGATGCTGAATTGATGCAATAACGCTGACCCGTGGGCGCCGGGCCATCCGAAAATACATGGCCCAGATGTGCGCCGCAGGAGTCGCATATCACTTCAGTGCGAATCATGCCGTGGCTGGCATCCTTTTCTTCTGCGATGACGTCGTCGGCCAGGGGTTTGAAGAAGCTGGGCCAGCCGGTGCCGGAATCAAATTTGGTGTTCGAGTCGAACAGGGGTGCACCGCAACAGGCACAGCGGTAAATGCCCTCTTCATGGTGGTTCCAGTACCTGCCGGAAAAGGCCACTTCCGTGCCCTTCTGGCGGCATACGCTGTATTGTTCAGAAGTCAGCGTTTTGCGCCACTCGGCATCGGATTTCTCGATTTTCTTGCTCATGGATGTTCTCCAAATCAAAGGCCCTAGCGGGTTTCTCTACGTTGATAGTTTAGCCGAAACGTGTATACATAAGACCTTGCTGTTGAGGTGACCTTTGGTATATTGAGTGGCGGCATGGAATCTGGATTCCCAGGGTGATCCAGTGACGAAAGGGGTCGTTGATGCGGCCGATGGCAGACGAACGCGGAGTCTGGTGCAGAAAATCAAGCTTGTGCCTGGCCTGCCTGAATATCGTCTGAATACCTCGCCAGGACTGGGTTGAACGCTTATGCCTTCAATCCACCGTAACTACCAGTTGACAAGGCATACGGCGCTGTTTATATTTCGTACATGAATTAGACTTAGTCTAAATCTAAATCTAAATCTAAATCACGGGCGGCTTCCCAGCTGGAGGACCGGGGAAGCCGCTACGTTCTGGTCCTTCATTTCACTCAAGGAGAAACATTTATGGCAGCACTCAAAGGCTCCAAAACGGAAGGCAATCTGAAAGATGCTTTTGCCGGCGAATCACAAGCCAATCGTCGTTACCTGTATTTTGCAGCCAAGGCTGACGTAGAGGGTTACAACGATGTGGCGGCTGTTTTCCGCTCCACCGCTGAAGGTGAAACCGGCCATGCACATGGCCACCTGGAGTATCTGGAAACCTGTGGCGACCCCGCTACCGGCATGACTTTCGGTCCTACTCCTGACAATCTGAAGACCGCGATCGCCGGTGAAACCCACGAGTACACTGACATGTACCCGGGGATGGCCAAGACCGCACGTGACGAAGGTTTCGACGAAATCGCAGACTGGTTTGAAACCCTGGCCAAGGCCGAGCGTTCCCACGCCAACAAGTTCCAGAAGACTTTGGACAGCATGGGCAGCTGAAGTGAACGGGGCGGGCAGCTAGCCCGCCTTTTTCAGAAGTATCAACCACGGAGGGCACAAAGGGCTCCGGGGTTGCTTGTTTGACTACAATTATCGTGAGCCCGAAGGGCTGGGGATCCGCAGTTGTCAGATTTGACTGCACTCAATTTGTTTCGCTTCGCTCGCAGTGACAGAATCACGAATCAATCGATGTTCCCTGTGTAGACACAAATGCCAGTCATTGCTCCTGAAACGAATGGTTTCTGCCTTGGTGATCTTTGTGTCCTTCATGGTCAAGGCTTTGCAAAAGGTATAAATCAACACAATGACTACACGTGAAGGTAATCTGGAAGCACCCACCCGCCACGCGCTTGACTGGAAGAATCCCGATTTCTGGAACGAGGCCTCGCTCGAGAAAGAACTGGAGCGCGTCTATGAAATCTGCCATGGATGCCGCCGCTGCATCTCGCTGTGCATGAGTTTTCCGACACTGTTTGACCTGGTGGACGAGTCCGAAACCATGGAAGTGGACGGAGTGAAAAAGTCCGACTACTGGAAGGTGGTGGATCAATGCTACCTGTGCGACCTGTGTTACATGACCAAGTGCCCATATGTTCCACCCCATCCATGGAATCTGGATTTCCCGCATACCATGCTGCGCGCCAAGGCGATCAAGTTCAAAAAGGGCGAGGTCAGGTTCCGTGACAAGCTGCTATCCGCTACCGATGCGGTCGGCAAGCTGGCCTCGATCCCTGTGGTCGTGCAACTGGTGAATGCATCGCTGAAGAGCAAGCCAATCCGCAAAACGATCGACAGTGTATTGGGCATCCATCAGGACAGGATCCTGCCGGACTACAACAGCGCCAAATTCCGCAGCACGGCCAGACCCAACAGCAGCTTTGCTGTGAAAGACGGTGAACGCACGCCGGGCAAGGTCGCAATCTATTCCACCTGCTACATCAATTACAACGAGCCAGGCATCGGCCATGACCTGCTGGCCATCCTCGCCCATAATGACGTACCTGCGGTTCTGGTGGAAAAGGAAGCTTGCTGCGGTATGCCCAAGCTGGAGCTGGGCGATCTGGATGCAGTGGATAAGCTCAAGAGCATCAATATTCCGCATTTGGCCAAACTCGCGCGTGAAGGCTATGCGATCCTCACCGCGGTACCCTCCTGCACCCTGATGTACAAGCAGGAACTGCCGTTGATGTTCCCGACCGACGCGGACGTTCTTGCGGTCAAGGAAGCCATGTGGGATCCGTTTGAATACCTCATGGCACGCAATGCGGATGGCATGCTGAAGAACGATTTCAAGACGCCGCTGGGCAAGGTGGCCTACCACGCCCCGTGTCATCAGCGTGTACAGAACATGGGGGCCAAGACCAAGGAAGCATTGCAGCTTGCCGGTGCGGAAGTCACAGCCATCGAACGGTGCTCCGGTCATGACGGAACCTGGGGCGTCAAGACCGAGTACTTTGCCAATTCGATGAAGATCGTCAAACCGGTCGCGCGAATTGCGAATGAGGCCAAGCCGGACTATGTGAGTTCGGACTGTGCCATTGCAGGACGGCACATCCTGCAGGGAATGGGTGAGACTACAGCACAGAAACGGCATCCGCTTACCCTCCTGCGCCTTGCTTATGGAATCTAATGAGGAACCAGCCATGCCGCACATTACCCTTGAGTCACTCATGACCCTCGAAGCCTATGCCAAGGCACGCAATGAATTCCGTGCCAGGGTGATGGCCCACAAGAAGAACCGCATTGTTTCGCTGGGCGAGAACATCACCCTGATTTTTGAGGATGAACTGACAGTTCGCTACCAGATCCAGGAAATGCTGCGCGTGGAAAAAACCTTTGAGGAAGCGGGCATCAACGACGAGCTGGAGGCTTACAATCCAATGGTTCCGGATGGTAGCAACTGGAAGGCCACCATGATGATCGAGTATCCGGTCCCCGTGGTCCGCGCTGAAAAGCTTAAGCAGCTGAAAGGCGTTGAGCGGAAGGTGTACGTGCAGGTTCAGGGCTGCGACAAGGTATATGCCATTGCCGACGAGGACCTCGATCGCGAAAACGAGGAAAAGACATCCTCCGTTCATTTCCTGCGCTTCGAACTGACTCCGGAAATGGTGCAGACTGCGAAGCATGGCGCGACCATTTCAGTAGGGATTGAGCATCCGGCCTACACAGCGCAGACTGGAAACTTGCCAGGCCCGATAAGGGATTCCCTTACGGCTGATTTGGCTTGATGGCTTGCCCTGAGCGGTGCAGGGTTTAGAATAGCGAGCACTGTCTTTCCCAACCCGCAGTGGGTTTGCCCGGTATAGCACAACATTTGTAAAGGGTTGGCTTGAGCCTTGGGCTTGGGACAATACATTGGTCTTTGTGGGTGTACAGAATGCTGGATCGTGTGCTTATCAAACTGGTCCGGGACAGGCTGGATGCCTCCGGCTTGCCTCTGGCACTGAGACTATGGAACGGCGAAGAGTTTGTTTCTGCTTCGCCAGCCAAGGTTCAACTTGCCCTCCATTCCCTCCGTGCTCTGAAAGTACTGGCGCATCCCAGCCTGGGTGGGCTGGCGCGGGCCTATGTGGAAGGTGAACTGGACATCGAAGGAGACGCTCGCGATATCCTCAAAGTGGGTGAAAACCTCTGCATGGACGGCAGTGGTGCTTCCGACAAGGGGACGGACGCCTGGAAGTGGTGGCGCCATACTCGAACGCGCGATCGCAAGAACATCCAGTATCACTATGATGTGTCCAACGACTTCTACCGCTTGTGGCTCGACAGAAATCGGGTGTATTCCTGCGCCTATTTCAAAAATCGTGACATGACACTGGATGATGCGCAGGAAGCCAAGCTCGATCTGATCTGCAAGAAGCTCGCACTCAAACCCGGCGAACATTTACTTGATCTTGGTTGCGGCTGGGGCGGGCTGATCCTCTGGGCTGCAGAGCATTATGGGGTCAGGGTGCACGGCATCACCCTTTCGGATAATCAGCGCGATTACGTCAACCAGCAGATTGCCGAACGTGGCCTGGCGGACAGAGCCGAAGTGCGGCTGATGGACTACCGTGACGTGCTGGAGGAAACCCAGTACGACAAGATTGCCAGCGTGGGCATGTTCGAACATGTGGGGCGTCGCAACCTGACCGAATACTTCGCCAAAATCAACCGCCTGCTAAAACCCGGCGGGTTGGTATTGAATCACGGCATTACCGCGCAGTTACCCTATACCAAAGGCCTGTCCAGCGGTATCTCGGATTTTGTTGAGGACTACGTGTTCCCTGGTGGTGAACTGGTACACATTTCGGAAGTGATGAGCGCCGCAGCAACCTCCGGGCTGGAGTGTCTTGACGGCGAAAACCTCCGGCCGCACTACGGTCGAACACTGTGGCACTGGGTCAACCGGCTGCAGGATCATGCCGCAGAGGCCCGGCGCATGATTGGTGAGCGCAAGTACCGCATCTGGCGCATCTACATGGCGGGCTCAGCCCATGCTTTTGACCAGGGCTGGCTGGAGTTGTGGCAAGTGCTTGCGGGCAAGCCGGCAGCTTCTGGAATCCAGCCGAATTATCCGTTTAATCGGGAATACGTCTACCGATAGCATCAGCTCCCTCTTGAACCCGGAACCGGCGGTTGACCCCATCTTTTCTGTAGTTCTCGTCAGTGAGGGCCGCAGGGCTATCCTGTCGGCCTGGGTGTTTGCCCTGTTGGCGGCATTGCTGCTGATTGTGGTATATGTGCCGGGGGCGTGGCCTCCATCACAGGCAGCAGCAATGCGACAGCTCTTGTGGCCCATGCTGCTTCTGTTCGGTGGAATGGTGCTGTACGAATTGCGGCTGAGATTCCGCATCCGGCACCTGCTGGGAATCAGGCGACTGCCAGGCTGGGTGTTTCGCTATGCCAATGCCCTGGTAGAAATCAGCGTGCCGAGCGTGATCATCATCATGCTGGCAGAAGTAATCACCCCTTTGCAGGCTCTGGCCTCGCCCGCTCCGTTCCTTTATCCGCTCATGATTTCCATGACGGTGCTCTATCTGGACAAATGGGTTTGCGTGTTTGGCGGCGCCGTTGCAGCGTTGCAATTCGGTGCCCTGGTCATGTTCTATTTGTCTGCCCAAAGGGATTACAGTGGCATCGATCTCCTTTCCGATCCGCGTGCCTATTTTGTCAAGGGTGCGCTGCTGTTCACCTTGGGTCTGGTAGCCGGATATCTCACCCAGGAGCTCAAACGCCAGATGCGCGTCGCGGTACACAATGCAGAGCAGCGCGACCATGCCATCAGCGTGTTTGGCCAGCATGTATCGCCGGTAATTGCGGAAAAGCTGCTCAAGCAGCATGTTGAAATCACTGCCGAAGAGCGGGATGCGTGCGTCATGTTTCTGGACATTCGCGATTTCAGCCGGATTGCCGCCGACAAGGTGCCTGCGGAAGTCATGGACTATCTGAACAGGATATTCGGAGTCTTCATTGATGTAGTGAATGTCCACCGGGGCATCGTCAACAAGTTTCTTGGCGACGGCTTCATGGCGGTATTCGGCGCGCCGATTGATGATGATGAAAAATGTCAGCATGCAGTCGATGCAGCCATGGAAATTCATCAGCGGCTGGAGGAACTCAACCGCAGCGGATTGATCCCGCCCACCCGCATCGGCATTGGCCTGCATGCTGGCCGGCTGATGACCGGCAATGTCGGCACCAGCCGACGCAAGGAATACACCCTGATTGGCGAGACCGTAAATCTGGCTTCCCGCATTGAAATGGTAACCAAGGATTACAACGCCCCGGTGCTTGTGTCCCGGGAGGTATGGGATTGTCTGAAGCAAAAGCCGGCGGGTGCGGAAAACCTTGGAATGGTTGAACTGCGCGGACAATCGCGTCCGATCCACCTTTATAAACTGACTCCGGCTGCCCAGGTATCAGGCGGGTAGGGCCGGTGCCGGCTGCAGCAGCGGCCAGGAATGAAAGGCGGCAGATTTCGCCGCAGCTGCGCACAATCGGCCATGCCAGAATAGCCAAGAGCTATTTGCGTCCTGGCCGGATTTTCTCGATGCAGGTCAGCTTGGCAGCGAGCACGGCCTGCCTCACCGCCTCGATTGCCCGCGGCCGGGGAAAACTCCTGCGCCAGACCAGACTGACGGTTCGGCTCGGAGCGGGCCTGGTAAAGGGACGATAGGCCAGCAAACTGTCCGTGGACGAGTGCAGCCGTGTGGCAGTGCAGGGCAGCACGGTGATCCCAACGCCGGAAGCCACCATGTGGCGGATCGTTTCGAGCGATGAGCTTTCCAGGGTTTTTTGCAGGCCGCCCTGGGCCGAGCGGTTGAGCGCCGGGCAGGCTTGAAGCACCTGATCGCGAAAGCAATGCCCGCTGCCGAGCAGCAGCATGCTCTCTTTTTCCAGGTCGGCGCCGGAGATGGATTTTCTTTTCTTCCATTCATGGTCAGCAGGCACGGCGACCAGAAAAGGCTCTTCGTAGAGCGGCAGTGCAAGCAATGCAGGATCGTCCACCGGAGTGGCAATAATCATCGCGTCCAGCTCGCCCTTCTTGAGTCGTTCCGTCAGCACACGGGTGTAGTTGTCTTCCAGCAAGAGCGGCATGTGCGGCGCCTGCTTGTGCAGCTCGGGGATCAGCTCGGGCAGCAGGTAGGGCGCAATGGTGAAGATGGCACCCAGCCTGAGCGCGCCCTGTAGATCATCCTTGGCTTCCGCCACCAGACTCTTTATTTCATCCACCAGTTCAAAAATATGTGCGGCCTGCTCCACAACACGCTCGCCTGCGGGGGTGATGCCGAGCTCGCCACCTCCGCCGCGCTCGAACAGGATCACCCCCAATTCGTCTTCCAGCTTCTTGATCGCGACCGACAGGGTCGGTTGCGATACATAACAGGCTTCCGCCGCATGACCAAAATGTCTTTCACGTGCGACCGCAATCACATATTTCAATTCAGTAAGCGTCATTGATAGTAATAACCTATCGAATAAATAGGAAATGAATATTAGAAACAAATCAAATTGTGCGCTTAAATCAAGACATCCCAAAAGGGAATGGCAATCAAACTGATGAGGAGTAAACCATGTCTGACAACAAATGCCCGTTTGTGCACAAAGCCGGGAGCGGTACGTCGAACCACGATTGGTGGCCGAACCAGTTGCACCTCGAAATCCTGCACCAGCATACCCCGGAGTCCAGCCCGATGGGCGAGGACTTCAACTACGCCGAGGAATTCAAGACCCTCGACCTCGCGGCCGTGAAGAAGGACCTCACCGCCCTGATGACCGACTCGCAAGAGTGGTGGCCCGCGGATTACGGCCACTACGGACCTTTGTTCATCCGCATGGCCTGGCACAGCGCAGGCACCTACCGCACCGGTGACGGGCGCGGCGGCGCAGGCCACGGCAACCAGCGTTTCGCCCCCCTGAACAGCTGGCCCGACAACGTCAACCTGGACAAGGCGCGCCGGCTGCTGTGGCCGATCAAGCAGAAATACGGCAGGAAAATCTCCTGGGCGGACCTCATCATTCTCGCGGGCAACGTCGGCATGGAATCGATGGGCTTCAAGACCTTCGGTTTCGCCGGCGGACGCGAGGACATTTACGCGCCGGAGATCGATGTCTACTGGGGCAATGAAGAAAAGTGGCTGGACGACAAGGCGCGCTATTCCGGCGAGCGTGACCTGGAAAACCCCCTTGCCGCCGTGCAGATGGGCCTGATCTATGTCAACCCGGAAGGCCCCGGCGGCAATCCGGATCCGGTCGCGTCCGGCCGCGACGTGCGCGAGACCTTCGCGCGCATGGCGATGAACGACTACGAAACCGTGGCCCTCACTTGCGGCGGCCACACCTTCGGCAAATGCCACGGCGCCGGTCCGGCCACCCACGTGGGGCCGGAGCCCGAAGCCGCGTCCATGGAGCAGATGGGCCTGGGCTGGAAGAGCAGCTTTGGCAGCGGTAAAGGCGGCGACCAGATCGGCAGCGGCCTGGAAGGCTCGTGGACGCCGACCCCGACCCAGTGGGACATGACCTATCTCGACATGCTGTTCGGCAACGAGTGGGTCGTGGAGAAGAGCCCGGCGGGCGCCTGGCAGTGGACGCCCAAGCGGGAGACGGACAGCAACCAGGCGCCGGCGGCGGACGACGCGTCGAAGCAAGTCCAGATCATCATGACTGCTGCGGACATGGCGATGCGCATGGACCCGATCTATGAGCCGATCGCACGGCGCTTCCACAAGAACCCGGAAGAATTCGCCGACGCCTTCGCGCGCGCCTGGTTCAAGCTGACCCACCGCGACATGGGCCCGAAGTCGCGTTATCTCGGCCCCGAAGTGCCTGCGGAAGACCTGATCTGGCAAGACCCCATCCCCGCCGTCGATCATCCCCTGATCAACGACCAGGACGTGGCCACCCTCAAGGCCAAGGTATTGGCGTCCGGGCTGAGCGTTGCGGAGCTGGTCTCGACCGCCTGGGCCTCGGCGTCCACGTTCCGCGGCTCCGACATGCGCGGCGGCGCCAACGGCGCGCGCATTCGCCTCGCGCCACAGAAGGACTGGGAAGCCAACCAGCCCGCGCAACTGGCCAAGGTGCTGGCCAAGCTCGAAGATATCCAGCGCGCGTTCAACAGCGGCGGCAAGAAGGTCTCGATGGCCGACCTGATCGTGGTGGCCGGCTGCGCCGGTGTCGAAGAGGCGGCAAGGAAAGCGGGCCATGCCGTGACGGTGCCGTTCACGCCGGGCCGCATGGATGCCTCGCAGGAACAGACCGATGTCGAGTCCTTCGCCGTGCTGGAACCGATCGCCGATGGCTTCCGCAACTACCAGAAGGGCAAGTACTCCGTCTCGGCCGAGGAACTGCTGCTCGACAAGGCACAGCTGCTGACACTCACCGCGCCCGAGATGACGGTGCTGATCGGCGGCCTACGCGCACTGAATGCGAATGTCGGTCAGTCCCAGCACGGGGTCTTCACCAAGCGACCGGGGGAGCTCAGCAACGACTTCTTCGTCAACCTGCTCGATATGGGCACGGAGTGGAAGCCGCTTGCCGACGCCGGGGACGTGTTCGAAGGGCGCGACCGCAAGACTGGCGAAGTCAAATGGACCGGCACCCGCATCGATCTGGTCTTCGGTTCGAACTCCCAGCTCCGGGCCATCGCGGAAGCCTACGCGTGCAGCGATGCGCAGGATAAGTTCGTCCACGACTTCGTCGCAGCCTGGGACAAGGTGATGGGCCTAGATCGCTTCGATCTGGCGTGATCGCGAGCTTGACCCGGAGGGCTTTCGCAGGACTATTCAGCTGTCTGTAGAAGCTGCGCCAGATCGGCCACTTCTGCAAGGCAGCATAGGCAACGGTCCATTCCCTCTTCAAGAGGGGATGGGCTACAAAGGAGAAGATCATGTCACTGAATCTTTACAGCAACTGCAAGCGGCGGACGCGAGAACAAAGCCTTCAGTCAGCGCTGGCTTGTCCGGTCAGTTTTCCGCGCCCGCGAAAATCCTCATCCATCATGCGTGCGTTAGCCATGCTTGGTCTGGGAATTGAGGGCGTGGCAGCCGGGGAGGATGAGCACATCCACGGAACTGGATAGCCCTGCGCTGGATATTGCCCGTCAATGACCCGGAACTACCGCAGGCATTTACGCCATCGGTTACGCTGGTGCCCTTATGCGTGATTTGTTTTTCTCGTGTTAATGGACCCGGGTTTGGACTGGCTCGCAGTAAAATAGATCAATGTCACTTTTCTTAAGGATGAAGACACATGGCCAAGACCACCAAAAAAGAGACGCACACATTTCTCACCGATATCAAGACGCTTCGCGCCCGCGCCCGCAAGCACATCGAGCAGGGGGCGGTCACAGCCGGCTACCAGGCTGACCGGGGAACGGTCATCAAGCTGTTGAATGAAGCGTTGGCCACCGAACTGATCTGCATTCTGCGCTACAAGCGTCACTATTTCATGGCCGGCGGCATCAACGCGGATGCGGTGGCGCAGGAGTTTCTGCAGCACGCCAACGAGGAACAGATGCATGCGGACCAGATTGCGACCCGCATCGTTCAGCTCAAGGGCGAACCCAACTTCAGTCCGGAGGGACTCGCCACGCGGTCTCATGCGGAATATGTCGAAGGCGAGAATCTGGTCGACATGATCAGGGAAGACCTCATCGCCGAACGCATCGCGATCGACAGTTATGGCGACATGATCCGTTACATCGGCGACAAGGACGTCACCACGCGGCGCATGCTTGAAGGCATCCTGGCCATGGAAGAAGAGCACGCCGATGATCTGTCCAGCCTGCTGGAGGATTTGAAGGCGTAGCTCTTATTATGGCGGCGTGAAAACAGCCACCAAAATTTGCGCGCTCTTCCCTTTCAGCCCTCGTCGTAGCCCTCATCCGTCGAGTTGTCGACCAGATGGAAGGGATGGTCTATCGGTGTATCCAGGTATTCCTGGCGAGTCCTCTCGGATTCGAAATACATCGTGACATTGCCGTCGACGATATAGGGGTGTCCACTCAGGTCGTCAATCCCACGACCGGTGATCGGGTCGATGTAGGTCAGCATCTGTGTTGGTTCGTGCAGGCGCAGACTTTGCGTCTGGTCGCGCGGCAACGGGTCTGTGCCAACGTAGTTGGTGAAATTGAAATCGTGGACGGTACGTCCGTTCTTCGTGGCTTCCATTGCTGACTCCTTCTGGTTGCAAGACCGAAGTGATTGGAATGCTTATTTATAGATCACGATGTTCCATTCATACATATTTCCGGATCATGGGATTAGGTAGACTTTGAAGCGTTTTCCTGCCATTGCGAGGGGTTACGAGGGAAGCGCGGCTACGCCGTGGCAAATTGGCTGAAGTTCAAGTACATTCCTTTCTGATCATCAATTCTGTTTAGACATGCACAGATTCATGCCGGGCAACACCGAGAGAAACGAAACTTAACCGCAATTCGCATCACCGGATCTCGCATGAACATCAACGGTACGCCCACCCGCACCATCCGCCCGCTACCCGGGTACAACAGCGTCGAGATCATCGATCAGACCGTGCTGCCGCATCGACTGGAATTCCGCACGCTGCACAATCTGGAAGACGTGGCGGAAGCGATCTCCGTCATGCGGGTGCGGGGCGCGCCCCTGATAGGCGCGACCGCGGCTTATGGCGTTGCCCTGGCTTTACTTGATGACGCTTCCGAGAACCATCTGGCATTGGCCTGCGAGCGGCTCATGGCGACCCGGCCTACGGCGGTGAATTTGCGCTGGGCGCTGGAGCGCATGCAGAATTTCCTCGCACCACTTTCTGCATCGCAACGCCGGGACGCAGCCTGGGCCGAGGCAGCCGCGCTGTGCGACGAGGACGTGATGCTCAACCAGTCCATCGGCCGCCATGGCCTGGAACACATCAGGTGGCGATACGAGCAACGTCCGGGCAGAGTAAACGTCATGACCCACTGCAATGCCGGGTGGCTGGCCACAGTGGACTGGGGCACCGCGCTGGCACCGGTCTATGCGGCCTTCGATGCCGGCATTCCGGTGCATGTGTGGGTCAGCGAGACCCGACCGCGCAACCAGGGGGCGGCGCTTACCGCCTGGGAACTGGCGCAGCACGGCGTGCCGCACACGGTCGTTGCCGACAACGCGGCGGGCCACCTCATGCAGCACGGACAGGTGGACCTCGTCATTGTCGGCGCGGATCGCGTGGCGGCCAACGGGGACGTGGCCAACAAGATCGGCACCTATCTCAAGGCACTTGCCGCAAAAGACAACGGGGTGCCGTTCTACGTGGCGGTGCCTGGCCCGACCATCGACCGGCGGCTCGCGGACGGCTCCGGCATTCCCATCGAACAACGCGCTGCCTCCGAGGTCACACATATCCAGGGGCAGGCCGAAGATGACGGCGTGATCAGCGTGCGACTCACTCCGGCTCACAGCGAAGCGGCCAACCCTGCCTTCGATGTCACGCCCACGCGGCTCATCACCGGGCTGATCACCGAGCGGGGTGTGTGCACGGCCACGCACGCAGGTCTGTCGCAGTGCTATCCTGAAGCCGGGGCCAGCGCCCACCGGACCAAATGAGGCGAGCACCATGAACAAGGCCAAACTGAAAGCAGCCTTGGCCGAGACAGCCCGGGAGACGGTCAGGCAGGGTCTCAACAAAGGTGCTTCCGGCAACGTCAGCGTCCGGTTGCCCGATGGCTTTCTAATTACCCCCAGCGGCCTGCCCAACGACACGCTGGCACCCGCTCAGATGGTAGCCGTGGACATCGAAGGGCAAGCCAGCGGCAAACTCAAGCCCTCCAGCGAGTGGCGCATCCACCGCGATATCTACCGCACGCGGCCCGAGACCAATGCAGTTGTGCACGCCCATTCGCCGCACGCGGTCAGCCTGTCGTGCCTGCGCCTCAGCATTCCGCCCTTCCACTACATGGTGGCCGCTGCCGGCGGCAGGGACATTCGCTGTGCGGACTATGCCACCTTCGGCACCCAAGCCTTGTCTGATTCGGTGTTGGCCGCGCTGCAACAGCGTCGCGCCTGCCTCATGGCCAACCACGGCCTGGTTGCGGTGGGTGCCAGCCTAGATGCCGCACTGGCACTGGCGGTGGAGGTGGAGGAACTGTGCGCGCAATACTGGCGGGCGAAGGTGATGGGCGAGCCGGTGCTGCTTGGCGATGCGGAAATGGACGAGGTCCTGCGGCGCTTCAGGCACTATGGCCAGGGCGGAACCGATCTGGCTGGCTCTTCGTAGCGAGGGCCGGGAGGGATGGATCTTTTCGAGTCGAAGCAGCCTGTCACGGTATGCGAATTGAGGGTCTGGTTGACCGGCGCAGGAAACGGTTGAGCGATGACGGCTGAATTTGTGCGAACTTCGACCAGGTGTCGGCGCGTGCATCGCGCCAAATGCAGTCCCTGACGAGTCAACAGAATCTCAGGCATGTGGGCCTGCTGCCCCGTGCGACGTAAGAGACATTCGCGAAAACTGGCCCGGGAAGCGGCAACTCAGCCTGAGTGGACAAAACCCTGGGCGCCCCTGACCATGCTCATCCGTCTGCCATAAGGCGAGTCCTGTGGCTGTTTTCAGGCTAGCCGACCATCCGCTTCAATCAGAGTGTCAAGGCCGTATGTAAGCGTAGCCTTCACGTTCCCGCTGGATTATCTCGATCACGCCCGCGGGCACAATTGTGGCTGCAGGGTGCATGTCATCCGGCTTGAGCTTCTGGGCTTTCATGGTGTTCGCGCAGGCCGCCATGAGCACGCCGTCGTTTGCCGCGTCGGTGAGCCGATTCCCCACTTCAGAATCGAATTTAAGCATATTGATACCCGGCCCATAGGCGACGATTTCAATTTGCACGTTGCTCTTGCCTAGGTCCTCATGGATATTCCTGGCATTGTTGAGCGCGAGATTCCATTTGGCCGGGTCATTGTCGCTGACCTGAATCACTACTTTGTATGTTGGTCCGTCAGCGGCCAGGGAGACAGATGGCGAAGTTAGCATCATGAAGAACATGGCGACGGTAGCTAGAATTGCTTTCATGCTGGTCCCCTATCAATAAAAGATGACATTTGTGTAAATATAGTCACCATTGTCGCCCGCCACTACCCTGCCGAAGTCGAATACGGTGGGCCGGAGATGCGGACAAGATTGCCGCCACAGCCAACGCACCGCAACCATGCTGGCGGTCGTAAAGGTAGTATCATCAGACGTTGGGAGCACACCAGGAGGTGCATCCGTGGCCGCGTCCAGCCAGCCACTTGTACAAAGTCGTGAGTACGGAAGATTTAATACGGATTAAGACAGAATTTGCTTGTTGCCAGCGGCCTGCACCGCGCAAGCTCTGTCGATTGCGCTATACGTCGGGCACCCGAGACACGTGCGGAAACCGGCAATGCAGGAAACAACCAACCACCTAGGAGAACTCATGAAAGTCCATGCCCTACCCATTATCACTATCGTCCTGGCAAGCAGTTCGGCCCAGGCTGAAAATGGTTATGAATCGATGATGAATCCAATGGCCTATATGAATCCGGCCGCCATGATGGCTCCGATGAACATGATGGCACCGATGATGTCCGCTCCAATGGGCTATATGAATCCGGAGACCATGATGGCTCCGATGAACATGATGGTACCGATGATGTCCGCTCCAATGGGCTATATGAATCCGGAGACCATGATGGCTCCGATGAACATGATGGCGCCGATGATGTCCGCTCCAATGGGCTATATGAATCCGGCCGCCATGACGGCACCGATGAACATGATGGCACCGATGATGTCCGCTCCAATGGGCTATATGAATCCGGCCACCATGATGGCACCGATGAACATGATGGCGCCGATGATGTCCGCTCCAATGGGCTATATGAATCCGGCAACCATGATGAACCCGTTGACCGCGATGCCCATGAATCAGCAGGCTCCCATACCAGCCTATGGCGTTCCGGCATACGGCATTCCTGCAACACCGGCGCAAGCCGCATACATGCCATTCTTCCCCGCTGCTCCAGCGCCTCAACCGGCAATTTCCTCGCAGCTGCCAGCCCCGGGTATGTTTGATCCTTCAGCCTGGATGAAGATGTTCCCCAACTCAATCCCCCCCACAGCGGCAGCTTCGCCAGGCCCCGCCCCGGCTGCCGAAGCCAGTCCCTCCCCAACTAGCCCTGCAGCCGCTGAAGTTGCTCCAGCCCCGGCCCCAGCCGCCGAGCCTGGCCCTGCACCAGCTGAAGCTGCTCCAGCCCCGGCCCCAGCCGCCGAGCCTGGCCCTGCGCCGGCTGAAGCTGCTCCAGCCCCGGCCCCAGCCGCCGAGCCTGGTCCTGCGC
>JBAUMF010000023.1:0-79283 GCA_049578545.1 Thiobacillaceae bacterium
GTATGACCTGCTTGCGCAATTCGTATTGCGCCGCCGGTTCCAGTTTCCTCGCGTCTTGTTTGTCCATGCAAATGCAGACTCAATCAGACTGAAATAGTTCATATTATTTACGTGCCGGATCTATAGGAGACGCTGATTAATTCGTCTTTGCGAGGAGTGCAACGACGAAGCAATCCACTAGGTTTATGATTTCTTTCGAAGTGGATTGGCACCCGCTACGGCCTTTGGCCTCGCGGCCAAAGGCCGAATTGCCCACAGACAGGCTTATCGAATAAGTCACGGTTTCCCTAATCGAAAACGCATCATGGCCAACCTGCTGCCGCCCCTTAGGCCCCTCGCCTTCAAGGAATGGCTGTGGATTCTCTGCATCGAATACGGCGATCCCGAGACGCTTGACAGCGCGCTTGCGATGGTCGAAAAAACTGGCGGGCGCACGCACATTCTGGTCGGCGGTGTGGTGTGCCGGATGCTGAAACCGAGGGCAGGCGTCGCCTGACCAATTGATCGGGCGCGGACTAAACCTGTTCTTCGTCGTCGGCAATGATGTCAGTCGACTCATTGCTGACCGTATCCGACCTTGCCGCGCTTTCCAGATAATCCTGTATCGCATAAGTGAGTCTGTCACAGCCCTCGCGGGTTAAAGCCGAGATGACAAACACCCGTCCGTCCCAACCATAATTCGTTAGAAAGTCGGCAACCGTCTTTTCACGCCTGTCTTCTTCCAGCATGTCGACTTTGTTCAGCACCAGCCAGCGTGGCTTCTGGTAAAGCGCTTCGTCGTATTTGCGCAGTTCTGCGACAACCGCGCGCGCGTCTGCGACCGGGTCAGCACCATCCCAGATCGGGGAAATATCCACCAGGTGCAACAACAGGCGGGTTCGTTGCAGGTGGCGCAGGAACTGGTGGCCAAGGCCTGCGCCTTCCGCCGCGCCTTCGATCAGGCCGGGGATATCGGCAATGACGAAACTCTTGTCGGGGCCAACGCGCACCACGCCCAGATTTGGGTGCAGGGTGGTAAAGGGATAATCGGCAACCTTGGGGCGCGCGGCCGATACCGCACGAATAAACGTGGACTTGCCGGCGTTGGGCATGCCCAGCAGCCCCACATCTGCCAGTACCTTCAATTCCAGATGCAGCTGGCGCTCTTCACCCGGCTCGCCCAAGGTATGCTGGCGCGGTGCCCGATTGATGCTCGATTTGAAATGCACGTTGCCGAGACCGCCCTTGCCACCACGTGCCAATGTGGCACGGGCACCATCACGGTCGAGGTCGGCGACAGGTTCGCCGCTTTCGGCATCGCTAATGGCGGTTCCCACCGGCACCCGGATAACGGTGTCTTCCCCGCCCTTGCCGTAGCGTTGCGCCCCGCGCCCATTCTCGCCGCGCTGGGCTTTGAAGATGCGGGTGTACCTGAACTCGATCAGGGTATTGAGGTTGCGATCCGCCACGGCATAGATGCTGCCGCCGTTACCGCCGTCGCCGCCGTCAGGGCCGCCCTTGGGAATGAATTTTTCCCTGCGGAAACTGGCCGAGCCGTCGCCGCCCTTGCCGGCCACCACGCTGATGGTAGCTTCATCAATAAACTTCATGGACAACAATCCTCTAAAGGGTGGTACTACGCAATTGGCCCAAGTCGGCAACTGCTGGTATAAGAGCCAGTATTCAGGCACGCGCCAAGCGCTCCACGAGTCTGGCCTTACGGCATGGGGCTTACGATGTTCACTCCAATCAAGGTGGCGAGATCGAGCACTTCCGCATAGGCGTTTACATCGTTGACCAGCGAAGGAGAATTGCCTTGTTGTGACAAAGCCCCAACAACGATCCGGTCTCCAAACAACACGACGGCCTGGAATTGATCATCCTGCCGCGATTTCCAACAAAGCCCGTGGACATCAGGTGCCTGGGCAAAAAACTCCTCCGCCTAGTTCCGTGTCTTTGGATAGCAGGCTTTTTCGGTGTCGATCAACTGATTTCGGGGAATTCCCAGTTTTCTCAACGCCACATTGCTCAGATCCGCAAGCACGAGCTCGGTTGACGCTATCAGCACAGAATGGACCAGGTCCGCCAACTTGTGCTTGTCATAGCTCATGAAGCCTGGGGCAAACGGAACCTCATGAAACGCCGTTTCCATTACAGCACAGTCAAACGTCTGTCCGCCATATAAAGTCCGGATGGGTATTGCAGGCTTGACTGACCGGTCCTTGATTGGGCTGAAGCGGGCGTTGCCCTTGATGCCCGGATTAAAGGCGTCTGCGGCATGGATCATCTTATGGATGCGGTGGATGGCTTGTCCTTTGGGCCAATCTATCCGCGAGACATGCAAGGTGGCCGGCGGGGATGGAATTTTGGCGGTGCAGCGCGAGCTTCCCGGCCGTTTAGCCATGTGTCACGCCGGCCGGCTCATCCTTCGCGGCAGCGATTACATCATCGGGTGCTGTTCGAAGCAGATCCTGGGGTCGATCACCCCCAAGCAAGCTGTTTACCGAGGAGAACCAGTAGGCCAGGCCCCAAGCGTCCTTCGAATCCTTGAATACGCTCAGCACCTCGGCCATTGCCTTGATTGGCCGAAACGTAGTTGGGTCCAAGCCATAGGCCGGGAAATAATCCGTGTTCTGATGATGAATGGCAAAGATCATCCCGTCCTTCTTCCATCTGTTCGGTTGGGCACTCGGATTGGACGCGCTAAACCCGGCCTGCTCCGCGATCTGCGCGGCCGTTAGCCATTCTGCACTGTTCAGGACGGCCCTGCGGGCGTGAGCAGCCATCCGGGCCTCCGTCAGCATATGGGTCGGCAGGGGTACGGAGGGAGCCAGCGCGCCAATCACATTACGAAGGGACTCTTGCTGGCGTTCAGCACTAAGCTCGGAGATCAGGGCACCCAAGCCAGTCAGCGCGCTCGCCATTGCGTCGGCAACTTGCTCGTTTTCGTGAGCAAATGCTAGAGCAATAACCCGTTCTGCCCTGGAATGCGTAAGCTCCTTGCGCACCTCTCCGGGCGTTCCCTCCAAGGTAGTGAAACTAACGGGGATTGAGATGGCGTCCGTATTGGCAAGCATTATGGTCTCCGGCTACAAATATGAATATCTACATGATCACTATAATCAATAATTACCATAATGCCGCCATGTTTCATGGCGAGTCACATGTGGGCCCGAAAAGAAAAATGGATCCAGCCATCCGTTCCTCGTGATGCACAACGCATCGATTGGAAAGCTCATGGGTCAGGTGCGTAGTAGCACCCCCCAAAAACAAAAAAGCCCTGTCCGGATCGGCCAGGGCTTTTGAACGGGGCAGGTGGGTGTTTACGCAGCTACTGGCTCCACCTTGACAATGCGCCGCTTCAACGCACCCTTGACTTCGTATTTCACCATGCCATCCACTTTGGCAAACAGGGTGTGGTCCTTGCCCATGCCGACGTTGTCGCCAGGATGGTACTGGGTACCACGCTGACGGACCAGAATATTGCCTGCCAGAACTTCCTGACCGCCGTAGCGCTTTACGCCCAGGCGTTTGGATTCCGAGTCGCGGCCGTTGCGTGAACTACCGCCTGCTTTCTTGTGTGCCATGCTTTATCTCCTGCCTGGGCAGAGCCCAAATTAAACAGAAATATTGGAAATCTGCACTTCAGTGTAGTGCTGACGGTGGCCCTGGCTCTTGCGATAGTGCTTGCGACGCCGCATTTTGAAAATGCGAATCTTGTCACTGCGACCCTGGGCAAGAACGGTAGCCTTGACGCTAGCGCCCGACAACAAGGGAGCGCCCAACTTCATTTCGCCATCGCCGCCAACCATCAGAACCTGATCAAACGTCACTTCGCTGCCCACATCGGCAGGCAGCATTTCAATCCTGAGTTTGTCGCCGGAGGTCACGCGGTATTGCTTGCCGCCGGTTTTAATGACCGCATACATCTGGGGTCTCCAATCCGTCTGTCGGAAAACCGCAAATTTTAGTTAAAACCAGGCAACAGGTCAATCCCATGCCCACCCCCTCAATTATGTCTGGCCATCTGTTAAGATTCTTGCCTGGAAAAACGCGCATATTTCATTGTGTCCATACAAACCCTGCAGGCCTTCCTGGCCGATGACATTCAAGCCGTTGACCGCGTTGTCCGGGCCCGGCTCCATTCCGAAGTGGCATTGATTCGGCAGGTCTCCGAATACATCATCAATAGCGGCGGAAAACGCCTGCGCCCGGTGCTGGTTCTGTTGTCCGCCGGCTGTTTCGGCTATCAGGGCCGGGCCCACCATGAACTGGCCGCCGTGGTCGAGTTCATCCATACCGCCACCCTGCTCCACGACGATGTGGTCGACGAATCCGAGCTGCGCCGGGGCAAGGAAACCGCCAACGCCCTGTTCGGCAACGCGGCTTCCGTCCTGGTGGGCGACTTCCTCTACTCCCGCGCTTTCCAGATGATGGTGTCAGTCGACAGTATGCGCGTCATGCAGATTCTGTCCGATGCAACCAACGTCATCGCCGAAGGCGAAGTACTGCAACTGCTGAATTGCCATGATCCCGACATCGAAGAACAGAACTACCTGCAGGTGATCCGCTACAAGACGGCCAAGCTGTTCGAGGCCGGCGCGTCGCTTGGGGCTGTCATTAGCAATGCCAGCCAGGAACAGGAAAAGGCACTGGCAGACTACGGCATGCACCTGGGCACCGCGTTTCAGCTGATTGACGACGTCCTCGATTACTCCGGTGATTTTCTCGAAACCGGAAAGAATATCGGCGATGACCTGGCCGAAGGCAAGCCGACACTGCCGTTGCTGCATGCCATGAGGCATGGCACACCCGACCAGGCCAGCGCCATTCGCAAAGCCATCAAGGAAGGTGGCCTGACCGAATTCCAGACCGTACTGGCGGCGATTCGCAGCACCGGCGCCCTGGACTATACCCGCACACAGGCTCAACGTGAAATCGACATCGCCACGCATGCGCTTGGCTGCATTCCCGATTCAAAACACAAGGACGCTCTGTTAGAATTGGCGGACTTTGCGGTCAGACGCAGCTTCTGATCGCCATCAGCGGGGTGTAGCTTAGCCTGGTAGAGCGCTACGTTCGGGACGTAGAGGCCGGAGGTTCGAATCCTCTCACCCCGACCAGTCAATTCTTGAAGAACCGATCACACAGAGCCGTATCGCCTCTTTTGCAGTATTGCTCATTTGTCGCACTCAGTTGTGACGTTGGTGTGACCAAGATCATGCTTCGCATGCCCTCTGCGGATTCCACGCCCACCTCCGCCTCCCGCACCTTACGGTGCTCGCGACCCTACCAAGCGATATACTTCGTACATCTCAGCTATCCTGCTCTTCAGCTACACCCGCCTATTGCAATCAGAAGCTTCTCCAAAACCGCGCATCCTTAAAGCCAAAGATAATGACCGTGTCGAGTTAAGCGCCTCGAACAATTCCGCAGTGCGACCCCAGCCGGAGGGCAAGTCGATCGTTGCCAGCGACCACCTCAAGCCCGCACTGGCGTTCATCCCTGCTCAGACGCGCAAGCCAAAGAAATCCTGGACGACGTTAAGGCAATGCCAGCTTGCTCGCAACAATCCCCGTTCTGGGACTGAACCGGGACCTGCGAACGATAGTGCCGGAATATGCGCCTCCTGACTTTCAACTAAAATAAGGCCGTGTTTACCATGAAATTTCGCCGAACTGCTACAGGCGATATCACCAAGACCCACGGCGTACTTACTGGCTAAGCCTGCTGTTAGGCCACCAAATCTTCCACAAGGAGGTTCAAATGAAATTGTGGCATCGATTACTCATTGTCCTTGTCGCCATGCTTGCAGTCAGTTTCCTGACTGGCCGACTATGGTTTGCCCTGTTTAATTTTGTAATGCCAAGCTATCTTGCCGGCGTGATTGGCGGATTCACTGCCCTCCCCGTTTGGGAGCTACTGAGGCGCATCGTTTAGCGGCAGGCGAAAATCCAGTTAGACTGGTTCTTCTTTATAACAATGGAGACTGAAATGAGCAAAAGAGACGCTTATGTGCAGAAAATGCAGGCCAAGCTGGACGAGTGGAATTCCGAGATCGACAAGCTGGCCGCCAAGGCTGATTCAGCCCAGGCGGATGCCAAACTCAAATACCAGGAGCAGGTAGAAAAACTCAAGGTGCAGCGCGACGCAGCCCGGCACAAGCTGGATGAGCTCGCCCATGCCAGCGAGAGCGCATGGGAAGACTTGCGAACCGGCGTGGATCTGGCCTGGGAATCCATCAGCATGGCGGTCAAGGACGCGATCGCACGCTTCAAGTGATGCGCTCGGTGCCGACATTGTCCTGACAGCTCTTTGCTGCAGATCGCGCGCAGCCGAGGCCATCTTTTTCTGGACAGCCTGAGCCGGCTCGAAGGCCGGTGCAGCGGCAGATCGTGAACGAAGCCTGAAAGTTTGGGTTTGCTTTGCCGCCGTTCAGGACCAGGTTGCGTGATGCAACAAATGAGCGGTGAGCCTGCCGCCAGGCAATCCTTTACCGTGCCAATGTGCACTGCAACGCTCAATGAATGAACAGATGGAGAATTGAAATGAAAATTCTGACCCCACTCATTGTTATGGGGCTGATCTTTTTGGGCGTGTTTAGCCTGGCCAACTGGGGCGCATTGAGCACCCCAACAGCGTTATCCTTCGTGGCTTTTAGTGTTCAAGCGCCAATGGGTCTGGTTCTGCTCGGCAGCGCGCTGGTATTCGTGGCGCTCTTTACCGTTTACGTCCTGATCCTGCGTACCGCCATGCTGGTGGATGCGCGCCGCTATGCAAGGGAACTCCATGCCCAGCAGCAGCTGGCGGAAAATGCAGAGGCTTCTCGCCTGAGTGAACTGCGGAGCCAGCTCGACCGTGAGTTTGCTCAATTGCGCGACACGGAGGAGCAAGCCCTCACCCGTCTAAGTGAGCGGGTCGAAGTAATGGAGCAAACGTTGCGCAACTCAATTGAAGAAGCCGGCCGCAGCCTTTCGGCCTATATCGGCGAGGTTGAGGACAAGCTCGACCGTATTATGCTGCGGCTGGCAAGCGAAAAATAGGTACGGGTCTTCCGTCCGCGCACGCTGTCGCGACAGAAAAAACAGAAGTTATGTTATAAAATAACCAATCATTAACATGGCGTGATGCGTGCTTACACCTGACCGGCTTGCCCAATTCATATCTGGAGTTTCAGCAACGTGCTTTTACAGACATTGAAATGGCTTAGGGATGTAACGGCGTTTGCCAATGCCAGCAATCGTGGGGTATTTATGAATGGGCTGGAACGCCAGTCACCACTACCCGAGAAGAACAATGCAGCGCCCATGAAGCAATTGCCCGAATGAAGATCACATCAAAATTGGCATTCCAGCGAAAACCCGTGCGGCGATAGCGCAATGTTCCTCTACCACCAACACCAACTTCCACTGACGTGCTAATGCCTTCTGATAATTCCAATAACGCGTCACTTAGGAATTTCACAAAATTCTTCCAGCGCTTTTCGATCAACAGGGGAGCCCTCAAGGATGACCTGATTGCAGGCATCACGGTTTCCCTTGTTGCCATTCCCCAAAGCCTGGCTTATGCGCAATTGGCGGGCGTTCCGGCTTACTATGGCCTGTACGCTTCTCTGATTCCTACAATCATTGGCGCGCTGCTGGGTTCGTCGCGGCAGCTTTCCACCGGCCCGGTGGCCATGACATCACTACTCACTGCCGCCAGCGTAGCGCCACTGGCGGGACATGGCACAGAGTTGTTCTATTCCTACGTCATCCTCCTGGCATTGTTGTCGGGCCTGTTTCAGATCGCCTTTGGTGTCTTTCGCATGGGCGTGTTGCTGAACTTCCTTTCGCACCCGGTTCTCATGGGCTTCATCAATGCGGCTGCCCTGATCATCGGCCTGTCGCAGCTGCCTACCCTGTTGGGTATTCCGGCTAAACAAACCAGCCACTTTCTGCTCGACATCTGGGGGGTGCTAAGCAGCGCCGCTACCATGCATGAGATCTCATTGGGGTTCGGCGTCATTGCCATTGTCATGCTACTGGTCTTCAAGAAGTTTACCCCAAGGCTGCCGGGCGTCCTGATTACCGTTGCCGTGCTGACCTGGGTGAGTTACGAAATCGGATTTGCGAACATAGGCGGCCGGGTGGTGGGCGACATCCCACAGGGGCTTCCGAGCTTGAGCCTGCCGCCGATGGACTGGCACGCGTCCATGGCCCTGCTTCCCGCAGGCTTTGTCATCGCCTTGATCAGTTTCATGGAAGCAATGTCGAGTTCGAAGGTCATCGCGATCAAGACACGGCAACCGTGGGATCAGAACAAGGAACTGATCGGCCAGGGCTTGGCCAAAGTGGCGGCCGCATTCAGCCACTCCATGCCAGTCAGTGGCTCCTTCTCCCGCTCTGCCCTTAACCTGTCATTGAATGCCCGTACCGGATTCGCCTCCGTGGTTTCCGCAATCTCCGTGCTGCTGACTCTGCTGTTTTTTACCCCTCTGCTTTTTCACCTGCCCAAGCCGGTGCTGGCAGCAATCATCATGGTGGCGGTGCTGGGCCTGGTGAACTTCAAGAACTTTTCCAAAGCCTGGCATGCAAACAGGGACGATGGCGTTGCGTCGATTGTGACATTTGTTGCCACATTGGCCTTTGCCCCGAACATACAGAACGGCATCCTCACCGGCATTCTTCTGTCGCTCGCGCTCCTTTTATACCGCATGATGCGGCCCCACATTGCGATTCTGGGCATATCCCACGACGCCACCTTACGTGATGCGGAACGTCACAACCTGCCGCCGCTTCATCCCAAGGTCGGTGCCCTTCGATTTGATGGTGCCCTACGTTTCGTTAACGTCTCCTATTTTGAGGATGCCCTGCTGAAACTGGAACGGGAAAATCCTGAAATCAGCCATGTTCTGGTCAAATGCAACGGAATAAATGATCTCGACGCTTCAGGCGTGGAAATGCTTGCCAATCTGGTCACACGCTTCAGGGATAGCGGTATTACGCTCATTTTCAGCGGCTTCAAGAAACAGGTTCAGGATGTACTGGATCGCACAGGGTTGACGGAAAGAATCGGATCGTCCCATATCTTTGCCACAGACCGGGAAGCCATCGAGCAACTTAACCAAGTGCTGGCCTAGGGCCTGTTAACACGCCCCAGCCAAATCGGCCCGGTTGTCCTGTTCAGTTCAGGGTTGAACAGACCTCCCTCACCTGTTCGCTTATCCACTTGATTTGAATGGAGTGGGGTTTCGCTTCATTGAGCGGTTGGGCAGCTGTTAAAATGAAAAGAAAGTTTCGTAATCCATGCCTTCTCTATTATCCATCGACACTCTGCTTATCTCCGCCCTGGCGTGGTTGCTGATCGGTGTCATGGGTTTGATGCCCTCCCGGCGCCGGCGTAATGTCAGCAAAATCCTGTTTACCCTGGGCGCCATGATCGGCATCATGGTTGGTCTCACTGCCATCGGTTTTCTTGGCAGTCAGTCCGAGGTGGCCGTTCTCCCGATTGGCCTGCCCGACCTGCCTTTCCATCTGCGCCTGGACAACCTGACCGCGGTCTTTGCCCTGCTGCTTGGCTTCGCTTCTGCCGGCATTTCCTTTTATGCCGCTGGCTATTTCAACCAGGATCAGAATGCACCTCATGGGTTGTTGTGTCTCCAATATCACTTCTTCCTCGCCAGCATGCTCATCGTGCTGATGGCGGACGATGCCTATGCCTTCATGGTGGCATGGGAGGTGATGGCGCTGTCTTCCTATTTCCTGGTAACCACGGATCATGCGATTCCGGAGATTCGGCGTGCCGGTTTTCTTTACCTGCTCATGGCCCATGTGGGCGCAGTCTCGTTGCTTTTATGCTTCGGTGTTCTGCAGGGCGGGCACGGTGCTTATACGTTCGATGCCATGCGTCATGGCCACTTGACGCCCCTCTGGGCATCGGTTGCCTACCTGCTGGCGCTGTTCGGCTTCGGCGCCAAAGCGGGCCTGGTTCCCATCCATGTTTGGCTGCCCGAAGCCCATCCTGCAGCGCCCTCGCCGGTGTCGGCGCTGATGTCCGGCATCATGCTCAAGACTGCGATCTATGGCCTGCTCCGAGTCACCTTCGACCTGCTCCACAGTCAGCTGGGCTGGTGGGGAACCCTGGCTCTTGCACTTGGGCTGATCACTGCTCTCTATGGGGCCATTTTCGCTGCCGTGCAGTCGGACATGAAACGGCTGCTGGCCTGGTCATCGATCGAGAACGTTGGCATCATTCTCGCTGGTTTCGGCTTGACGGTCATCTTTTCCTCGGAGGGAAAGAGCATGCTTGCTGCCCTCGCCCTGACCGCTTCGCTCTATCACGCGATCAATCATTCCTTCTTCAAAGGTCTCCTGTTCGTCGGAACCGGTTCAGTCCTGCACGCCACGGGAACGCGTTTGATGGGAGGCCTGGGCGGCCTCATCCGCTTCATGCCGTGGACTGCATGGCTGACCCTGGTCGGGGCACTGGCCATTGCGGGCTTGCCGCCCCTCAACGGTTTCGTTTCGGAATGGCTGTTGCTGCAGGCCTTTCTGCTTACGCCAAGCCTGAACCAGTCCTATCTCAATATGGTTATCCCCGTGGCAGCCGCCTCGGTCGCCCTGGCAGCTGCCCTCGCGGCCTACGTCATGGTGAAGTTCTACGGCGTGGTGTTCCTGGGACAACCGCGCAGTGCGTCCCTGACCCATGCGCACGAGGCAGGCTGGTTGCAGCGACTTGGCATGCTCTGGCTCGCCGCCGGTTGCGTGCTGCTGGGTCTGATGCCAACGCAGGTGGTGCACATGATCTCCCCGGCGGTGGGACAACTCACCGGGCAGACCCTGATCAACGATGGCAGCTGGCTGCTGCTGGCACCATTAAACGCGGAACGCGCCAGCTACTCCCCGCTCGTCTTTTTCGCCGTGATCACAGTCATGCTAGCGCTGATCTTTTTCGTCGTGCGCCTGGCTTATCACGGCCGGATGCGCCGGTCTGATCCATGGGATTGCGGTTACCCCGAACAGACCGCGCGCATGCAGGACAGCGCGGAAGGATTCGGCCAGCCCATCCGGCAAATCTTCGAGTCATTCATGCAGGTGGAAAGGGAAACCCCGGATCCCTTTGACCGCAAGCCACACTATCATGGCGCAAGCCTGGACAAGATATGGTTCGTGATCTACGAGCGTATCGCCCGTCTGGCCGGCTGGCTGTCGGAACAGGCTGGACGGCTTCAGCACGGCCGCGTCCAGTGGTATCTGATATACAGCTTCATCACCCTGATTTTCCTGCTGGTGTTTACACGATGAACGCCGGCATACTTCTACAACTCACCCAAACCCTGCTGGCCATCCTGGTCGCCCCCTTGCTGCTCGGCTGGACCAACCAGTGCCGCGCCTGGCTGCAAGGTCGGGCTGCGCCGCCCATCACCCAGCCCTATCACGTTATCCGCAAGCTGTTCCATAAGGATGCGGTCATAGCCCACCACGCCTCACCCTTGTTCAGTTTTGCGCCTTATATGGTGTTCGCGTGCATGGCACTGGCCGCGGGAATTGTTCCGATGATCGCCAACGATCTGCCATTCTCGCCTGCGGCCGATGCCATCGCTCTGGTGGGCGTATTTGCATTGGCCCGGGTGTTTCTTGCGCTGGCCGCCATGGATATCGGCACATCTTTCGGCACCCTGGGTGCACGGCGCGAAATGCTGGTTTCGTTCTTGGCCGAGCCCGCATTGCTCATGGTGTTCTTTACTGCCAGCCTTATTTCGCAGTCCACCTCGTTGCCTCACATTGTCGATACTCTGGCCCATCGCGAGTTTGCCATCTATCCGAGTCTCGCCTTTGCCGGCGTGGCGTTCTGGATGGTGTCCCTGGCTGAAAACGCTCGCATTCCGGTGGATAACCCAACCACCCATCTTGAACTCACCATGATCCACGAAGCCATGATTCTGGAATATTCGGCGCGCCATTTGGCGCTGATCGAGTGGTCCGTGGCACTTAAGCTGTTCACCTATTCAGCCCTCGGCATCGCATTGTTCATACCCTGGGGTATCGCGCCGGCCGGGGACTTTGGCGCATTGCCACTCGCCTGTGTGGCACTGTTCATCAAGTTGGCTATCGGCGGATCCAGCCTCGCCCTCATGGAAACCATCAGTGCCAAGATGCGCCTGTTCCGGGTGCCGGAATTTCTTGGCACAGCCTTTCTCCTGGCCGTGCTGGGCATGCTCGTCCACTTCCTGCTCGAGTCCTGAGATGACGCTGACCTATTACCTCCAGGTGATCAATCTGCTGGCCGCACTGCTGCTGCTGATCTCCTTTGCCATGCTCTCCCAGCGCCGTATCGTCGGTCTGATCACGCTGTTCGCCTGGCAGGGTGCCGCTCTCGCGACTTCAACCGCCCTCGTCGCCTGGTCTACCGATCAACCTCACCTTTATTTCTCCGCGGCCCTCACCCTCATCCTGAAGGTGATTGCCATGCCGTGGTTTTTCTACCGGCTGGTTCGCAAGCTGGACATCGACCGGGATGTAGAACCGATGATCAACATTCCCACTACCATGCTGATCGGTATCGTCCTGGTCATATTCGCCTTCAACCTTGCCCAACCGATCTCACAGATCGCTGGCACTGTCACACGTTCCACACTGGGCATCGCGATGGCGTGTGTACTGCTGGCCTTCCTCATGATGATCACACGCAGCAAGGCTATTCCGCAGGTGATCGGTTTTCTGGCGATGGAGAACGGCCTGTTTTTCGCCGCCACCAGTGCCACGTACGGCATGCCTCTGGTCGTTGAGCTGGGTGTCGCCCTGGATGTGCTGGTGGGCGTGTTCGTACTGGGCATCTTCTTCTTCCAGATCCGTGAGACCTTTGACTCACTGGACCTGAAACACATGGAAAAACTGAAAGATCGCTAAGGCATGGAATTCTATTGGCTACTTGGTCTGCCACTGACCGGCGGGATCTTCCTGGCACTCTGGGGGAGCCGGCGTTCGGCCCCGGAAATCAATGCGCTGTTCAGCTTTCTTACCCTGTTGGCAGCAGCCTGGCTAACCGTTCGCATTGTCGCCGAAGGCCCGATGATCGTCAGCAACGGCTGGTTCTTCATTGATTCCTTCAATGTCTTTCTGGTGGCACTCACCGCTTTCGTAGCTTTCACCACCTCGCTTTTTTCGCGCCCGTACATGCGCATCGAGCAGAAACATGGACGGCTGAATGTTTCCCGGCTGCGTCTGTACCACGCGAGCTATCAGATTTTTATAGGTGCCATGCTGCTGGCGCTCACCACCAACAACATGGGCATACTCTGGGTTTCCATGGAAGGGGCAACGCTGGCCACTGTGCTGTTGGTTTCGCTCTACCGGACCCCTGCTGCACTGGAAGCGGCCTGGAAATACTTCATCCTGTGCGGCGTGGGAATTGCGCAAGCACTGTTTGGCACCATCCTGCTGTATTTCGCAGCCGAAAAGGTACTGGGTGCAGGAGGAGGTGCCCTGCTTTGGACCCATCTCAATGGCGTCAAGGCGCGGCTGGAACCTACGGTGCTGCAACTGGCCTTTGTCTTCCTGCTGGTAGGTTACGGCACCAAGGTGGGTCTTGCCCCCCTGCATAACTGGTTGCCGGACGCACATGCAGAAGGCCC
Organism: Thiobacillaceae bacterium; assembly: GCA_049578545.1. Lineage (GTDB taxonomy): Bacteria > Pseudomonadota > Gammaproteobacteria > Burkholderiales > Thiobacillaceae > DASQBT01. The sequence goes on from JBAUMF010000023.1 coordinate 13,595, forward strand.
GACTCCGATTTCGGCGGTGCTCTCGGGACTGCTGCTCAACGTTGCCCTGTATGCCGTGATGCGCAGCAAGGTGCTGGTTGACGGTGCCCTCGGCAACAACATGGCGGGCAATCTGATGATGGGGTTCGGTCTGCTCTCGGTGGTCCTGGCAGCCTTGCTGATCAAACGCCAGACCGACGTGAAACGCATGTTTGCCTATTCCTCCATCGAGCACATGGGGCTGGTGACCTTTGCGTTTGGCATGGGCGGAGCGGTGGCCAGTTTTGCCGGGCTGTTGCACATGACCATGCACTCACTCACCAAGTCCGCCATTTTCTTTACCGTCGGTCATGCCACCCAGAAAGCAGGCACGCAACTCATGGACGGCATACGTGGCCTGATCCAGACCAATCCGACCATTGGCTGGGGATTGATGCTTGGCACCATCGCCATCCTAGGTATCCCTCCCTTTGGCGTATTCGCCAGCGAGTTTCTCATCATTACTACCGCCATGCACGAACATCCATGGGCAACGCCTTTTCTGCTTACCGCTCTGGGTGTCGCGTTCGCTGCCATCTTCGGCAAGGTACAGCCCATGGTGTTCGGCGAAACAGAACTGCCACGGCTGCCGTATCAACCTGCCCTGGCTCCTGTATTCATCCATCTTGCGCTGGTGCTGATGATGGGGCTGTTCATCCCGCCGTATCTGGCAGCCTGGTACAAACAGGCCGCGCATCTGTTGGGAGGCTGGGGCTAAGATGAAGATCGGCGACGAAGACTGGGACTTCTCTCTTCAATCCGGCAGCACTGCGATCTGGCGCGGCGAAATTGAAGCTCCTCGTCTACCGGCCCTCGCCCAGGCAGTAAAAGCGGAGGGTGGGCAATTGATTGCGCTATGGGGTTCTGACGATCGCCATTTGAGCGCCGCTTATGCAATCCATGTCAGCTTTCTGACCGGTTCCGGCTTGGCCTGGGTTAGCGCGTCTCTACCGACGGATGCGCCTGCCTATCCCGACCTCGCTCATGTCTTTCCCCAGGCCGACCGCATGCAACGGGCAGTCCGTGATTTACTCGGCATATCGGCAAACGGCGCCATCGATGATCGCAAATGGTTGCGCCATGGTGCGTGGACTGAAGGCACCTATCCGCTGCGCAGGAATCATTCCGCTGAGCCCGTGCGCGAACTTGACGCCTATCCCTTTATCACTGTGGAAGGGGACGGTGTTCATGAAATCCCGGTTGGCCCTATCCATGCCGGCACCATCGAACCCGGGCATTTCCGATTCTCCATCATCGGCGATCGCGTGCTGAAGCTGGAGCAGCGTCTTGGCTATACCCACAAGGGCATCGAGAAGCGTTTCGAAGGCATGGACTTGCCGACCGGAGCAAGGCTGGCCGGGCGCGCCTCGGGTGATTCGCACTCTGCTTTTGCCTGGGCCTATTGCATGGCGGTGGAAGCCGCTACGGTAACGACTGTGCCCGAACGGGCTCAGTGGCTGCGCGCGCTGTTCCTGGAAATCGAACGCATTGCCAATCATCTGGGCGATCTCGGTTATCTCGGCAATGACGCCGCGCTGGGGTTCGGCTTCATGCAGTTCTGGCGACTGAAGGAGGATTGGCTGAGACTTTCTGCCCGGCTCTTTGGCCATCGCTATCTCTACGACAGAATTATCCCGGGTGGCGTGGCTGTTAACCTGACCGAGGGATCTGAACTGCTTTCAGTGGCTGAACGGCTGGAATCCGAAGTGCGCGAGCTCAAGGCAATCTACGATGAACACGCTGGCGTACAGGATCGCTTCGCCAATACCGGCATTGTCAAGCCGAGTATGGCCGCACAACTGGGGCTGACCGGCATGGCGGGGCGGGCCAGTGCCCAGGCATGGGATGCCCGGGTTCAGTTTCCTCATGTGCCTTACGCGGAGTTGGAAGTCAACATGGCCACACATCGCCGTGGCGATGTTCTTGCCCGTGCAGAAGTGCGTTTCGCTGAAGTATTCGAATCCCTGCGCCTGACGCGCGAAATTGTTAGGCGCATACCGGGCGGGCCCTTGTCAGCAGACGTCTCCCATTCCGGTCAGGTTGCGGAGGGTTTGGGTTGGGTAGAAGGCTGGCGCGGTGGAGTAATCGTCGCCGTGCGCATCGGAGCGGACGGAAAACTCGACCGTGTACATCCCCACGACCCCTCCTGGCAGAACTGGCCGCTACTGGAAGTGGGTATTTTGGGCAATATCGTGCCGGACTTCCCCCTCATCAACAAATCGTTCAACCTGAGCTACTCGGGAGCAGACTTGTGAGAACAGCAATATGGCAACTCATTTAATCCTGCAGAAGATTCTCAGAACCGGCATCGTCTCCGAACCCCCACCGGAAGCGGATGCCAGCCTGCGCGCGCGAAAGCAGGAGTTGCAGAAGGAAATTCTACGTGTGTTCGGCCGGGCCATTGCCATTCGGCACGTGGATGCCGGCTCCTGCAATGGTTGTGAACTGGAGATCCATGCCCTCAACGGGCCGCATTACAACATTGAAAGTATGGGTGTTAAATTCGCCGCCAGTCCGCGCCATGTGGATGTCCTACTGGTCACCGGCCCGGTCTCGCGCAACCTGGAAACTGCGCTCAAGCGCACGTATGACGCAACGCCGGAACCCAAGTGGGTCATCGCCATGGGTGAATGTGCCTGCACGGGTGGACTGTTTGGCGAGAGTTATGCTTCCTGCGGAAAGGTTTCCAATGTCATCCCGGTGGACGTGGAACTGCCCGGATGCCCGCCAACGCCGCTGGCTCTGCTGCAGGGTATTCTTGCCTGCGTTTCTGTTTCAAAGAGCAGCAAATCATGATTGCCTTTTCGCGCATCCAGTCGTGGTTCCAGGAGTTTGGCGTCGATGGGATTGCTGTCATCGTCAGTCTCGTCTTGGTGGGTTTGTATTACAGATACCTGCGTGCCCGTATACGGCGCGATCCAACCTATTCCATCCACGCAGTGAACGCACTCGCTCGCTCGCTTTGGGTCAGGAATGTCATGACCAAACCCGGCTATGAGGTAATGGCCGTGCAGACCCTGCGCAACTTCATCATGGTCGGCATCATGATGGCCTCAACGGCCTCGCTGCTCATCATGGGCACGCTCACACTATCCGGTCAGGCAGAAAATATCACGCACAGCTGGCATGCCATCAATTTCATTGGTTCGCACCTGAAGGAATTGTGGATCATCAAGGTCATGTGCCTGCTGATCGACTTTGTTATTGCGTTCTTCGCTTATGCCATGGCGATACGATTGGCCAACCAGGTATTGTTCATGCTCAACGTTCCACAAGCGGGTCAGGAAGAGAACCCTGTGCTTAGACACGAGAACGTCGCCAAGCGGCTCAATCAGGCTGGCTATATGGTCGCCGTTGGCATGCGCGCATTCTTCTTCGCGATCCCGCTGGTGTTCTGGCTGTTCGGCCCGCTCTTCCTTGATCTGGCCACAATCGGACTCGTCATCGCCCTTTATCGCATCGACCGCCACCAGGCAGGCTGAGCACGTACTTCTCACATCCATGTTCACTTGAAACCAAACGGAATCCTGGCTGACATCTGCCACCCGGTCAGCCTTTTGCAGTCCCGCCTGTCGCCACGACGACGCGACCTTGGGAAACTTCCGGGATAAACAAATTACCTACTCCAGCCGGGGCGCTGCGCCAGTATTGTGCCGGGGCATGGACTTCAGCGCCGAGCTCGGCGGCGGCATGCCAGGGCCAGCGCGGATCGTAGAGAATGCCGCGGGCCAGCGCCACCAGGTCGGCGCTACCATCGGCGATGATGGCCTCGGCCTGCTTCGGTTCGGTGATGAGGCCGACCGCAATGGTGGTCAGTCCCGTTTCCAACTTCACCCGGCGCGCATACGGAACCTGGAAACCAGGCGCCGCCTCAATCTTTTGCAGGGGTGACAAGCCGCCGCTGGAGACATGAAGATAATCACATCCTCGCGCCTTCAAGGCGCGCGCCAGTTCAACCGTGTGATCCCCATCCCAGCCGCCTGGCACCCAGTCGGTAGCCGATACGCGCACGCCTAGCGGCTTGCTTGCCGGCCAGACTGCCCGCACTGCATCAAATACCTCAAGCGGAAAGCGCAGGCGACTGTCCAGGCTGCCTCCGTATTCGTCCGTGCGCTGATTGGCCAGCGGGGACAGAAACTGGTGCAGCAGGTAGCCATGGGCGGCGTGCACTTCCAGCACATCGAAACCCAGCCGGTTCGCCCGGCGCGCCGCCTGCGCAAAGGCTTCCCGGATGCGCGCAAGGCCGGTTGCATCCAGCGCAGTTGGTGTTGCATCGTCATCCGCAAACGGCAATGGCGAAGGCGCCAGAGTCGTCCAGCCACCCGCTGTCAGCGCCAGCTGCCGCCCACCTTGCCAGGGCAGTGCACAGGAAGCCTTGCGCCCCGCATGGGCAAGCTGTATTCCCAAAGGCATGGCTGAGTAACGGCGGATGGCGTCCAGCACACGGGCAAAACTGGCCTCATTGGCATCAGACCACAAGCCAGTGCAGCCCGGAGTGATGCGTCCTTCGGGGGCAACAGCCGTGGCCTCGATGATCAACAGTGCCGCGCCGCTGTGCGACAGGCTGCCCAGGTGGATCAGGTGCCAGTCGCCAACGTTACCATCTGTGGCCGAGTACTGACACATGGGCGCGATGATGATGCGGTTGCCCAGAGACAGTTCACGTAATTGCAGGGGCAAGAATAAAGGGCTGGTCATGGCTATGCTCAGTCTGAAAACACAACCCGATGTTAGCGCCTTGCTCGAATAAGGCATAGGCACGAAGCGTTTCAATGAACCTCTGCGTTCAAGACTGTGCCCAGTTTGCAATCGAGCTCGATGCCAAGGCTTCCTTCACGACTTAGGCAAGCGATACGTCGTTGGTACAGATGATGACTGCATCGCTCTTGCTGACCTATTGTTTCGAGAATCATGATTGCGGGAAAAGGTCCTCGAGGTTTGGCTTGCAAGCCACTTTCAGTTTTCCGGCTCGCTCTGCTCGCTCCAGCCAATGCAGTGAAATCCACCAAAACATGCTGCAACGATAATTCGGACAAAACCACCTCGCCGCCCGATTTCACCTCTGGCTATCGAATAAGGGATTACTTGTCGGTTGAAACCGGGTAAACTTTGAAAAATACATAACAACCAGCTCAACCGGCAAAGAAGCAACCCAGCCCCCTGTCTTGACCGCCTCGTACCACTGGGCTTTTTTATTCCTTCCGACCTCCGCCATTTCATCGAATGCTTGAAGTACACGATCTCCAATGCTCACGCGGAGGACATAGGCTGTTTAGCAGTAAAAGCTTTACGCTGGAAGCGGGTACGCTTGCCTGGATACGGGGACGCAATGGCAGCGGAAAATCCACCTTGCTTCGCACCATCAGCGGGCTCAGTCCCGCGGATCAAGGCGAAATTCTCTGGCGCGGTCGGAACATTCGCAAGCAGGCCGAGGAATATCGGCGCGAACTTGTCTTCCTGGGCCATTCAGCGGCCCTGAAGGACGATCTTAGTCCGCTGGAAAACCTCAGTATCCTCATGCAGATGTCTGGGAGGGCCATCGCTGCCCCAGAGGCGTTGTCCGCATTGGGCTCAGTCGGACTGAAAGGGCGCGAACATCTTCCTGTAAAATATCTGTCACAGGGCCAGAAACGCAGGGTACATATGGCAAGGCTGCACTTGAGCAGAAATTGTCCCTTGTGGCTGCTCGATGAACCTTTGACTGCCCTGGATGCAGAAGGTGTATCAGCGTTGCAGAATTTGTTGAGTTATCATTTACGCCAATCCGGTATCGTAGTCATGACCAGCCATCAGGAAATTAGCATTGATTCGGCAAATACCCTTCATATCCAGCTCCCGTCCTGATGGAAAAGGCAGGTTTCTCTTCGACCTTGATATGGGCGCTAAAAAGAGATCTTCTGGTTGCCGTTCGCAGGCGCGGCGACCTGGCTGCCACGCTGTTTTTCTTTGTCATGGTCGCCTCGCTCTTTCCACTGGGCGTGGGACCGGAACCGCAAATGCTGCGGACCATGGCGCCCGGGATCGTCTGGGTTGCCGCATTGCTGGCATCAACCCTCGCCCTCAACCGTCTGTTCGCCTCCGACTTTGCCGATGGAACGCTGGAACAAATTCTGTTGTCACCCGAACCTCTGGCCCTGCTGATAATCGGAAAGATGCTGGCTCATTGGCTGATTTCCGGTTTACCCTTGGTGCTGATATCACCGCTCATCGCGCTTCAGTTCGACCAGCCAGGCGAAGCCTACGGACCGATGATTCTCTCGCTGCTGCTGGGAACGCCGCTCTTGAGCCTGATTGGCGGGATTGGCGCTGCACTGACTCTCGGCATTCGGGGCAGCGGGGTAATGGCCACACTTCTTGTGCTGCCTTTATATGTGCCCGTGCTGATTTTTGGCGCCAGCGCCATTTCTACTGGCGCCACTGGGGTGGATATCAGTGGCCAGTTATCCATCCTTGGCGCGCTGCTGCTGCTGGGTTTGGCGACGACCCCCTGGGCGATTTCCGTCGCGCTCAGGATTGCCGTCGAATAGAACAAAGGATTCGGGAATCAATCGCATGAATGTATTCAAGTACTCCTCCCCGGCGACCTTTTACCCGTTGGCGGGCAAGCTTGCCCCCTGGTTTGGTCTGGCCGCTGGCCTGCTGGCAATCTGGGGGCTTTACATCGGCCTGCTCGTGGCACCGACCGATTTTCAGCAAGGCGAGTCCTACCGCATAATTTTTGTCCATGTGCCCGCTGCCTGGATGTCGATGTTCATCTATCTTGTGATGGCAGGCTGGGCTGGCTTGGGGCTAGTGTTCAACACCCGGCTGTCGTCCATGATGGCCAATGCCCTTGCCCCGACTGGCGCGATGTTCACTCTTGTTGCTTTGGTGACCGGCTCGCTGTGGGGAAAGCCCACATGGGGAACGTGGTGGGCATGGGATGCGCGCATGACATCGGAACTTATCCTGCTCTTTCTGTATCTGGGATACATGGCGTTGCACGCCTCGATTGAGGATACGCGCAGGGCTGACAAGGCGTGCGCAGTGTTGGCCCTGGTCGGCGCAGTAAATGTGCCCATCATTTACTACTCGGTAAGCTGGTGGAACACGTTGCATCAGGGTGCATCGGTCAGCATGACCGCCGCGCCCAAAATGGCCAGCATCATGCTGCAGGGCATGTTCATCATGATGGTCGCGGCATGGATGTACAGTATCGCCGTCGTCCTCGTCAGGGTGCGCTGCATTATCCGCGAGCGTGAACAGCAGGCTGCCTGGCTGCGCGAAGTGCAAATGGAGGAGGCGACGGCATGAGCAGTAGGCAGGGGCCCCGCTTCGCGGGGATGCGCATGACCGCGAATGCCGTCAGTCGCCGACACGTTGTCACCCACCCATCCAACCACGCGATGGAGGCGATGGCATGAGCAGTAAGCAGATGGCGTGGAAGCGTCGCGCCTCGGGACGTATGCAGCGGGAGCGCCATAATGAACCGGCTCCACTGTGCAGTTTCACAGGCACGCCCGTTCCGCCGGCTCCCCACTTCGCGGGGATGCGGAGGACCGCCAATGCCGTCAGTCGCCGACATGATGACGCCCACCCAACCAGCCACGCGATGGAGACGACGGCATGAACTGGAAAAGCCTGGGTGACTTTATTCACATGGGTGGGTACGGGCTGTATGTCTGGGGTTCGTATTTCGTTACTGCGCTGTGCATCTCCATCGAACTGCTCATGCTGTGGCTGCGTGACAAATCCGCCGCCCCCAACCAAATTCCGGAGGACGAAGCTTGAAACCCCGTCATAAACGTGCCGTTCTGATAATCGCAGCGCTCGCCGCTGTTGGCATCGCTGCCACGCTGATCCTCAACGCCTTTCGTAGTAACATCGTGTTCTTCTTCACTCCCTCCCAGGTTGCAACCAAGGAGGCGCCCGTGGGTCGGGGTTTCCGCATCGGCGGCTTGGTCAAGGAAGGCAGCCTTAAGCGCGACGGGGTGAATGTGCAATTTATTGTTACCGACTTCGCACAATCGGTCCCGGTCACCTATACGGGCATACTGCCCGACCTGTTCAAGGAGGGGAAAGGGGTAGTTGCCCAGGGAACACTCGATAACGATGGCGTATTTCATGCCACCGAGGTACTTGCCAAGCACGACGAAAACTACATGCCGCCGGAAGCAGCGGAAGCCCTGAAGAAAGCCCAGGCCTCCGGAGCTGCCACCGGCAAAACCTTAATCGTTCCACCTGGGGAGAAATGAATATGATTCCTGAGCTTGGTCACTTTTCCCTCATTCTTGCCCTGCTGCTTTCGATCGCACTGGGCATCATACCCATTGCCGGTGCAGCGTTGGGCAATGCCTCCTGGATGGAGATGGCACGCCCGGCTGCGCGCGGACTGTTTGTGCTGGTGGCAACCGCGTTCATCTGTCTGGCGTATTCCTTCGCCACCAACGATTTCTCGGTGCTTTATGTCGCCACCAATTCCAATTCGCTTTTGCCCATTCAATACAAGATTGCGGGCGTATGGGGCGGCCACGAAGGCTCACTCCTGTTGTGGGTAACCATCCTGACGGTCTGGATGTTTGCCGTATCCATGTTCAGCGGCAGTTTGCCCAAACCGATGATTGCCCGGATATTGGGCGTAATGGGCCTGGTTGCAACCGGCTTTCTGCTGTTCATGCTGCTGACGTCCAACCCGTTTGACCGGATTTTCCCAGTTCCGCAGGAAGGCCGCGACCTCAATCCGCTGTTGCAGGATCCCGGCATGGTATTCCATCCCCCCATGCTTTATACCGGCTATGTTGGGTTTTCCGTTGCCTTTGCGTTCGCCCTCGCTGCGCTTCTGGGCGGCAACCTGGACGCGGCCTGGGCACGCTGGTCGCGGCCATGGACGACAGCGGCCTGGATGTTCCTCACGATCGGCATCTGCATGGGTAGCGTCTGGTCTTACTATGTACTCGGCTGGGGCGGCTGGTGGTTCTGGGATCCGGTGGAAAATGCGTCCTTTATGCCCTGGCTGGCAGGCACCGCACTAATTCATTCCCTGGCCGTGACAGAGAAACGCGGCAGCTTCAAGAACTGGACCGTATTGCTTGCCATCCTCGCCTTTTCCCTGTCATTGCTCGGCACCTTCCTGGTCCGTTCCGGCGTATTGACGTCGGTTCACGCCTTTGCCACCGATCCAAAACGTGGCGTATTTATCCTGATTTTCCTCGCCATTGTCATTGGTGGCTCCCTCGCCCTGTTCGCGTGGCGCGCGCCCAAGGTGGGGCTGGGAGGACGGTTCGATCTGGCCTCGCGCGAATCCATGCTGTTGGGCAACAACGTACTGCTCGTCGTGGCTGCTGCAGCTGTGCTGCTGGGGACAATCTACCCGCTCATTCTGGATTCACTCGGCATGGGCAAGGTATCCGTCGGTCCACCCTACTTCGACGCCGTGTTCGTGCCGCTGATGACACCCGCGCTCTTTCTTATGGGCATCGGGCCCCTCGCTCGCTGGAAATCGACGAGCCTGCCTGAAATCGCAACCCGGCTGCGCTGGGCATTTGCTGTCAGCTTGATCACAGCCCTGCTACTGCCCTTTACCATGGGCAACTGGTCCGTGATGGTGTCCTTCGGCCTGCTCCTGGCATTCTGGATCATTACGACGACCATCTACAACCTCTGGACCCGCATCAAGCCCGCAAGCGGATCAGTCCAGTGGAGCCGCGCGCTGTCACAGTCACGCAGTTACTATGGCATGCTGCTGGCCCATTTTGGCGTGGCAGTCTTCATTATCGGCGTGACGCTGGTGAAGGGATATGAAGTTGAAAAAGATGTGCGGATGGAAACCGGCGACACGGCGCATGTGGGGGGCTACGAATTCCGTTTCGATGGGGTAAGCCAGGTGCCCGGACCCAATTACACCGCGGCGCGTGCAACCGTGCAGATCACGCGCAATGGCAGCCCCGTCACTGTCCTGACGCCGGAAAAGCGTTCCTACTTCTCGCAACAGATGCCCATGACCGACGCCTCCATCAGCCGCGGGCTAACCCGTGATCTCTATGTTTCGCTGGGTGAACCGGTGGGCGACGCATGGATCGTGCGCGTCTACTACAAACCCTTTGTCGACTGGATCTGGGCCGGCTGGCTGCTGATGGCATTTGGCGGATTCATGGCAGTCAGCGACCGGCGCTATCGCCTTGCCCAGAGACAAGCCATCCTGGACAAGACGGCCTCTGCACCAGCTGCAGGTGCTGCATGAAGGCAAAGTTTGTCATTCCGCTGGCGATCTTTGTCGGCCTGCTGGTTTTCCTCGCGATCGGGCTCACCAAGGATCCACATGAAGTCCCTTCTCCGCTGATTGACAAACCTGCACCGGATTTCCGCCTGAACCTGCTTGAAGACCCATCCAGGCAATTCTCCCCTGCGGAGATGCGCGGCAAGGTCTGGCTGCTGAACGTGTGGGCATCCTGGTGTTCGGGTTGTCAGGAAGAACATCCCTATCTGGTTGAGATCTCGAGAAGAAATCTGGTGCCGATCTACGGCATGGATTACAAGGATCAGGCCATGGCTGCGATGCAAACGCTGAACCGCGCGGGCAACCCCTATGCCGTGGTTTTCTCCGATGCCGATGGCCGTACCGGAATCGACTATGGCGTTTATGGCGTTCCTGAAACTTTCTTAATCGACAAGCAGGGTGTGATCCGCTACAAGCAGATTGGCCCGATGACGCCTGAAGCGTTCGAGACAACTATCCTTCCACTGGTGAAAAGACTCAATGGCTAAACGGATTGTTGTTCTCCTGTTTGCGGTTTTCTTCTTGAACGGCTTTGCTGCTGCCAAAGAAGCACCGCCCGCGGCCGATGATCCGGTTCTGGAACAGCGTTTGATGAAGCTTTCCAGCAAGCTGCGCTGTCTGGTTTGCCAGAATGAAACTCTTGCGGATTCCCACGCGGAACTCGCGGTCGACCTGCGCAAGGAAATACGCGAGAACATGAAAAGCGGCATGAGCGACGATGAAATCCGCAAATGGCTGGTGTCGCGTTACGGCGATTTTGTGCTTTACGAACCGCCCTTCAAGCCCACCACATTCCTGCTCTGGGTAGGACCATTTCTGCTTCTTGTCGTAGGCTTGGCCGTGCTGTATATCAACTTGCGGCGCCGGCAGAAGATGCAGGTTGAACCCGAACAGGACGGCGCCGATCTGGCGCTATCGCGCTCCCTTTTGAACGAAAATCAGGATAACTCACAACCATGACCAGCTTTCTGATCCTGGCCGGTGTAATGATTGCACTGGCCCTCGCGTTCGTGCTGCCCGCACTTACCCGACGCCACACAGATGAAGAACAGACCACCCGGGCACGTGCCAATGTACTGATCTACCGTGATCAGCTTGCCGAACTCGATGCAGATCTGAGAAACAACACCATCACCAAGGAACAGCACATTGCCGGGCGCCACGAAATAGAGCGTCGCGTGCTGGAGGATACACTCGCCGCGCTGAATGAAGCCCCTCCTGAATCGAAAGGCAGGACCAAATGGCTGCCTATTGCACTCAGTGTCATCATTCCGCTTGCTGCAGTCGGCCTTTATCTGAAGCTGGGCACGCCCCAAGCCGTGTCACCTCAATTGGCAGTCAATGAGGGTGCATCGCCCCAAACCAGTGGCGAGGCGCCCCACGGCACGTCATTGGATCAAATTCGTTCCATGACTGAGAAGCTCGCCGAGAGATTGAAGCAGCAACCCAATGATGGGCAGGGGTGGGCCATGCTGGGACGCTCCTACCGTGTGTTGGGCCAATTCAAGGAAGCCAGCGAAGCCTATCAAAAGGCCATCAAGCTGATTCCCGGCGATGCACAGCTTCTGGCTGACTATGCCGATGCGCTTGCCATGGCCCAGGGACAAAGCCTGGAAGGCGAACCGATGCAAATCGTTGAACAGGCACTCAAGATCGACCCCAATAATGTTAAAGCCCTGGCTCTTGCCGGTACGGCGGCCTTTGATGGCAAGAACTACAAACTGGCAGTAGGTTACTGGCAGAAAGCCGTAAAACAAGCGCCGCCCGATTCGGAATTCACCCGGTCACTACAGTCAGGCATCCAGGAAGCGCAGGCGCTCGCCGAAGGCAGAACGCCACCCCAGGACCTTCCCAACATCATGCCCCAGCAGGGCAATCAGGCGGAAGCAGCTGCGCCCGCAGGAGCTACCGCCGCCATCAGCGGGAAGGTCAGCCTGTCACCCGCTCTGGCCGCCAAGGTGTCACCTGACGATACCGTATTCATATACGCGCGGGCGGAAAGCGGCCCTCCCATGCCCCTCGCCATTCTTCGAAAGAAGGCCAGTGAACTGCCGGCGTCTTTCACCCTTGATGACAGCAGCGCCATGTCTCCCAATATGCGACTTTCCGGTTTTGCCAAGGTCATGGTCATGGCCCGCGTATCCAAGACGGGTAACGCCATGCCCCAAAGCGGCGACCTCGAAGGCAAGGTCGGACCGATTGCGAACAACACCAGCGACGTCAGCATAAAAGTGGATCGTGTAATTCCTTGATGACGGGCAAACCCAAAGGGAAAATCTGGCCGGTCGTGATTGAGCAGTCTGGGCTGGCTGCGGTTTTTTCGGGAATTCCATGAAGTTGCTGGTTCTCATTTTGCTTGGATTTGTGATCTATGCGATCCTCAAATCCTACGCGCGCTCGCAGACTGCGAAACCTTCTTCGAGTGCTACCCGTGCTCCGGAAGACATGGTCAAATGTGCGCATTGCGGCGTCAACCTGCCACGCAGTGAAGCCATCCTCACCAAAGGCAAATTCTTTTGCAACCGGGAACACCAGCAGCTGAGCCAGCACTGAACCTCTCCAGTCGTCTGGGTTCGCCAGGCTATTTTGCCTCTCACTGGCGCTCACTCGATTACTTCAACCTTTACCGTTTGACCCTGGCAGCCGTACTGAGCCTGTTGGCTCTCCTCGGCGCGCTGGGCAACATGGTCGGCCAGGACTCTCCCGGGCTGTTCCGTGCAGCGTCCTTCATGTATCTTGGCGCCGCTGCGATGTTCGTGCTGACCATTCGCGCTCGCAGCCCCAATTTCCGTCTGCAACTATCGGTCCACATTTGCGCGGATATCGTATTTGTGACGCTGTTGATGGCAGCCAGTGGCGGCGTAACAAGTGGCTTGGGTCTGCTGTTGCTGATCTCCCTTGCTTCTGGAGGATTGGTAGGCCAGGGACGGCTGGTTCTGTTTTATGCGTCCCTCGCTTCCGTCGCCACGCTTGTCATGCAGGCAAACCAGCGATTGCATGAACTCGCCCGGGATAGTCATTTCTTTCAGGCCGGTTTGCTTTGTCTCGGCTATTTCTCGATTGCCTGGCTGGCGCACAGGCTCACCATTCGTGCCTTGTACTCCGAACGGCAGGCCTCCAGCCAGGCCGAGGAACTGGCCCGGCTTTCGCGCATTCATGCACTGGTTGCTGGCGATCTCCCTGATGGGATTGTTGCTGTGGACAGTGACGGCTTGATTTTCTATTCCAACGTCGCTGCGATCCAGCTTATTGGTGCTGAGCGAATACCCGGTGCAGGGGAACCATTGGCTCACTATGCCCCCCTCCTCGCCGACCAATGGCAGGCAAGTCGCTCCCGCAATGCCAGCCAGGGGCGTCCGCTTGCGATCATGGGCCGTCGTTTCCTCCCGCGTTACCAACCTTTGCCCAGAAACGAAGGGACCGTGATCGTGCTGGAAGATCTTAACCGCAGGGAACAGATTGCCCGTCAACTGAAGTTGGCCGCCCTGGGCCAGCTCACCGCAAATATCGCGCACGAAATCCGTAATCCGCTCACAGCAATTCAGCAGGCTTCCCAATTATTGCGTGAGGAATCTGGCCCCAACGAAGCCACGGGAAAACTGACTTCCATGATCGAAAGTAATGTACGAAGACTGGATCGTCTGGTCAGCGACGTTCTCGTGCTCAATCGCAGGGATCGCTTGCGCCCGGAAACCATCGCCCTGCCGGATTTTCTGTCTGTCTGGCTGAAGGAATGGCAAGTGGCTGAAGATTTGCCAAAAAACGCCGTCATCACAACCATGCGTGACGATTTGCCCCCTATTTGTTTCGATCCCCACCACTTGCGCCAGATCCTCTGGAATCTGGCACGCAATGCGTGGCGACACAGCCACAAGCAGGCGGGTTCAGTGAAGATTTCGGCGCAGCGGCTGGATAACCAATTGCAACTGGATATTCGCGATGACGGCTCAGGCATTCCTGCCGCGGCCAGAGAGCGTTTGTTTGAGCCCTTCTTTACCACTGAAGCCCAAGGTACCGGCTTGGGCCTTTATATCGCGCGTGAGCTTGCCGAGGCCAATCAGGCCCGTCTTGACGAAGTTGGTGACAATACCGGCGCTTGTTTCAGGCTTACCATCGAAGCCGGAATATGTCATTGAAGCCAACGCCAAAGATCCTGCTGGTCGACGACGAACCCGATTTGCTCGACCTGATGGAATTGACTCTGGTGAAGATGGGGCTGGAAACCGATCGGGCCGCCAGCGTCGCCGAGGCAATAACCAAGCTCAAAAGGCCGAACTACGATTTGTGTCTTACCGACATGCGGCTGGCGGATGGTCAGGGCCTTGACGTGGTCCAGCACATCTCCGTGCATTGTCCCCAGGTGCCCGTCGCCGTGATTACGGCTTATGGCACGGCCGAGAATGCCGTAGCCGCACTCAAGGCAGGCGCCTTCGATTACCTGTCCAAGCCCGTATCGATTGACCAGTTGCGTGCCCTGGTGAAGAACGCCCTCAAGGTGCCCGATTCTCCGGCCCAGGCCAAGGCCAGTGCGAGCCCTCTCATCGGGCATTCAGGTACGATGGAAGAAATCCGTACGCAGATCGGCAAGCTTGCGCGTACGCTGGCTCCGGTGCATATCAGCGGCGAATCGGGCAGCGGCAAGGAACTTGCAGCGCGGCTCATTCACCATCAGGGTAGCCGTGCAAGCGGGCCCTTCGTTGCACTTAATTGTGGTGCCATTCCGGAAACACTGATGGAGAGTGAACTGTTCGGTTACAGGAAGGGTGCGTTCACCGGTGCCGATAATGATCGGGAAGGCGTATTTCAGTCTGCAACAGGCGGTACCTTGTTCCTGGACGAAGTTGCCGACCTGCCGCTCAGCATGCAGGTCAAGCTGCTGCGCGCGCTGCAGGAAAAGAAGGTCCGGCGTGTTGGCAGCAATCAGGAAGAAGCGGTTGACGTTCGCATTGTCAGTGCAACCCACCAAGATCTTGGCAAGCTTGTCGAGGCAGGCCAATTTCGCCAGGACCTCTATTACCGGCTCAATGTGATCGAGCTTGTCATGCCCAGCCTGCGGGAGCGGCCGGAAGATGTGATCGACATCGCCAGCGCGATTCTCACCCGCATGGGTACCGCTCACCAGCTTTCCGCGGAAGCAGCGGCGGCCCTCAAGGCTTACGCATTTCCAGGCAACGTGCGCGAACTGGAAAATATTCTGGAAAGGGCGGTGGCATTGGCGGATGGAGTGGTTCTGAAACCGCACGACCTCAATATCGCACCGGATGCAGCGCTTTCCAACCCTGTTGAGGTTGGTTCCGACAGCCCCTACCCGTTGCAGGATTACCTCGACCGGCTGGAAAAGCTCGCCATTGAACAGGCCCTGGAAAAGACCCGCTACAACAAGACCGCTGCCGCCCGGTTATTGGGTGTGACGTTCCGTTCATTGCGCTACCGCTTGCAGCGGCTGGGGATTGAATAGTCAGGCCAGGGCAATCGCCAGGTAGGTTGCATAGAGCGCGCCATTCAACCACAAATCGCGAACGCGCAGACCGCCTGAAAGCAGACGATAACGCAGCCAGACTGCGGCAATGAGGGTGACCACTATGCCCAGCAGCACTTCCTTCCGTGGCGCCCACGGCGTCAGCGCAACGCCGATGGCGGGGAGCAAGGTGCCCTGGAACACCATCGCACCCGTGATATTGCCGAACGCAAGCGTGTCCTTGTGTCGGCGTACCCATAGAATGGAATTCACCTTCTCTGGTAACTCGGTTGCGACCGGCACGATCATCAGTGACAGCAGAAGCGCCGAGATGCCCAGAATGGGCGCTGCCACTTCCACACAGTTGATGAATCCCTTGGCGCCGATCACGAGCAGGGCAACCCCAAGGGCAAGCTGAAGCAGAATCACCAACATGTTTTCCGGCAAACCGATGCGGGACAGCCACATCGGCGCTTCGGCTTCGGTGGCATGACCATCGGCCACCAGCTTGGATGAAGCCTTCAACGTCAATAACACGTAGACGAAATAAACCATGACCATGACAAATGCCAGCGTCACCCGCACCCATGCCTCGTCATGCGGGATGAACAGGGCGACAAAGGACAGGCTGAACGCCATCAGAAAGAAATCCAGATCGCGCTTGAGTCCACCTTTTTCCGGCGTAAGGTGTCCCTTTGGCCCGCGCTTCTTGAGCACTGCCAGACTCATCAGGAAGACCGACAGGGTGGACAGCATCAGCGGTGCGCCGAGTATCGCCCCGACGCCGATTTCTTCGTTGACCTTGCTGTCTTCGGTACCCGCAAAAATCGCCAGCAGGGGGACAAGGGTTTCCGGCAAAGCAGTGCCTACGGCTGCGAATATCGAGCCGGTTACCCCTTCGGAAATCTTTAGCTGTTCGCCCAGATGTTCCAGGGCATTCACAAAGACCTCGGCTGCAATCAGAATCAGAAAAAGGAAGAACAGCAATTCAAGAAACAGATTCATGATTGAGTCCGACTGGAAAGGTGCGATTTTATCAGCTTGCCAGCCTTGCCTCGATGCCACAGTATTACTCCATGCCCGTGCAGGAACTGACAGAATTTGACTTCCATCCCATCCTGGCTGCCAGCGCCGGGATCAGTCTGGTGATGTTCTCCGGGCCGGATTGTGGCGTCTGTCGCCACCTGGAAACAATCCTCCCCGAATTGACGCATGACCTGCCCAGCCATCTATACAAAGTAAACGCACAGAAATCGACCGCCCTGGCGCGTGCGTATGATGTATTCCACCTGCCCAGCCTGTTCGTGTTTGTGGATGGCCATTACCACGGGCCTTTGCATACCGAATTGACCAGAGCGAAGTTCTTGCCAGCCATGAAGGCATTGCTCACTTCACCGCCGCAGGAAGAACCCTGATGAAAATTTCAGATTATGGCGTGGCTGACGGCGTACGTTATGTCGCGTCGCCCTATTGCGATTTCCGTCCTGCTGCAGCAGACATCAGGTTGATCGTCATACACAGCATCAGCCTGCCACCCGGTGAATTCTCAGGCAACTCGGTGGAAGCGCTGTTCACGGGCAGTCTGGACTGGGATGCCCATCCCTACTTCCAGTCCATCAGGGGAATCCATGTCTCGACCCACTTCCTCCTCCGTCGCAACGGGGAAATCATCCAGTTTGTTCCCTGTAACCGGCGCGCCTGGCATGCGGGCGTATCAAGCTGGCAAGGCTGGGAACGCTGTAACGATTTTTCCATTGGCATCGAACTCGAGGGAACAGACGATGCTCCCTTCACGGAACAACAATACAGTTCGCTGTTGCCGCTGCTAAGTGCATTGAAAGACCGCTATGCTACGATAGGTATTGTTGGGCATAGCGACATTGCGCCAGGTCGCAAGACGGATCCCGGACCACATTTCGACTGGAGCAGGATCAAACGAACCTGACGTGTCGAGGGGTACTCATCCTCCTTCGATCCGTTATCTTATGCGCGTCTTCAGCACATCGACATAAGCTTGCGGACCGATTGTTAATCGGTATTTTTCAATTCTTAACATGGCAAGCCCTCAAGATTTGAATTCGTACGCTACACTACAGTATCATTAATTATTCAAATGGGAGTCTTAATTATGCGAACCTTACTCAACGCGCTCAGTGTCGCTCTTGTCGCCATCGGCTGCAGCGGCATTGCCTCCTCCGCCATGGCAGAAATGCCATACTACAACCCGAGCAACGCCGCGAGCCCAACCGGAGACACCACGGGCTATGAGTTGTACAAGACCATCGGCTGTCCTGGCAAGGGGCTGCTGGACCCCGGCTGTTCCGTGCCTGCTGTCGTCCCCCCCCCTCCGCCGCCTGTCGTGAAGGCAAAGCCGGCACCGGCCCCCGCGCCCAAGCCCAGAATGACCAAGACCGAGTGCATGGCTAACGCCAAGCCGGGCGAATGCTATGTCATGATTGTAAAGGAACCGGTTTATCGCACCGAGAAGGTCAAGAAACTGGTCAAGGAAGCGAGCGAGCGTATCGAAATCGTACCGCCCGTCTACAAGGCTGTTAAGGTGCACGTAACCACCGAAGACGTGCAGGAAGTGATTCCCGCGGTGTATGAAACGGTCAAGGAAAAGGTCATGGTGAAGCCGGAAACCACCCGTCTGGAGAACGTACCCGCGGTTTTCGAGAACGTGGAAGAACGTGTCGTCACCAAGCCCGCCAGCAAGAAGGCCATCGAAGTGCCTGCTGTTTATGAGGATGTCGAAGAAAAGGTGCTGGTCAGTGAAGCCTACACGACCTGGAAGAAGGGGACCGAGTCCAATATCCAGAAGATCAATCCCCAAACAGGCGAGATCTTCTGCCTGGTGCAAGTGCCGGCCGAATACAAGACCGTAACCAAACACGTGCTGAAGACGCCCGCTACCGTGCGTTACGAGGAAATTCCCGCTGAATACGGCACGATCAAGAAAACCGTGCTGAAGAGCCCCGAAACCACGCGTTCCGTACCCGTTCCTGCCGAGTATGCAGAGCGTGAAGTCACCAAATTGGTCAAACCCGCGCAAACCGTCACCAAGACCGTGCCGGTGGATTACATGCGCGAGATCATGCAGGAAGTGACACCGGCCCAGGAAAAGCGCATCCCCGTGCCAGCCGAGTATGCCGAAGTTGACCAGCAGGTTCTTGTCAGCGCCGGCAAGGAATACTGCACCCGGGTCCTGTGCGACGTGAACACCACGCCGGAAAGAGTCGGACTCATACAGAGAGCGTTGCAAACCGCCGGCTTCACACCCGGCGCACCTGGCGTACTGGATGAGCAGACCATGAGAGCGGTCGCGGAATTCCAGAAAGCCAAGGGCATTGACGATGCCGGCTATATCACGATCGATACGCTCAGCGCCATGGGTGTACCCATCAACTGACCCCTCCTCGTTGCCTCAGCAAGCCCTTCCTTTTTGGAAGGGCTTTTTCATTTGGGATTGATCTTGTTGAACTTGGACCCTTCCAGGGTCAGGTTGTACATCAGTCCTTTCTGGCCAAACACGAAACCTATAACCGGATCCTTGATCGTGTTGGTATCGATGGATTTACCTATTCCCACATCCACCAGCGCAACTGATCCGTCCACGCCGACCTTCCAGCCTTCGCTGCTGCGGAATTTGTTCAATGCCGATTGGTCGGTAAAGAGAATGACGATACTTTTTGCCTCAGCCCCCAACTGGAAACCAAATGAACCGGCCACCGTGTTGTAATAGGCTACTGTCTTCCCACCCACGCGAAGGGCGCCCTCGCCATATTCCCCGCCGATGCCAATGCCAACCTTGTAAACCTTGGGAAAAACCAGCACCCCTTTGGAGATCGAAAGCAAATTTTCTGATCCCTTGATTTCCTCGGTGAATCGCTGCAAGGTTTCATTGACCGAATGGTCGATTTCGGCTGCGCTGGCCGCGTAGGCAGCGGGTGCAAACGCAGTGGCCAGAACAAGAATGGATGAACGAACATTGATCATTGCTTTCTCCCACAATTATTGACTCGTTCATCATACTTGATTGGGGTGCATTTACCTGGCAAAGGCACCCTATGGCTTTTTGTCCTGTCGCCAGCTTGCGGTGCTGCCCGACTGTGCAACGCCGAGGACCGATGCAAACCCGAGCCAAGCCGGGCTTCCCTTCATTGCCTCAAAACGCACTTCTGATAAAGATCCTTGAGGTTTCCATCTGGGTCATATTTCTGCTTCAGCGCGTTATAGGCTGGCCCGTTATAGATGCGCCAGAACATCTCCGGATCGTAATAGGAGTCGGAGTAGAGCGACTTGATGCCATTCAGTTCGGACACCTTCTGTTCCACCAGGCGGTTATGGTGGCCGGACGCGAAATGCTGGCGGCGCCGCACGACATCCCAGAAACCAAAATTGACATAGAGGGTATCCGCATCCATGGGATACATTGTGAAGCGGGCATCCCTTTTCCACGAGCGAACAGGGCACAGCCACACCGGCAGAATGCCAATCTCGCGCAGAAGAAACTCCAGGAAAGCCGGCGCATGAGCAATGGGGATATCCACGTCCTGGATTACCGACTCCCCTTGCAGCCCCAGCAGACGATCGATATTCCTGGTCAGGGCCCAGCGGCTGTTCAGCCGCATCAGCCTGGTATAGAAGACGGAATTCAGACGCTTGCGCCCCACCAGACGGCGGATGACAGGATTCTGCATACCGAGACTTTTTGAACACCAGAACCAGTCTGTATCCCAGCGCCAGATGAAGTCGCGCACGGTCAGGTAGTCGATTTCCCGTTCGCGCAAGCTGCGGTAGTAGATGTGCTCATAAGTATAGTCGCTGGTAAAAGGGGCTGCGTCGACGAAATGACCCTGGGTAATGACAAGATCATTCGGACCGAACACCACGCCGTCGACGAAGTCCGCGTCCCCGTTGCAGCGAACTTCAAGGTCATGGAAACAGGCCGCCGCATCCGTGTAGCGGGTGTGGGTGAGCCTGACATACGGCTTCACCGGCACCGTCAGCGTCTTGAGTTTGAGCACGTAACCCATCGTCCCGTAGGAATTGGGAAAGCCATAGAACAGATCACTGTATTCATTGTCCGGGGTGGCCAGCACGACCCCCCCGCCAGGCAGCAGAATTTCCAGTTCCAGCAGCGTCTCATGTACCAGGCCATATTTGAACGAAGAGGCCTCAATACCGACGCCGGCTGCCGCACCACCGATGGTGATGGACTTGAGCTGCGGCACCACGGCAGGCATCACACCGTGGGGCAACATCGCATCCACCAGTTTTGCGTAAGGAGTCATGCCCTCGACCTCCACCCAGCCCTCGGCAGCATTCACCTGCAGGACTTCATTGAATGCTCGAACATCCAGCTTGCGCTTGGGGGTTTCACTGCGATCACGGAACAGGTTGGACGTATCCTTCGCCAGTCCCAGAGGTGCCCCGCCCTGTGGAGAACGCAGTTGCTCGACCAGGCGGCGCTTCTTGTCCTCGTAGCTCATGATTGATAAAGAAATGCCCGGCTCATCGGATAGTTCTTGCCATTGATATTGCCCTTGCTGAATACGATCTGGAACAGATGAGTGTGGCTGTTGGGCGAACGGAACATCTCGGCGCATGACCACAGGTAGGAGCGCCACTTGCGCCGGAACGATTCGTCGAAGCGCTGAGGATCAAGTGCCTGAATCTGTTCCCAGCGTGCATCAAACCGCTCAGCCCAGGCGTCGAGGGTCAGGGCATAGTGGCGGCGCAGGTTCTCCACGTCCACGACCTCAAGTCCGCATGCCTCCATGGCGGAGAGGGTCTGGGACAGGCTGGGAATCCAACCGCCGGGGAAGATGTGTTTGCGGACATAGAACTCGGTATCCATCACGCCCACGTGGCCAATGAAATGCAGCAAGCCCAAGCCGCCGGGTTTGAGGGCGTCCGCATGAGCGCGCACCACTGCATGAAGCTGGTCGCGGCCGGCATGCTCCAGCACGCCGATGGACACCACCTTGTCATACTGGCCGGGAATCTCGCGAAAATCGGACTCGATCACCCGCAGCCTGTCGCTCAGTCCCTTGTGCGCGATGTCCTGGCGCAACCAGTTCACCTGCTCTGTTGTGGTGTTGATCCCGGTGCCTACCGCGCCGTAATGCTCAAGTGCATGAAACATGAAGCCGCCGAAGCCGCAGCCGATATCCACGAAGCGTTCGCCCGAAGCGAGACAGATCTTGCGCGCCACATGGTGCATCTTGTTGCATTGCGCCTCCTCGACAGTTGCAGTGCCTTCCTTCCAGTAGCCGCAGGTATACATCATCGCCGGCAGATCAAGCCACAGGCGGTAGAACTCGGCGCCCAGGCCGTAGTGGAAACAGGCGTTGGCCTTGGCCCGGGCGATGGAACGATTGCTGAATTTCAACTCGTGCCATGCGTTGCGAAGTTTCAGCAGACCTGACGGCGGCGGCGCCATGTCCATGTCCAGGGCGGCACGGAAGGCCAGCTGCAGGCTGCCCTCCACGTCCACGTCACCTGCGAAGTAAGACTCCAGCAGACCCACGTGGCCATACAGCAGGACGCGGCGCTCGGCGCGCCGGTTGCGAAAGATGATGGTAAACGCCGGTTCGCCTTCGCGGTTCTGGCAGGTATCCCCATTGGCAAGTACAACGTGGAAATCTACCGCGGTGCGTTGGGCCGCCTGGCTGAGGAATTCGCGGGTCAGCAGGGGCATGCCGTCGCCATGTTCAGTCGAACACTACTGTCTTGTTGGCATAGACCAGCACGCGATTGTCGATGTGCCATTTGACCGCGCGGGACAGCACGATCTTTTCCAGGTCGGCGCCTTTCTGAATCAGGTCATCAAGCGAATCGCGGTGGGAAATACGCGCCACATCCTGTTCGATGATGGGACCGTCGTCCAGAACCTCGGTCACGTAGTGGCTGGTCGCACCGATCAGTTTCACTCCGCGTTCGAACGCGCGGTGGTACGGCCTGGCACCATGAAACGCTGGCAGGAAGGAATGATGGATGTTGATGATGCGATTAGGATAGTGCTGGATGAAACCCGCTGACAGAACCTGCATGTAACGCGCCAGCACCATGAATTCGACCTCCTGATCGCGCAGGATGGCCATCTGCATTTTTTCCACCTCGTCCTTGTTGTCCTTGTTCGCATGCACATGCTGGAACGGCACCTGATAGGTTTCCGCCAGCCAGCGCGTGTCTTCGTGATTGCTGAGAATAATCGGAATTTCGCAATGCAGTTCGCCGCTCTGGTAGCGATAAAGCAAATCCGCCAGACAGTGATCGAATTTGGAGACAAAGATCGCCGTCCGTGCCTTGCGGCCCGACTCGGCCAGTCGCCAGGTCATTTGGTGCCTGGCCGCGATCGGGGCAAAGGCCGCAGCGAAGTCGCCCAGCGGCAGGGTGAATCCGTCGACGTCCCATTCCACCCGCATCAGAAACAGTTTCAGTTCGGCGTCCTGATGCTGGTCGGCATGCAAAATGTTCGCGTTGTAGCTCAAAAGAAAATTGGCGATGGCAGCTACCAGACCTTTCTGGTCGGGGCAGGAAACAAGCAGGACGGCTGAGTTCTTCATGACTTGGTTAGCAGACATCGCGTTTGGTGTTGTTGCCAACATGATAGCCGCTAAACCCTGCACGCGACATGGCAAAGCGCGCGCTTGCAATCATCCGGCCAATTCATTCGCAGCCTGTTGGTTTTCATTGCCTTGCTGGTGCAGTCGTATGCGTGCCCGGGAAACTCCCGGATTGCTCCGTTTTCTTTTCGAAGTGGGAAAGTTCAGTTGCGATGGCGCTCGCGCCAGTCGGCGAGTCGCGTAAGGCAGTCTGCCAGTTCGGGCGTCCACAACACACCTGGCAGTCTATGCTTGCCAAGCATACGGGTCATTGCGCCGCCAACCCAAATCTCCACATCGGCCGGCAACCTGTCCCTTAGCAGCTTGATGGCCGCCAAACCCTGTTTAAGGGGGAATGCGATACTGAAGGAAAGAATCAATACCTGGATATTGTATGCAGACACTGCCCGGAAGATATCTTCCGTCGGTGTTTGCAATCCCAGGCTGACGCATTGCGCCCCCTCCGGGGCAAGCACACCTTCCACCATAAGCAGTCCCAGACCATGCTCCTCGCCGGAAACGGTGGTGAGCAGGATACGGGGGGGCTGGCCACCCGTCGGCAGGTTGCCGATTGCTGCTCTCAACAGCCGGCCCAGTTCCTCCGAATACAGGTGCTCCTGATGAATGCCCAGCCTGCCCGTCGCCCAATTGTTCCCAACCAGCTCGTTCAATTGAGGCACTGCGTCCTGGACAAATCGCTGCAAGCCCTGCTTTGCCAGCAACTGTGACAAGGACCGTCGCAATCCAAGATTGTCGTCGGACAACACCTGATCAACGATCGGCTGGAACGGCATGAGAGAAGCGGACTCAGCTGCACCAGCATGCTGAACCTGCGCCAGGTCATTCAGCTGGTCCGCCGCAAGCGAAAACAGCCGGCCCGGGCGCAGTCCTTGATCCATCAGGCGTTTGATCAAACGCAAGCGTTCGACCTGGTCTGGTTCATAAAGCCGGTCTCCCCCTTCTGAACGGCGTGGTGTGGGAAATCCATAGCGGCGTTCCCAGACCCGCAGCACATCCTTGGATAAGCCTGTTTCCCGTTCAACCTGTGCAATGGTAAGCATAATCAAAGTATGGAGGGTCAATTTAAGTTTGTCCAGGACAATCTATTGACATGTGGGTCAAATTGGTCTAGATTGCAGACATCCGCCCATTCTGTCTAGGACAAATCATGAAATCACTTGCATCCGTGGCCCTTCTGGCCCTGTTTTCGCTGCCCTTGGCCGCCCAGGCTGCCAGAGCCTGTCCAGATCTGCTCAACCAGGATTTCAAGCGCCTGCCATTCGGCAAGACAGAAAACCTTTGCCAGTATCAGGACAAGGTCATTCTGGTGGTGAACACGGCCTCCCGCTGTGGTTTTACTCCCCAGTTCGAAGGACTGCAGAAAGTCTATGACCAATACAAATCCAGGGGATTCGTTGTGCTCGGATTTCCTTCCAACGACTTCAATCAGGAGCCCGAACAGGGAAAGCAGATCACGACCTTCTGCAAGGTGAACTACGGGGTCGATTTTCCCATGTATGAGAAATCCTCGGTCAAGGGCGCCAGTGCCAATCCGTTTTACAAGGCTCTCACCAAATCATCCGGTTCGGAACCGCGCTGGAATTTTCACAAGTACTTGATCACTCGCGATGGCAAGACCGTCGTACCCATGGAAAGCCGTGTTGAACCGGACAGCCGCGAAGTCCGGACCAAGATTGAAGCCATGCTGGATACGGACCACTGACATGAATCGAATCCGCCACATCGCACTCCAGGTAAACGACATCCCTCTGGCCGTGGCCTGGTACCAGCGCGAGTTCAATTGCAGGGTGCACTCCCAGAATGCGACTTGCGCCCAGATCACGGTGGAGAACCTGAGCCTCACCCTGGTCGGGCCCGGACAGCATTCCAAACAAATTGGCCCCCTTGGTGCTGATGCCAATCGATCTGCTGTACTTCGGCCCCCGGGGGACGGAACAGCCTCGGTCCACTTTCGCGCCCCCTGGGACAGCGCACAGCAAATACTCGATCGCAGCACTTTATAAAGGATCTTCAATGAACGCCCCGCAACGTTTCTTTCTGCCTGATACCCAATCCGAAACGGATCAACGCAACCTGCCGATCCAGCGGGTCGGAGTGAAGGGATTGCGCTATCCACTGCTGATCGTCAACCAGCAGGGAAAGTCCATCCCCACTGTGGCCACTTTTTCCATGTACGTGGGGTTGCCCGCGGATCAAAAAGGGACTCACATGTCGCGCTTTGTCGAGATACTCGAAAACATTCCTGAACACTTGGAGACCGGGGACTTCGGCGACGTGGAAGCCGCAATGCGAGCCCGGCTCGATGCGGATACGGGCCACCTGGACGTCTCCTTTCCCTACTTCATAAGAAAAACGGCCCCGGTATCAGGTGTGGAAAGTCTGCTCGATTACGACGCCAGGATTGTTGTTGAAAGCACGCCCGCCGCTGGGCAGAAGACAACCCTTGAGCTGACCGTTGCAGCGACCAGCCTCTGTCCTTGCTCGAAAAACATTTCCAGCTATGGAGCCCATAACCAGCGTTCGCATCTTACGGTTCGGGTTGAAACAGACGACCTGTCCTTGGAGGCGCTAGCCCGCCTGGTCGAGGATCAGGCTTCCTGCGAGGTCTATGGCTTATTGAAGCGGCCGGACGAAAAGTTTGTCACTGAACGCGCCTATGACAACCCCAAATTCGTCGAGGACCTGGTGCGCGATATTGCGCTGGCGCTGGCTTCGCATAAGCGCATCCGCCACTACCACGTCAAGGCCGAGAATTTCGAATCCATCCACAACCATTCTGCCTATGCAGAACTGTGGGGCACGGGTTCTGCACACTGAAGGAGTCCTCATGAGCGCCATGGCCACCACACTCAACTGGGTTGAACAGGGAATCGTTCCCGACAGCCTTGTGCGTGCCGGCATCCGTCGGCTATGCCGACAACGGCTGACGGAAACAGGCAGCGACGATTGCGAGGCTGCCGCGGTATTGACCCGGCAATTTGCCGAGACCCTGGCTGGCAGTCCGGTCGCACTCGCGACCGACAAAGCCAACGAGCAGCATTACGAGCTGCCGCCGCGTTTCTTCGAGATGGTGCTGGGTCCTCACCGCAAGTACAGTTCCTGCTACTGGGATGACGAGACCGCTAACCTGGGTGAAGCCGAGGCCCGCGCGCTCGAGCTGACCTGTTCGCATGCAGCCATTGAGGACGGCCAGGACATTCTGGAACTGGGATGCGGATGGGGTTCCCTGTCCCTGTGGCTGGCTGCGCGCTACCGTGCCGCCCGCATCACCGCAGTGTCCAACTCCTCCCTGCAGCGTCAGTTCATCCAGCAACAGGCAGAACGCCTTGATCTCCCCAACCTGAGCGTCATTACCGCTGACATGAATCAGTTCACGACGGAGCGACGGTTTGACCGCGTCGTCTCGGTTGAGATGTTCGAGCACATGCGGAACTGGCCTGAACTGTTTCGTCGCGTGCATGACTGGCTCAGACCCGAGGGACGCTTCCTCATGCACGTCTTTGTCCACCGCCATGCTCCCTATCTGTTTGAAGACCGGGATGGCAGCGACTGGATGAGCCGGTATTTCTTCACCGGCGGCATGATGCCCTCTGACGATCTGCCGCTGCATTTCCAGGATCACCTCAAGCTGATCAATCGCTGGCGCTGGGACGGCCGGCATTACGAAAGAACCGCCAATGCCTGGCTTGATGCCATGGACCAGAACCGGTCACTGCTTACGCCAGTGCTTGAGCAAACCTATGGCAAGGACAATGCAGAACTCTGGCGCCAGCGCTGGCGGATTTTTTTGATGGCCTGCGCCGAACTGTTTGGCTACAACCAGGGGCAGACCTGGTGGGTATCCCACTACCTGTTTGAGCGAAGCTGATGCATCCGCTCCCCTTCCCCAGGCCCGCTGGGCGCGCCGCCATGACAGCCCGCGACTCCCGCTCCGGGTGGCGCATGATCCTGCCCAACTTTTTGTTCTTTCAGATCGGCTGGTTCGCGGCCGTGCTGGGCGCAGCCAACGGCTTCGCCTGGCTGGGCCCCGTCGTCATCGGGATCATTCTTCTTGTTCACCTGCGCGGCGCACCCCAGCCACGGAAAGAGCTGCAGCTGATTTCAATCGTGCTGCTGACTGGTCTGCTGTTTGAGTCGCTCCCGGCGATGCTTGGCTGGGTGCGCTATCAAGGTCATCTGGCCGCCACGGCTCCGCTTTGGATGATCGCGCTGTGGGGCAATTTTGCCACCACCCTGAATATTTCCCTGCGCGCGTTGCGCCCCCATTCCGCACTGCTTGCCATGCTCGGCTTTATAGGCGGTCCTGCCGCCTATTGGGGCGGCGTCAGTCTGGGCGCCTTGAGCTGCATGGAATTCTGGCCGGTCCTGATTTATCTGGCCCTGGGCTGGGCCGCGCTGACACCGGTGCTGGGCCGGCTGGCACTGCGGCTGGATGGATTTCGTCATGGCGTTTGACTGGCCCGCTTCACTTACTGCACTGCTCTGGATGTTCGCCCTGGGCGGTACAGTCTGGCTTGCCAGCCTGCCCCTGAAAAATGCCAGCATCGTCGACAGTTTCTGGGCCCTGTTCTTTGTAGTGGGTGCATGGGCCTACGGCTCCTCGGAGGAGCAGGCAGGGTACAGAACCCTGCTGATTGCCGTGCTGCTGGGTATTTGGGCGGCAAGACTTGCTGTCTACATCACCTGGCGCAACTGGGGGCACGGTGAAGATCGGCGCTACCAGACCATCCGTGCGCGCAACCAGCCACATTACGAAATCAAGAGCCTGATCTACGTATTTGGACTGCAGGCAGTGCTGGCCTGGTTTGTAGCCCTGCCCCTGATGGGCGCAATGACCGGTCAACGCGCTCTTGGCTGGCTGGATGCATTGGGTGCCGTCATCTGGTTGAGCGGATTCCTGTTTGAAACCATTGCCGACTGGCAGCTTGCACGCTTCAAGGCCGACCCCGCCAACGCCGGCAAGGTCATGGCAAGCGGACTGTGGCGCTATACCCGCCATCCCAACTATTTTGGCGAATCGCTGATCTGGTGGGGGTTCTGGCTCATCGCTGCAGCGGCTGGCCATGCCTGGACCATCCTTTCACCTGTGGTGATGACCCTGATGCTGCTAAAGGTCTCAGGCGTGGCGCTGCTGGAAAAAGACATCAAGGCGCGACGCCCTGAATATGCCGACTACATCCGCCGCACCAATGCCTTCATCCCGGGTCCGCCCCGAAACCGAATATCCGAGGGGGATGCGATATGAACTCCTTCGCCAGTTTCCTGCGCCACTTACTGACGGCCGTGGTCTGTGCAGCTGTTCTGGTGTCCCCGGCCCATGCCTATCCCTCACAGGAGTGGCGCTTCAATGTCCTGCTCGATAACAAGCCGATTGGCCAGCACCGCTTCAGACTCAAGCTCGAAAGTGATCACCAGGTCCTGCAAAGCGAAGCCGACTACAACATCAGGATTCTGGGGTTCAGCGTCTTCCGATATCAGCACGTCGCAACTGAGCGCTGGGAGGGAGGCTGTCTGACGGACATTCAATCACGCACGGACCACAACGGGGAGGTAAGCGTACTCGAGGGCAGAAGAAATAATGCGGGATTCATGCTAAGCAATCCAAACGGGGAAACCACTCTTGCTGGCTGCATCATGAGTTTCGCCTATTGGAATCCGGCAATCCTGACCCAGCCCTCCCTGCTCAATGCGCAGACCGGTGACTATCTCCCCATCCGGGTTCAAGACATGGGCAGTGATTCATTGGCTCTGGCCAACAGCGAGGTCATGGCCAAACGCTACCGCCTGATCACCAGCAAGTTCAGCATTGACCTGTGGTACGGCAGCAACAATGAATGGCTGGCACTTGAGACCCGGACAGAGGGTGGGCGACTGCTGCGCTATGTAATCGATCCTGCCTACTACAGTCTTAACCGGAAGAACCATTATGCCTAAGCACATGCTTGCCCCACTCCTGCTGCTGGCTGGCTGCGCCAGCAACAGCCATCCACCGATGCCCACCGTGGCCAATGTTGATCTTGAACGCTTCATGGGCGACTGGTATGTGATCGCCAATATCCCCACCTTCGTCGAGAAGGGTGCACACAATGCGATCGAATCCTATCGACTGAATCCGGATGGTACGGTGCAGACGACATTCACTTTCCGCAAAGATGGCTTCAATGGCGAAACGAGGACGTATCACCCGACGGGTTTCGTGGTGCCGGCCACCGGCAATGCCGTCTGGGGCATGCAGTTCTTCTGGCCGATCAAGGCGGATTACCGCATCGTCTATCTCACGCCAAGCTACGACCAGACCGTGATTGGCCGCAATGATCGCGACTATGTCTGGATCATGGCGAGAACCCCGTCCGTTGCGGATGCCGATTACGCCGCCATACTCGAACACCTGAAACGGCTGGGCTACGACGTTTCTGCCATTCAGAAGGTCCCGCAGAGCTGGGAAGCCAGACAGCCATGACGGACCCAATCAACCGCCTGTACCAATGGTTCGACAACGAAGCCGTCGAAGGCGGCCCTCCCGGCATCGACTGGCTGAGAGTGATGCCGTTTCTTGCCTTGCATGTTGCCAGCCTGGCGGTACTTTGGGTTGGGTTCAGCCCCGTGGCCCTGCTGGCCGCAGTCATGATGTACGCCATCAGGATGTTTGCCATCACCGCGTTTTATCACCGCTATTTCTCGCATCGCGCCTTCAAGACCAGCCGCTGGCTGCAATTTGCCTTTGCCCTGATTGCAGCAACAGCGACCCAACGCGGCCCGCTCTGGTGGGCTTCCCATCATCGGAATCATCACCGGCATTCGGACAGTGCAGAAGATGCGCACAGCCCCCAGAAGGGATTCTGGTGGAGCCACCTCGGCTGGTTTCTCGACAGCGCCAACTTTCCCCCGCGCAAAGAGCTGATCAGGGACTTTTCGTGTTACCGCGAACTGCGCTTTCTCGATCGCTATGATTTTCTGGCCCCGATCCTTGCGGCCGTCACGCTGTTTGCCCTGGGGGCGTGGCTGGAGTCCGTCAAGCCGGAATTGAACACCAACGGCTGGCAGATGCTGGTCTGGGGATTTGTGATTTCGACCATCGTGTTGTACCACGCAACCTTCACCATCAATTCGCTCGCGCATCGCTGCGGCTCGCGTCGCTATGCCACCCGCGACAGCAGCCGCAATAACGCCTGGCTTGCCTTGATGACCTTTGGCGAGGGCTGGCACAACAATCATCATCATTTTCCCGGCTCAGCGCGCCAGGGCTTCTACTGGTGGGAAATCGATGTCACGTGGTACGGGCTCAAACTGATGTCGTGGCTGGGTTTGATCTGGGACATCAGGCCGGTTCCCGCAATCATGCGCGACGCACGGCGCGCAGGGCGGCAGTCATGAAAATTGCCGTCGTCGGCAGCGGCATTGCCGGCCTCACCGCTGCCTGGCATCTGCATCGCGAAGGCCATGCAATTACGATTTACGAAGCGGACAACCGTGTCGGCGGCCATGCGCATACCCATGACATCGAGTGGGATGGCAGCCACTATGCAATTGACAGCGGCTTCATTGTCTTCAACGACTGGACCTATCCGAACTTCATCGGCATGCTGGAAGAACTGGACGTCCCCTCCCAGCCCAGCAGCATGAGTTTTTCCGTGCAGGATGAAAAAACCGGGCTGGAGTACAACGGCACCAGCCTCAACACCCTGTTTGCGCAACGGCTCAATCTTCTGCGCCCAAGTTTCTACTGCATGATTGCAGATATCCTTCGGTTCAACCGGGAAGCAACGGCCTGGTTGCAGGCTGATGATGGCACTCAACCCACCCTGGGTGGGTTTCTCGACTTGAATAACTACGGCGAGACGTTCAGGAATCATTACATTCTGCCCATGGGGGCAGCAATCTGGTCGGCCAGTCCAAGGCAGATGCTGGATTGTCCAGCCCGCTTCTTCATCCGCTTCTTTGCGCACCACGGCATGCTGTCCGTCGACAACCGTCCGCAATGGCGGGTGATCAGTGGCGGCTCGGCACGTTATGTGGAAAAGCTCAGCGCCGGCTTTGCCAGCCGAATCAGGATCAGCACACCCGTTCAGTGGGTAAGACGGACGGCTGTCGGTGTCATGGTCCAGGCCGCGCAGCATGATGCCGAACCCTACGATGCGTTGTTCATGGCTTGCCACAGTGACCAGGCGCTCAAGCTGCTGGCCGACCCAAGCCCGGCGGAAACCGAGGTACTCTCCGCCATGCCATACCAGCGCAATATTGCCGTCCTGCACACCGACGATCGCATGATGCCACGCAGGCGGCTGGCCCATGCAGCCTGGAATTACCACCTGCCTCGCCATGATGAACAGCCCGTCTCGGTCACCTACTCGATGAATATCCTGCAGGGCCTGGATGCCCCGGTTCAATTCCTGGTGACCCTGAACCGCGAGCAGGACATTGACCCGAGGAAAGTGCTCGCCCGCATGGAATACGACCACCCCCTGTTCACCGCGCATGCGTTGGCAGCGCGGGCCCGCCAGGCCGAAATCAACGGCGAGCGTCACACCTACTATTGCGGGGCTTACTGGCGCAACGGCTTTCACGAAGACGGCGTGGTCAGCAGCCTCCGCGCACTGACACACTTTCAGCAACGGGTCCGGCACAATGAAGAGCTGCTTGTACGAAGGGTGGGTTAGGCACCGCCGTTATCTTCCACGGCCGCATGCTTTCAGCTACCGGCTTTTCATGGCATGCCTCAACCTGGATGAGCTTGACACGATCTTTGCAGGGCACTGGCTGTGGTCGACCCGCTTACCCGCCCTCGCCTGGTTTCGCCGCGCCGACCATCTGGGAGCGGGCAGCCAGCCGCTCAAGCAGTCTGTACTGGACCTGGTAGAGGCACGTCTGTATTTTCGCCCACGCGGGCCGGTGTTTCTCGTCACCCACCTGCGCTACTTTGGCCATGGCTTCAACCCTGTCAGTTTCTATTACTGCCACTCGGAAGATGGCGAGCGCATCGAAGCGATTGTGGCCGAAATAAACAATACCCCATGGGGCGAGCAATACTGCTACGTACTGGATGCCCGGGACCACCTCGGAAAGCGCATGCATTCCTTTCGCATGCAAAAGGTCTTCCACGTGTCGCCCTTCATGCCGATGGAACAGTCCTATGACTGGCGTTTTTCACGGCCGGAAAACATGCTGCTGGTCCACATGACCAGTGAAGAAAATGGATCGGTCAGCTTCGATGCCACGCTCCATCTCGAGAGGAAATCTATCAATTCATGGGCTCTGGCGCGGGCCCTGATCCAGTACCCACTGATGACCGTGAAGGTGGTTGTCGCCATCTATTGGCAGGCGTTTCGATTGTGGCTCAAGCGCATTCCGTTCCATTCGCATCCCGTAAATGTCACCAAGGAGGTGTCGTGATGAAATCTTCGATATCCATAGTCCCGCCAATGTCCCCTGCGCGTACCCTGCAGCTGCCCTGGCTGGGTAGCCTCGCCAGGAAGTTGCTGCTGAGCATGCTGTCGCGGATGAAATCCGGGCGCCTCACCCTGATCGATGGCAAGAAACGGCATGTGTTCGGTTCCGGTCCCGCCGACGCGCCCCATCCGACCCTGCAGGTGCTTGATTTCTCGTTCTATGCCGACGCCCTGCTGGGCGGGTCGATTGGCGTGGCGGAAAGCTACATGCTGGGCAACTGGAAAACCGACCGCCTCA
The DNA here is from genome assembly GCA_049578545.1 of Thiobacillaceae bacterium. Lineage (GTDB taxonomy): Bacteria > Pseudomonadota > Gammaproteobacteria > Burkholderiales > Thiobacillaceae > DASQBT01. Next base: position 46,641 of record JBAUMF010000023.1, read on the forward strand.
CTGATCTCATCCGGCTCATGGTACTGAACCGCGACCTCATTGACAGCATGGATGGACGCGGCTTGGCTCGCCTGGCCGCGCCGCTGCGCAGGCTGCTGCACTGGATGAAGCGCAACACGCAGGAGGGAAGCCGCCGCAACATCGCCGCCCACTATGATCTCGGCAATGAATTCTTCGCCTGCTTTCTGGATGAGACCTGGATGTACTCCAGTGCCATTTTCGAACGGCCGGACATGACCCTGGCCGAAGCCTCCACCGCCAAGCTCGACCGCATCTGCAAAAAACTGACGCTCAAGCCGGAGGACAGCGTGCTGGAAATCGGCACCGGGTGGGGCGGCTTTGCCATCCATGCGGCCAGGCGCTATGGCTGCCACGTCACCACGACGACCATTTCAGCGGAACAGTATGCGCTTGCCAAAGCACGTGTCCATGCGGCAGGCCTGGAAGACCGGATCACCCTGCTCATGGAGGACTACCGCAATCTGGATGGTCAATACGACAAGCTGGTTTCGATCGAAATGATCGAGGCCGTCGGCCACCAGTACTACGATACGTATTTTCGCCAATGCAGCAAACTGCTGAAACCGCACGGCCAGTTTCTGCTGCAGGGCATCACCATCAGCGATCAGCGTTTCGAGGCAGCGGCACAAAGCGTGGATTTCATCCAGCGCTACATTTTCCCCGGCTCCACCATTCCATCAGTCACTGCACTGCTGGCCAGCGCCACCCGAGCCTCGGACATGCGCCTGTTCCATCTCGAGGACATTGGCCCCCATTACGCCACCACGCTGGCGCACTGGCGCAGGAATTATCTTGCCCGCATCGATGACATACGCGCGCTGGGTTATGGCGAAGAATTCATCCGCATGTGGGAATTTTACCTGTGTTATTGCGAAGGCGGATTTGCCGAGCGCGCACTGGGTGACGTGCAGATGCTGCTGGTCAAGCCCGGCGCACGGCCTCAATCCATGGTGCCTGCCCTCCAACAGCTGTGAACTCGCGTTTGCCTTGCAGATGCTGCCCATGAATGCGCCGGCCTCCTGCATGCAGCTAATGATCGATGACCGCAGCAGCCACAGTCTGCTGTCCAGTATCGGCACCCAGTGGCGGCTCGTCACGGACAAGGTCATGGGCGGCGTATCCAGTAGCAGGATGCAATTGACCACAGTGGAGGGGCGCCCCTGTCTCAGGCTCACTGGTGAGGTCAGCCTCGACAACAACGGCGGGTTCGTGCAGGCCAGTCTGGACCTGACTGCTGACGGAAACCTGGACGCACGCAACTATGCCGGCATTGAACTGGATGTCTATGGCAATGGAGAAACCTACAACGTCCACCTGCGCAGCGAAGACACCCTCATCGTCTGGCAATCCTATCGGAGTTCGTTTGATGCGGCGCCAAGATGGCAAACCCTGCGCTTGCCTTTCGCCGGGTTTATTCCTTATCGCACTGATGCCTCACTGAATCCAGGCAAGCTGCGCCGTCTTGGCCTGGTCGCGATCGGACGCAAAATGTCGGCAGATCTGTGTGTTGGTCGAATTGCGCTGTATCGGTGAGCCTGCGACAAAGAAGGGCCTGGTTTGCCATGACGTTAATTGGCAAGGATGGAGCCCAACGGGTCAAGAGGCTTGCTGTTTTTGCACAGGTTTGCTGGGTGAAGGTGCCGAAACGCCGGAGCTCAATGCGGGCAGCTCGGGTCAATCAACCCATTAGGGCCCTTGGTGTCTCGCACACCGACAACGCAACATGTTGGGAGGTCGGTTAAGGATGGTGCAAGGCGAGCCGTGCGATGGGTTTGGACCAGGTCATTTCCAACTTTTCTCGCAAGATCGCTTTCAGTGTGCCACTTGTTGGATGGGTCAAATCCCGGTCCTTGCCAGGACTCGCTTCACCGTGATCCATCGTATCGGGCAACGGACACCCTCTGAATATCGGCCAGACCGGAAAGGTAATTCAAAATACGACAGTACCCGCGGGATTAAGCTGCCCTGGTTTGCTGCTTGGCGTCTTGCTTTGGCGCATTCTGTTGGATTTGCTTGAGCCAGGCGTTCTGGCAGATGCGCTTGCGACGGTTGAACAGCAGTTCCCGTATTGCCCCCTGTACCTCTCCCAACGTGAGTTTTCGTGCAGGCGTGCGCTTGTCGCAGCGCAGCAGGTGCAGGCCCAAGGGTGATTCCACCACGCCGCTCAGCTGCATGGGTTCAAGCTCAAACAATTCAGATTCCAGTTCTGCATAAAGCTGGCCGTGCTTTACTTCTCCCAACAAGCCACCTTGCAGAGCGGTGGGACATTCGGAATGCTTCATGGCCTGCTCTTCAAAACGGGCCGGCTCCTTGATCAGGCGGGCAGCGATGGATTCGATGCGCTTGCGGGAAGCTTCGCGGGTGTTCTCCGGCAGATCTTCATTGATCGTTAGCAGAATGTGGCGGGCAGTGCGGGTTTCGGGGTGATGAAACTGTTCAGGGTGATAATGGTAGTAAAGTTCGATGTCGATGTCGCTGACCTTTGCTGCTCGGCTGCCCACTCTTTCCAGCACACTTTCCACTTTCAGTTCCCTTTGCAGGGCAGCGGCAAAGGCGGGAATGGTGAGGCCGTTTCCGGCCAGGTCGGCTTGCAATTCATCCTCGTTTTCATAGCGTCCGCGGATTTCCGCCAGCGCCGAATTCAGGGTAGCCTCGGGCACGACCACTTCACGGGCGTCATGAGTCCCAAGCACCACGGATTCCAACTCGAACTGCCTGGTGGCCATGCGCTCCACCCGCCGCAGTTCTTCCGTATTCAGGGTGTTCGGGTTCTTGCCGTACATGCTGTGCGCGGTCTTAAGGACCAGATAGGCGACGTTCATAGCGCTGAATTGGATTCTTGACCGGATCCGGTTATGGTCGATTGCGTCGATTCCAAAACGTTCTCCGGCACCTGCAAGGTGTGTCCCGGAAAGTGCACGTGGTATTGCACGCGCGCCCCGCTTTCGCGCAGGACTTTCATCACTTCCCCCTCGGTGCCGACCTGTACCATCACCTCGCCGCCCACGGCGAGGGACAGGGCCGCGCGCACTTTTTCCCTCGTCTCAAAACGGCTCGGATTCCAAGGTTCATCAGCGCCGATCAGTTCTTCCTCACGGCAACCCACCATGCGGCCCTGATCGAGAAAGTTCACCGTGTAAATGATCTGTTCCTGAAGAAAGGTTCCCACGTTCATGACGAAACCCACCGAGCCGCGGCGCACCAGCAGGTTGCCCACGTCCATTCCCGGGTAGGTGCCGTCGTTGCGCACGTTGCGGGTGACCCGCACCTGATCGCCGTAGTCGAAGCGGGTTTGCATTGTGCGAACCTCAACCGTGAATCGTCGCCTCGGCGCTGTGGCAGCCACCGCCGCCACAGCCGCAGCCGGACTCGGGCGCCACTGGAGCGGCACCGGTCTCTATGCGATTGAGAGTGATCGCAGTCACGGGGACAAACGTCGTCTGGGGCTCGTGCATGTGGAAGACCTTGAATACCTTCTCGGTCAACGCATCGGAACTTACGAAATCGCCGTAAGCCTGCGCCAGCAAACGGACATAGGTCGCCCTGCGCTCATCCTCGCCTTCGTCGCATGACAGTTCGCCTGCCTTGGCGAGGTAGTCATGAAAGCGCTGCAGGATGTGCAGGCGATTGACGTGCACCACACTGGGATCAAAAGCTATGCTGAAGTAATTAAGAAAATCCTCGGCAGATTCCAGATCTTCCATCGCCTCGTCCAGGGTCAGTTCATCCATGATTCACCTTTCATTTTGATTGTTCACGCCGCCGTTCACGCCGCCTGCCTCCGTTGCGATATCAGCAACCTGCGTCCCGTCGGTTCGGCGGTTGGCAGCATTCGCGGCCGGTCGCACCTACCGCGCGGCGGCGGGCACTGCTCCCTACTCATGCTGCCGCCTCATTCTCGGCATCCAGCACATCCAACAACGCCTTGCCGCCCAGGCGGTCGTGGCTGTCCAGTTCCACCAGCTTCTCCAGCATGGCGCGGCCCAGCTCCAGCCGGCCCAGACGCAGGTTGATGTAACCGGCCGCTTTCAACACATTCAGATAAAAGCGCAGCAGTCCCATGGAACGCAGTACCCCTTGCCCGAGGAAGCTCGGACTCAGGTGCTGCCATTGATCCGGGAAATGCAGGCGCCGGCCAACGATGGCCATGGCACGGCTAGCCACGCGCTGCGCGTCATCCAGTCGGTGCTGATAGAAGTAGTAGCGATACAGCGCAACCAGCACCAGCAGGGATTCCGGCGCCAGGAAATAGGCCTTGTGCAGAAGCAGTTCGGCTGTCTCCTGCCCATATTCGGTGCCCGCTTCGGCAATCAGCTTCAACACGTCCTCATCCAGGGGGTCGTCGAAGTAGAGCGTTGCCTGGTCGAAATCCATCAAGTCCATTACATCTTCCTCAGCTACATCTTCTTCAGTTTACGAGCCGTCTCCGTCCCGCACAGTTCATCCGCCTCGCAGACGCTACATTGGCTGTCTACTGCTTCACCCTGGTCACGCAGCTTTGCTTCCAGCACTTCGATGCGTTCCATCAAACAAACAATGGCCTTGCCGACCGGGTCGGGAATGAGGTGATGGTCAAGGTTGATGCCCAGGGCGCTTTCACCCGCCGTTTCCAGCCGCACCACCACTTTTCCGGGAATACCCACCACAGTGCGGTCAGCCGGCACGTCCTTGACCACGACTGAGTTGGCGCCGACCCGAACCCGGTCACCCAGTATGATGGCACCCAGGACCTTGGCCCCTGCGCCCACCACCACGCCGTCGCCCAATGTCGGATGCCGCTTACCCTTGTTCCAGGTCGTGCCGCCAAGCGTAACGCCGTGATACAGGGTCACGTCATCGCCAATCTCTGCGGTTTCGCCGATCACCACACCCGCGCCATGATCGATGAAGAATCGCTGCCCGATGCTGGCTCCAGGATGAATGTCGATGTTGGTGAAAAGCCGTGCCAGATAGGACAGCAGACGGGCCAGATAGCGCAGTCGCCATTTCCACAGCCGATGGGCGACGCGGTACAACAAGATGGCATGCACACCGGGATAGGTAGTGAGCACCTCAAAGCGGGAACGCGCTGCCGGATCACGCTGGAAGACACAACCCACGTCCTCCATCAGCAGGGCGAGCAGACTCACCTCGGTGTGTTGTGCAGTTGGGTTATTCAGGGCCTCTTCCATCTCGCGCCTCAATGCAGGGCTTCCGGTACGCTGCGCCCAATCATCCGTTGCAGCAGGAACAGCAGTTCGTGGTCGGCCGGCGAACGCTTGGCCTTCTCGGCAAAAGCGCGGATGTCCGGCATCAATTCGCGCGCCTCAGCTGGGCTCAGGGTCAGGCCCATACGGGCATACGCCGCCATGATTCCGTGCGAACCGGAATGCTTGCCGACCACCAGTTTGTGATTTCTTCCCACTTCGCGTGGATCGAAACCCTGATAAATGCTGAGGTCCTTGAGCAGGCCGTCGACATGAATACCTGCCTCGTGCGTGAATGCACCTTCCCCCACCACGCTCTTCTGCCAAGGCACCGGTCGGCCGGAGGCGGCCGCGACTTTCTCCGACAGCACGGGAAACTGCGCGAGGTCCACGCCCGTTTCCATGCCATAAAGCTTGTTCAGTCCCAGAGCGACCTCTTCCAGCGGCGCATTGCCGGCGCGCTCGCCCAGACCATTTACCGTCGTATTGACATGGGTGGCGCCAGCCTTGCACGCCGCAAGCGTGTTGGCAGTAGCGAGACCCAGATCATCGTGGGCATGCATTTCGATTTCCATGTCCGTCACGGAACGCAGGGCAGCGATTCTATCGAATACGCCAAACGGCTCCATGATTCCCAGTGTGTCGGCGAAACGGACACGGTGCGCACCGGCTGCCTGCGCGGCATGCACCACCCACAGAAGGAATTCCGCATCGGCGCGCGAAGCGTCTTCTGCGCCGACGATGACCGCCAGCCCCATGTCCAGCGCACGCGGCACCATCTCGAAGATGGTCTTCAGCACCCAGTCGCGGTCGCGCTTCAGTTTCTTGTTGATGTGGATGTCGGACACCGGAATGGACAGGTCTACCATGTCCACCTTCATGTTGCGGCAGGCCTCCAGATCGTCAGCGTGCATGCGGCTCCATACCACCAGTCTGGATTTGAGATTGAGTGCTGCGACGGCACGAATGCCTTCGCATTCCCTGCTTCCCATGGCCGGGATGCCGACCTCCAGTTCGGGTACGCCCAATGCATCCAGACCGCGCGCGATGTCCAGCTTCTCTTCCAGGGTGAAAGCCACCCCAGCAGACTGCTCACCATCACGCAGTGTGGTGTCGTCGATGGTGATGGTTCTGCTAATCGCCATGGCAGCTTAGTCAGGCATATACCGGTGCGAAGGCCTTTTCCGGTTCTTCCGCCGGACCGTTTTCACCCCAGTAAGGCGACAGCTTGCGCAACTGTGCGATGATTTCCGGGACCACCTGGATGACACGGTCGATCTCTTCTTTGGTCGAGTAGCGTGATAGCGAGAAACGGATGGTGCCGTGTGCGGCGGTGTAGGGAATGCCCATGGCGCGCATGACGTGGCTGGGCTCAAGCGACCCGGAGGTGCAGGCGGAGCCGGATGACGCAGCGATGCCGAACTTGTTCAGCAGCAGGAGAATCGCCTCGCCCTCGATGAATTCAAAGGCAATATTGCTGGTATTGGGCAGGCGGTTTTCCGGATTGCCCGTAACGAAGGAACGCGGAACCCTGGCGAGTATCCCCGCCTCCAGCTTGTCGCGGAGGCGCTTCACCTCGGTGTTTTCGAAGTCCATCGCCCGCATCGCCTGCTCACAGGCCATGCCCAGGGCAACAATCGACGCGGTGTTTTCGGTGCCGGCGCGGCGGCCGCGTTCCTGGTGGCCACCCCGCAGCAGCGGACGGAATCGCACGCCACGTTTCAGATAGAGCACGCCGATACCTTTGGGTGCATGCAGCTTGTGGCCCGACAGCGAAAGCATGTCGATCCTGGTATTCTTGAGATCGATGTACACCTTGCCCACGGCCTGCACGGCGTCGGTGTGTAACAGCACGCCAGCAGCGTGCGCCATCTCGGCCATCTGCTCAACCGGAAACAAGGTACCGGTTTCATTGTTGGCCCACATCACGGTGACGATGGCCACCCGGTCACTGAGGACCCTGGCATATTCAACCAGATCCAGGCGGCCCTTCTCGTCCACCTTGAGGTAGTGCACCTTATAGCCTTCCTTTTCCAGCTGATTGCACAGGGCCAGCACGGCCGGGTGCTCGATGCTGGTGGTGATGATCTCCTTCTTCTCCGGGTTGGCCCTCAGCGCCGACAGGATCGCGGTGGAATCCGACTCGGTGCCGCAGGAAGTGAAAATAATTTCGGATTCGTGCTCGGCGCCGAGCAACTCCTGAATCTGCAGGCGCGCCTTCTTGATGGCAAGCCCCACCTTATTGCCAAAACTGTGCATCGACGACGGGTTGCCGAACTGCTCGGTGAAGTAAGGCAGCATGGCCTGAACCACTGCCTCATCCACGCGGGTGGTGGCGTTGTTGTCGAGATAGATACCTTCCATGGCCATTTCCTCAGTGGTTAGACGTGGCTGCTGGCCCGGGCATAAGCCCCGGTTCGTGTGGGCACCACCTTGACGAATTCACCCAGATCTTCCATCAGCTTCTGCTGGATGCCCTGCAGAGTGACCGCTTCAAGCTGGCAGCCGGCACAGGCGCCGGTCATGTTGACGTAGACGGTCTTGCCATCCACATCGACCAGCTCGATGTCCCCGTGGTCGCGTTGCAGTTGCGGACGGATGGATTCGAGGACGGCCTCGATGCGATGGATGCGTTGCAGGTTGGTGATCTTGCCGGGCTTGGCCTCTTCCTTCATCTGCACCGGTTGGGGATTGAACGTCTCGCCCCGTTCGGCCAGCACCTTGACGAGGATTTCCTCGATGCCTTCGTGGCAGGACGAGCAGCCGCCACCGGCCTTGGTGTAGTTGATCACATCTTCAACAGTCGAAAGCTTGTTCGCTCTCACTGTCTCTTCGATGAGCACGGCGTCGATGGCGAAGCACTTGCAGATCAGCGCGCCTTCCTCGTGGTCATCCTTCCACTCCTCACCGCGGTAGTTGGCAATGGCTGCCTGCAGCGCCTCACGGCCCATGACGGAACAGTGCATTTTTTCCGGCGGCAGGCCGTCCAGATAATCGGCGATGTCCTGGTTGCTCACCTTGAGCGCTTCATCCAGAGTCATGCCCTTGATGATCTCGGTCAACGCAGAGGAAGAAGCGATGGCCGAGCCGCAGCCAAAGGTCTGGAAACGCGCATCCTCGATCGTTTCGGTTTTCGGGTCGACCTTGAGCATCAGGCGCAGGGCGTCACCGCAGTTGATCGAGCCGACATCGCCGGTGGCGTTGGCATTTTCCAGCACACCGGCGTTATGCGGGCTGAAGAAATGTTCCTTGACCTTGTCAGAATAATCCCACATGGCAGATTCCTTATGCAGAGAACGACGTACCGCAGGCGCAGCTGCTGGTGGCGTTGGGGTTTTCAAACTTGAAGCCTGAGCCATTCAGGCTGTCGACGAAATCCACCGTCACTCCGTGAAGCAATGGAGCCGAAAAGGGATCCACCAGCAAGGTGACACTGCCGCACTCCACGACAACGTCATCTTCGGCCCTGGCTTCTTCCAGGCTCATGCCGTACTGGAAACCGGAACAGCCGCCGCCGGAAATGGCGATGCGCAGGCCGGCGACCGGCGTGGCGGAACTGCCGATAAACTTCTCTACAGCGGAAAGGGCGTTGGGGGTCAAGGTGATCATGGATGGCTCCTCGAGATAAGCGTTTACAACCTGATCAGTGCAACGCCCATGCCAAACCATGCATGGAACGCAAGGTGCTGTTTTTTATGAGGCTGGTGTGCTTGAAGCGCTCAACTCACCTGTATGGAAGCGCACGGGACAGGGGCTTTGTAGTGTTTGCGACAGGCTGGCAATTCCCACTGCAGTCGATGGCCCGTGATCGTTCGTTCTGCAATGCCGCACTGACGGCGCTCGGTGAAGATCCGCACGTTGGAGCAGCCGCTACGCAGGGACTGGCTTGGCGTTTGCTACGGAAGATGAAAGAGCACGGCTGCACGACAACCTGCTCCATCACTCAACAACACAGGAATAGAGGAAATCTCATGGCTCGCATCGGCATTTTTTTTGGCAGCAGCACCGGCAACACCCGCGAAATCGCCAAAATGATCAAGAAGCGCTTCCCCGACGAGGACTTGATGGCCGATCCGCTCAACGTCAACAAGGCCACCCCGGAACTGATCGAAAGCTACGATTACCTCATCCTCGGCACCCCCACTCTGGGAGAGGGCCAATTGCCCGGCCTGGAGGCCGACTGCCATAACGAGAGCTGGGCCGAATTTCTTCCCCAGCTTGCAAGCGTCGACTTCAGCGGCAAGACCGTCGCCCTGTATGGCTTTGGCGATCAGGAAAAATATCCGGACAACTTCGCCGACGCGCTGGGCGAGTTGCATGAATTCGTAAAATCACGCGGTGCAAAGGTGGTGGGAGCCTGGCCAACAGACGGCTATAACTTCATTGCTTCCAAGGCGGAAATTGACGGCCAGTTTGTCGGCCTGGTTCAGGATCTGGACAACCAGAAAATGCTGCTGGAGGACAGGCTGGAAACCTGGTTGTTATTGGTTGCGAAGGATTTTAGGCTGACGCTTTAACAAGACACCAGTTTGCTTGGACACTCAGGGTCGAATGTTTAAAAGACCTGCCAGACATTGGCAGTATCGCCTCCGCAAATCACAATAGTCTCTAGCGATTGGCCAACATCAACACACTGGGTTCGGCCATCTACGGCCGCACAGGGGGTTGCCACGAACGTCTGCAAACAGCCTGACCTCTAGCGACAATAGACGATATAGCGGACGTTCAATATCGTAATGCAGCTGCGGCGAGAGTGGAGATGGCTGTTCGTCGACTCCCTAAACAAGCAGGTCTCAGTGCTCGCAAAAGCTCAGTGCAGTTTTCGCCTTATCGCCAGGCCAATTGCAGCGGTACTGAGTAGCAATAGCGTCGACGGTTCCGGAACGGTTGCAACTTGATTGGCAAATCCACGTACTTCACCGCCTGGGTACGTGGCATCGTGGATGTTCACGTAGGCCATGCCGGCACTTAACCCAGCAATTAACGCCGACTCAGCACCTGCGGCAGTTCCGCCCCCATTTGTCAGAAAGCTCGAGGTGTAGATGCTTGCATTGAGCAAATCGAACGTATTGGAATAGGTCCCGCTGGTTGCGTTCGGGAAACCTGGGAATGCAACCGCAACACTGATGTTTGTGCCTGGAGAAGCACAGCAGTGGATGTGTGCAGCCGTGGCCGAGGCTAGGAGACCCGAGAACGCAATATCGACGCTGAGCAGGTTCGAAATCGTGTCGAAGGTGATGATTGCGTCGCCGGTGGCCGACGAAGGGTTAGGCGGCGTTTCAGCAGAACCTGATAAGTTGGCATCGAATGTCAGGATCGTCGCCGAACTGGGTGTGACAACACCGGCAAGCATCGCGAAAATAATCGTAATCAACAGACTGGGCATTTAAGACCTCCGTAGATACCCAAAAAAAGAGCCAATTGCGATGGCATGCCGGGATGTACTGCTTTTCCATTTCTAGGTAAGCATAAGCTGTGCGAGCAACAAAAGCATGTGAAATTATAATGTGTTACGGTGCTTGCCACTGGAAAGAGGGATGGGCGGTGTAAGGTTTTCCGACGGCTCCCAGGATGACAGGGCGCGCTTGAAGAAAGCAAATCTAGTCAAGCCATTCTGGCGAAGAAGGCAAACCCGTCTCCCGATCAAACGCGGGGTCGCTGCTCATTACTAAAATATCGCACAAGTTCAAATGTCATTCGACCTAGGTAAGGTGGTTATTGAATGAAGGCATCCCAGTTTCCAATGACGACCTTGGCGCTTGGTCATCATCAATAGCTTGAATTGCAGGTCGCCATGCCGTGCGAAATTGTGGACCGCTTTCTGATGCTGAAGGGACGTTCGACGTGCAAGCCAGACCGGCCGCTTCGCGGGTTGAAGTCGCCGTTTACATTTCATTCCCACACCAAGGCTGTGTGACCATAATGAAAATGAATTTGGTATTTCATAAATCAGCTCTTTCCTTTACTGCATCTGCCAATGCCGCCACGACCGAACTGCCAATCCCGTCGCCGGGATCGAGTAAGTGAAGCTAGTCAAGAATCTCATTTGAGGCAGTTGGATTGCCTCGGCGAAGTTCTAGCAACGCCATGCCCTTGAGCATCAGCAGGGCAAAACTTCCTTCCCTGTGAGCATGTCGGGTATCCAATCGCGCCAGTTGGGCGGAAGGTTGGCACGCCCGGCTGCCCCATTCATCCCTCGCACGGCCATGTCATGGGCAGCGTCGCATTGACGCTGACGGTTGTAGAACTTGATCAGCGCGCGATAGAGCGGCAGTGAATCAGGCGCATGGCTGAGGCCATTCGCAAACAGAAATTCTGCTGCTGCCAGATCGGTGCGGTACTGCGCCATGCCAGGTTGCCACAAGGCCAAGTTGAGGTCGGGCAGGTCATCGACATCCACCTGGTCTGGAGGGTCGATCATGCCGTTTGTGTTTGTTTGAGCATCTTCATGCATGCACGGTTGTCCGCTAGATCGAGTGCGGAGAATCCGTCCAGGGTTTCCAGCATGGTGTTTGCGCCGGCTTCCAGCAACAGTTTGACCATCTCGGTCTTGCCGGCCGAAGCCGTATAAATCAGTGCGGTGGCGCCGTTGACGTTCTGGTTGTCGACTGGCGCGCCCGCCTTGATCAGGGCATTCACACAGGCGACACAATTGGCAAAGCACGCGAACCAGAGCGCACCGTTGCCATCGGCATTCAGCGCACGCAGATCTGCACCGCGCGCCAACAGATCGACAATGAGGTCGGCGCGCCCTAGCCGGGCCGCGTGCATCAACGGCGTCGTAGCGTTCACGATTCTCCTAAGCAGGCTTTCCTGCAGTGAGGCTGCGACAGGAAAGCCTTCGCTTTCGAGCCAGGTTTTGAGTTCAAGGTCATTCATAGGCCGGGAGGGTCATGAGCCGGGGATCATCCACAGGCATGCCCATGGCGAAGTGATAGAGCACCTGAAAACGATTGTCGGTCAGACCAAGAACGTCGTGATCGGCATCGTCAAAGAAACAGCCGATGCCGGTACCGCGCCAGCCTGCGGCTTCGGCCTCAAGGCTGATGACATGGCCGAGCATACCGGCTTCCCAGTGCAGGTGGCGGTATACGGCGGGGTTCTCCGCAATCGGTGCGGCGAATTCGGCCACCAGCATGAATGTCACGGCACTCTGCGAAGCAATGTCCTGATGACAGGAAAGCGTCCGCGCGGTCCTGGCGGCGGGCGCTTGCAGCAGTGAAAATAATGGCCGATCAGGGTCTGCGGCTTCCCATTTGAATTCGGTTCGGAAGGCTTCGCGCAACGCCGCTTCTGCGATATTGGTGCGTGGCAGCGCATACAGGCCCGGCGCGATGCCTTCCACCTGGTGCAATAGCAAAACAGGATGGACACGCGGCGGCAGTGACCACATGTGCCATACCGGCGAACCGCCCGGCAACAGACAGGAAAGTATTCGCCGGAACACCGCCACAGGCATGATCGATTGGCCGTCGAAAGCCTGGGCGCTGCGGCGCTGGAGGATGACGCGGGAGGCCAGCGGACCATTTTCGCCCTCTCTCCCTGCTCTGTTGCTGCTCGCAACAACAGCGGGGAAGACTCCGCGCGTCGCCTCGGCTACCTCGTCGATCACCGGCCACTGATACATGGGCTTTGGGTCGAGCAGGCTGGGTACGCCGCTCCATTCGTCCCAGGCAAGCGGTGGCGAAGGTGCGTCTCCCGCTTCGGGGACATGTATGGCGACAATGACTTCGGCCTCCTCGCTTTCCACACCGGCGTAATCTTCGTGCCGATCCGTGCCCAAACAATGCGCTGTGTCCTCAGGAGAGAGAGCGAGCAGGCGCGGCTGCCAGCCGAACAATGCAGTGGCGCAGGCCATGGCGCCGAGCACATGACCGATATCGAGCTGGCAATAGCGGAAGGCCCGCTCGCCATATTTCCAGGCCTCGCGCCAGTGAATGGAGGAAAAGCCCAGCCACAGGCCTGGGCTATTGGTAGCGGCGAGTTTGCTGGCACGCCACTCCAGGGCGTGGTCCCGGCTCTGGTAGTGATACAGACCGTCGGCCACCTCATCCACCCACGAGGTGATAACCCAGGTTTCGGTGGGGTGCAGATTGCCGGATGAGGGATTTGCACGCAGGGCCCAGCGGTTGCTGCCATATTGCTTCCACGCGGTGATGCCGGCGATGAGTCGCAGCAAGGTGCTCAGGTTGCTCACATCGAAGTCTGCTGGCAGACGCCCGGCATTCAGCGCGTGCCAGGAGATGTTCAGCTCCGGGGGCTTGCGCGGCAACTCGTAGCGGCGGGTACCCTGCCAGTGTCGGAAGGGGTCGGGCTGCGCATCCCAGTCCAGACTGCCAGGTCCGGGAGCGTAGCGGTCCAGGTGATGCTTGGTGCGCTGGTGATAAGCGTGGACGATGTCAACTGGCGACGGGGCTTTACTCATGGGGAAAGAGGATCATGGCTCAGTTCTTCGGCCAGACAGCCGATGGGTTCAGCCAGATTATGTCCTGGCGCCATCTCAAAGCGCACCAGGTAGATTTCCTCTTCGGGCACTTCTTCTACATGACCTACATTGACCACCATCCCCCCGGTGCCGGCAGCCGCAAGCAGCTTGTCGGGGAAGACGCCGGGGATGGCGCTTTCACCCGTTTCCTCCACGGGATCGTTGTACAGGTTCTGGGTTGCGTAGACCAGATCGCCTAATTGAAAACGGCTCATTGCTTTATCCTGCTGGTGAGGCTCCAGCGATTTATGCAAGTCTAACGGTTCGGACTTGCAATGGCTGTTCAGCAAAGCGAACCCGCTCAGCCATGGAAGGGGTGAGCTGTACCCGTCCCTGATCATCCACGATCATGACGTCTTCCAAACCCATGCGCCTGGCGACGTCCACCCAGGCCTCGGGTCCCGCTACTACCAGCGCAGTGGCGGGCCCGTCGGCCTTTGCTGCATGCCGGTGCAGCACCGTCGCGGAAACCACGTGGGTCGCCGGCTGGCCACTGCGCGGATCGATGATGTGCGGGTAGCGCCGGTCGCCATACTGGCGGTAGCGCTCATAGGTGCCGGAGGTCACTACCGCCATGCGGCCGCTGACATCCAGCGAGGCAAGCGCGCCTTGGCCTTGGGGATGGCGCACGCCAATGCGCCAGGGACGACCGCCCCGATCACCCGACACCGCGAGGTTGCCGCCCAGGTTCACCAGGGCACTGCCATAACCCAGGGAAGCGAGGCGGTCGAGCGCCAGGTCGATGGCCGCCCCTTTGGCGTGGCCGCCCAAATCGATCTGCACATGAGGGTTGCGGCTACTGACCCGATTGCCCTTGAACACCAGGTCTTCCATGCTGGGCGCAGCCGTGACCAGATCAGCGATGGTTGCCGCAGCGGGCGGCGCGCCGGTAGGCAGATCGTCGCTGTGGAAACCCCACAGGCCTACCAGACTGCCGATCGCCGGGTTGTACAGGCCGCCGCTGGCGCGCGAGATCTCCCTGGCCTCGTACAGCAGCGACAACAGGCCAGGCTCGACAACCTGTTCGCGCCCGGTTTCCAGGGCATGGTTGAGGTCGCCCAGCGCACCTGGCTTCCATGCATGCCAGTCACGGTTCTGTACGTTGAATTGATGCGAGACGGTGGCGATGGCCGCGCGGGCAGCTTCCTGGTCGGCGGCAACCACATCCACGTCAACCAGGGTGCCGAACACATACATCTGCTCGCTGACCAGGCTTTCAGCATGCAAGCGGCCAATTGCAGGCAACAGGCACGCACCCAGACCAAGCTTCATAAAATCACGACGATTGAGCGACATGGTTTGACTCCTTCAAATAATATGGAGCAGGCACGAATCAAACTGGATTGCTTTGTCTGCTTTGCCTCCTCGCAATGACGTCATTGCGAGCGAAGCGCGGCAACGCGCAGCGATCCAGTCTCGTGTGTTTCATATAAATCACTTACCCCAACAGTACTGTATAGGCCTGGCGCAGCAGTTCCATTTCCACTGGCCTGCCGCCAACGGCTTCGGTGATCGCAATGAACTTGCCGCCCACCGCCTCGGCCTCATCGAACGGCGGATCGGTGGTGGTGAAACTGGCCAGGTGCAACGCAACCGGGCCATTCGGGGTATCCACGGTGGCATGAAATTCGGCTTCGTGAACCAGGCTGCCGGATGGCAGGCCCAACTTTTCTTCGGCCGTTTTCAGAAAGCTGGCCGGGTGATGCACCACTGAAGACTCACTGTCCTCCATCAGATCAGACAGGGGCGGCAAGGGATCGAATGCCACCGTGCCGTGCGCCAGACGCAAAAAGCGCAAGCGGCCGCTGGTCTTCTGCTTGTGGGCCAGAATCAGTCGCAGATCGGCAGGAAAGTCAGGCATGGTCCACCCTTTACGCCATGGGCAACAGGCGGGGTTCCGCCTTGACGGAGCCATCCCGACCCCATGCGGTCACCGCCTCGATAAACCAGCGCGACCGAACGGGATGGGCGACACACATATCGTATTCTGCGAAATAGCTGCCGTCGCTGTTGATGATGAGTTTGCCAACCCGCTCGTTCAGTTTGTTGCGCCATATCCCTTCGTAGCCCGGCTTGCCATTGGCGGGGTCGATGACTGTGGTGAACGCGAGTGATTCAACACTGATGTCGGGCAGCTTTCCCGCCGGCACATACTGGGTAGCTTCGCCACGCAGGGTGTCTACCAGGAGGCAGGCTGAAGCGTTTGCTTCTGCTGGCAGTCGCGCTTCCGTCACCATAGATCCGCCGGCACTTTCAGGCGTTCGACCGGCTGGCCACCCAGCAGGTGTTGTTCAAAGATGGCCGTGACATCATCCTTCGTCACTACACCGTACATCACCCCTTCCGGGTAGACCAGCACGCTGGGACCGCTGCCACAGGGACCAAGGCAGCCGGTTGCGGTTATGGCCACCTTGTCGAAGCACTGGCGTTGCTGGAACTGAAAGTAGAACTCGTCGAGCACTTCCCGGCAGCCCTTTTCCGTGCAGGAACTGCGCGGGTGACCCGATGGCCGTGCCTGGGAACAGACGAACACATGTTTTTCGGGCCTGGGCATTTTCAACCTTTCTACTAATTCACTGGATCGCGATGGCCTGCGGCCTCGCGACGACGTCATTGCGAGCGAAGCGCGGCAATCCAGAATAATTCACCCCGTTCATCGCGCTTTATGCTGCAACCGGCATGGGCTGGTGCGTATGGCAATCCTTGGGACAAACCCGTCCGCATGCGCCGCAGCCGATGCAGTCCAGTGCGTTCTTGATGGACATGACGCTCATCTGGTCTTCATCCAGATCCTCGTCCAGTTCATCCTCTTCCCGGTCAACCAATTCGAACACGTCGCGCGGGCAAACCTTGTAGCAGCGGCCGCAGCCGATGCAGGTTTTCTGGTTAAGCTCAACCACGAAAGTGGGCGTCCACGACACTCCACCGCGGGTCAAAGCGGTATAAGGATCCGACATCATGCACGTCCCTGCGCGACGTTGAGCCTGGCGATGGCATCGGCCCAAGCCTTGCAGGCGTCATAGGTGGACTGGGCGATACGCGGAATTTCGTCGTAGGCGGCCGGCAGCCGGTCCTCCACCAGGTCATGCAACTGCGAAGCTTGTTCGCTGGCCAGACGCTTGAGTTTCTTCACCTCGCGGTCCAGTTCCTTCAGTTCCTCTTCGGTCATGGCTTACCCCTTACAGTCCCGCCACTTCGGGATATTTCCCGATGATTTCCAGCGCCACGGAAAGCAGCTTGTCGGCCTCATCCTTCATCTTCGACAGGTTGTCGAAACTGAAGCGGTGCACATCGCGCAAGGTGCGGTCCATCACGACCAGCTTGCCAACAGTGATGAGCGCCCGGCCAAAGCCTTCGTGGGTGATGTTGATCGCTGGCACCGCCATATGGCCGCATTCCTTTTCGATGAGCACGGCGATGACGTTATAGAAAGCCTTCACCCGTGACAGCGTTTCCTCGTCCGGATCGCCAATGGCGGGGATTTCCCGGCGCTGGTCCTTGGTCTTGAGGTAGGCCGCGAGAATGCGCTCCACCGGCCAGCCATCGTAGGTGCCATAGGTGTCGATGGCGCGCATTTGCTTGGTCATTTCCTGGACAAAGTCGGTAGTCAGCAGTGGGTCGAGTTCGGCAGTGGCCGCAAGATTCATGGTGCTTCTCCTTCAGAAATTGGAATTGGGTTGCGTCGTGCATGCAGCCTGGAAGTCTTGGCAAGAAGTCGGGCGCACAGTAGGCCAAGCGCGACTCCTGCAGCCATGCCGGCGACGGTGCCTGCGTCACCCAGCCCCCTCAATGCAGCCAGGCTGGCCCCCAGGACAGCCAATACAGCAGGCAACAGGTAGGCCATGAGTCCTGCCTTGAGCAGCTCTGATTCGGTTACCGTTGCCACCAGTTCGTCCCCGGCGCGGACCGTACTGTCGCAAGCCACCGGTATGGCCCTCTGGTGGCGGGCGAAATACTTGCCCAGGCCGGATACGGCACAGCTGCTGCGGGCGCCGCAGCCCCCGCAACCCGAGTCTTCCGTGGTTCGTACCCAGGCAGTCCCATCGGCAGCGGTAATGACGCGAATTCGGGTCTCAATCATTCTTGCCATCCTTCTGCATCGATATCCGCAAAACGGCGGCTGTCTTTGGGTTTCAAATTCTTCTCCAGCCAGGTTGGCGGATCGGTGGTGAGGCTCTGGTTCAGGCCACACAGCAATTCGTCGATGACCATGCCTTCCGGTACCTTCATGGGCTGAATGCCGGCGGCCAGCAACTGCTTGATCGCCGAGGCGCCCACTGCATTGCAGTACACGGCCGCACAGCCATCGAGCAGGGCAATCTTGCTGGCCAGCTTGCCTTCATGGCCGTCCATGGCGGTGTCGCTATCGGTGAACTCGGCCACTTCGATGAGCCGGGCATCATCCTCGGACAGCTCGTAGATGGCAAAGGCTTCGGCCGCACCGAAGTGCTGGTCCACCTGTTTGCGGTCGCTGCTGGCAAAGGCGATTTTCACGCTCATGATCGGCGCCGCCTCAGTGGAGTGAACGAGCTTGAGATGTCTCATGCGCTTCCTCGCCCTGCTCCGAGTAAATGGAACGGTAAGGGGTCATCTCGTGGTGGCCATGGGTGACCATCAGGTTGGCCAGATCGAACAGGCTCTGCCGGGTGCCGCGATAGCCGACCCACAGCTTCTGGTAACCTCCGATCAGGTCGTACTGCGGAAAGCCGGCCCGGTACAAGGGAAGTCCGAGACGATGGGCGGTATCGGCCGCATGCGAGTTGCAGATGATCAGGTCGGCACCGTTTTCCTTAATGGTCTTTTCCAGGTCTTCCAGGTCGCCCAGCTTGACCTCGGCGGCGGGCACGGAAGCCAGCACCGGCGACCTTGAGGGCGCCACCGCGGCGCTCACCTCGCAGCCCATGTCCGCAACCAGGCTGGACAGGCCATAAAGCAGATCGGGATCGGCAGCGATGGCCACCCTGGCAAAACCCAGCATGAAGTGGGTGTCGACCATGGCGTCCTGAAGCTGAGCGCGTTGGCGCTCGATCTTCTCCGGCACCGGCAAGCCGGCAATTTCGGCAAGTGCAGCGACAAAGGCATCAACATTTTCCAGCCCCATGAGGGACCCGAAACGAAAATCCGGTACGCCAGTCCGTTCCTTGAGCAGGTCGGCCGCAGCGAACAGCGAATGGCCCAGCACCAGTGTGGCAGCGGATTCGCCCATGGTCGGGATCTCGGTCACCGGCGTGCCGCCCACGGTCAACGGGCTGAAGGCCGACTCGGTCAGGTGGCCGTCCAGCGCATCGCCGATGTCCGGCAGCACCAGCGGCCGCAAGCCAAACGCCTCGACGAGTTCCTTGATGTGTTCCAGGTCGCCCGGCGTAAGATGCGCGCCAGCCAGAACATTGACCTGCCTCTTGCGCTTTGCCACCCTCGCCCCTCCGGGGCGAGGGCCGGGGTGAGGGGCAGACTCCGGCACGACATATTCGATAATGGCCTTCACCGCCAGGGCAAACCCCGATTCCAGGCAACCGGTGAAGTCCGGCGTATTGACTGGCACCACCGGGAAGTCGTTGTACTCGGGATGTTCTTCGCGGAATTCCTTCACCAAACGGCGGATGTCCGTGCCCTGGGTTTCAGACAGGCCTGTTGTCGGCAGGCCGATCAACGCCGGCTTGCTTTTCTCGGCAATGGTCTTGAGGCCGACAATCACATTGTCATCCGCACCCATGACCGTCGAGGATTGATCCATCGCCGTGGTCTGAAGCGGAATGGGCTCGCGGAAATGCCGTACAAAAAACACCTTCGCAAAAGCCGTGCAACCCTGGGAGCCATGCATCATTGATATGGCCCGATTGATGCCGAGGAAAGCCAGCGACGCGCCGACCGGCTGGCTCACCTTGAGCGGATTCACCGCGAGGGCCTTGTTGCGTTTGATAATTTCAGCCATGGCAGGTCTGCGAAAAAGACATCGTTGCTCTTTACATCGCAAACCCCGTGCCACGAAGGAAAAGCCTTTTATTTCATGAAATTGACCTACTGATGGCTTGTCGCAAACCCGACAACAGCAGATATCGGGGTGACAACCTGACGGGATTAGCTATGCCCGCTTCGTTGCTGGATAGGCTCTGAATTAATACTTGCCTCGATTCACCCTACTTGATTGATTCGAGGCTTTCCGCACTTCCGCGTGGAGCAGGCATTCAGAATGAGCTGGTCAACGACCGACTGTTGGCCTTGGCTGACTTTCATGTAGTCACGGCGGTTATAGTGAATGTCAGCAATCGGGAACACCTGCGTAAGACAGGAGCGGGCCAATTCCAGACGATCAAGGAGATGGTCCGAATGACGGGAAACCGAAGCATTTCAGCCAATTGGGAATGACGCAGCCCAAGAAGTAAGCTGGGGGTCCAATGTGGACCACCCTTGATAGACCATCCGGCCGCTACGCCGAGCACCGTTGATTTATTATTTTGGCGGAATGGGGGCCGGTACTTGATTGACGATCGGTTTCAAGGATTTCAGGTATGCGAAAAGTGCTTTCAAGTCCTTGTCGGTCAGGAGTCCAATGTCTGACCAGGGCATCGGTGGCAACACATCCCTTCCAACACCCAGATGCTTCCCGGTGCGCATCGTCTTGATGAATTGCTCCTGCGTCCAGCCGCCCAATCCCGTGACCATGTCCGGTGTCAGATTCGCCGCAAAACTGATGCCCCAAGGGCCTACCCAGGTTGTCATATCGTCAGTTGTCATGGCATCCCATTGATTTGGAGCGAGCACTCCTGCGGGAACCGCTGGAGGTGGCATATTGGCGGGATGACCAGATAACAGTTTGGTCTTGTCAAGCTCTGGGCCATTGGGTGTCATGATCTTGGGAGTGTGGCAGTCACTGCAACCGCCAAAGTTTGCCAGGTATTCCCCATGTTTGATCTGTGCTCTAAGCGTATTTGCTGATTGGGCGATCACGGCTTGCGACGCCGTAATACATAGTGCAGCTAACACGATAATGCTTTTTGATGCAACGGCAGTTCTCATTCATGTCTCCAAAAATTAGATTGCTTGAATTGATTTGTTTGCCTCTTCGTGCCAGACCTATTGCCTGACAGGCGGATTATGCTCCTGAGCCACCAACCTTGCGACAACCCGCTTCGTAAGCAAACGTGGGCGGGCTGCACGCTTACCGTTACCCGACTTTGAACCTGTGGATCATCCGGCCGCAAAGGAGGCGATAGCTACCCTTTTTTCAGAACATAGCAATGACGGCAAGGGGTCGAAAGCGCCATTTTAAGGTCTGAGTAAGCGGCCTTGGGCAGCACCTAACGGTTGGGACTGGCGAGCCGTCTGATCGCGAGCTGTTTCAAAACCGGTTGCTCATGTAATTTTACGTTTCTAATTTGACCGGAAGTCTCTGGCTTGGGCATGATAGGGCCTTGCTGCTCAATGACGGCAGTCAGAACATTTGTCGAGACGCGTGTGGTCGCTGTGCCCTTTGAGTTGATTGCCTGAGGAGAGAAACATGGGATTGCTGGACGGTTTGATTGGTGGCGCTATCGGCGCTGAAATGGCCACGGTTGTCAATGGCCTGATTGAAAAGCATGGTGGCATTTCCGGCATCGTGTCTCAGTTTGAGAAGCAGGGGCTCGGCGATACCGTCAAGTCATGGGTCGGTGTCGGTGAAAACAAGCCGATCTCGCCCGAACAAGTCCATCAGGCATTGGGCGCAGATACGGTCAAGGACATGGCCGCGAAGATGGGCATATCTCCCGATGTATTAGCCGCCAAGCTGGCTGAAGTCATGCCCAAGGCTATTGACCATTTGACCCCCGGTGGCACCATTCCCAGCTGACATTTTCTGCAAGCTCAACATCAATTCCCCGGACGGGTGGCTAAGAGCGTGCGGAGTAGACGGGCCCGCCTTAGGTCGAAGAAGTGTCGCCGCCCTCGATCACCAAATCGTTCGCCCGGGCGAAGCCGAGCAGAAATTTGTAGGCTTGCCCGTCGATTTCCCTCAGGCGCCTGCTGACGATAACCGATTTGATTCCGTCGATGATGGTGGGCCGCACGCAAGGTGAATAGCCCAGACGGTTGTCTTCATCGAATGTGGACAGGATGCCGGCAAGGCGCTCGGCCCAGTCGCTGGGGCGAAAGGTTCGGCCTGAACTGGTGACGCCCCGGATGATGACCGTGTCAGGTATTGCAACTGCCCTATCCGGCCTGTCCTTCAACTCGGGGTTGGCCAATGTCTCTATCGCTTCGATGTACATGGATCACTCCTTGTAAGGCTGTTTTGTGACTTGGGTGGAGTCGCAACAAATACGTTCGCGAACACCGCTCAGCCCGTTACCGCCACGCCCGGCGCCCCACTCGTCTTCCACGGTGGCGGCTTGCGTACCGACACCCACACCGGGCTTTCCATGGTCAGCGCCAGTTGCCGTGCCAGTTCGGCCATGCCAGCGTAGCCCGCGTAGGCGAATTCGCGTTCCTGGTTGATGTCGAGAAAGGGGATGCGGGCCTTGAGCGCGGTGTACATGTTGCGTCCGCCAGCGATCAGGATGTCAGCCTTGTATTCCTCGACGATGCCGATCAGGGCCCTGGGGCTGCCGTCGGTGATCATCCTGGTCTTCTCGCCCATCAGTTCGCGGATGCGTTCCTTGTCCTCTTCCGTGGACTTGTTGGTGCCGGTGGCAACCACGTCCATGCCCAGATCCTGCAGGGCCGAGACGATGGACCATGACTTGACGCCGCCGGTGTAGAGCAGCACGCGCTTGCCCCTCAGGCGCGCGCGCCACGGTTCCAGCGCGGTATGGGCCCTGGCCTCCTCGCGGACGATCATCGCCTCGGTGCGTTCGGTCAGGCCAGGATCACTAATCAGCCGGGCGAATTCGCGGAAGGCGTTTGAAGTGTCGGTAACGCCGTAGAAGCTGCCTTCGAAGAATGGAATCTGATACGTGCTCTGCATCTTGCGCGCGACGTTGAGCAGCGCCTTGGCGCACACCACCATGTTCACCTCGGCGCGGTGCATGGTCTGCAGTTCCTTGAAGCGGCCATCACCGGACAGCGAGCAGAGGATGCGCAGACCCAGCTCGTCGAACAGCGGCGCGACGTGCCAGAACTCGCCGGCGATGTTGTATTCGCCGATCAGGTTGACGTCGTGGGTGCGGATGCCCGCCGGATGCGGCCTGGCCGGTTCAGGTTCCCGGGTGCCGATGACATACTTGAACATGGATTCACCGGCAATGCGGTTGCCGAGATTCTTGGTGCCGTAGAAACCAGCGCCGTCAACCGGCACCACCGGCACACCTACCCGCTCCGCGGCCGCCTTGCACACCGCTTCCAGATCGTCGCCCACCAGCGCGGGCACGCAGGTATTGTAGACGAAGACGGCGGGGGGATGGTACTCGTCCACCGCCTGCTTGATGGCATGGAACAGGCGCTTCTCGCTGCGCCCCATGATGACGTCCTGTTCGGTCAGATCGGTGGTCATGCCGATCTTGTACAACGTCGGCCCCGAGGAACGGGTACCGCGATTGTCCCAACTCGATCCCGCACAGGCGATTGGGCCGTGCACAATGTGCGCCACATCGGCGATCGGCAGCAGCGCGATCTGGGCGCCATCGAAGGCGCAGCCACCGGCGGTTGCACCCGGCTTGGGTTTGGCGCAGCCGGATTTCGACTTGGCGTTGTGCGAGCACGAGGGCTCGTTCAGTAGTTCCGCGATCTGTTTGTTCGATTGCATGGCAAAGGTTCACAATGGCTACAACTCACTTTTTGCAAACCCCGTGCCTGAAACCAGGTCCTTGATTCCAGTGGGATTCCGGTATGCCGTCACGTCGCAAACGCTACATTGGGCGATCCGGCTGGGGGAAGGATTACAAACAGATGTCCAGCACCTGTCTGCCAATCATCGCGAGCGGATTTCAGCCGGGCAAGGCGGGAGCGCAGGTAGCGGAGCAGATGTGGAAAGACACGAGATCCTGTGCGCTGCCCGACGCCGGACCACGCATGGGCAGCAGATTCTGCGACAGCTTCTGCTTACACCGCGTATGGGAAATCCAGCCACCCTTCCAGCAACTTGATGTCTCCATCCGGCAGATAACGGAACCCCGCCTCCATATCCTGGGCGATGCCAAAGGCCACATCCCTCGGCGTAAGTGCCCCGGCCACCATATGGAAATACCAGGCGGAAGGATAGCCGGCAGCCTGGTCAAAGGCGAGAATCTGTTTGGACAGATCGGCCCCGCGCGATTCCGCATGCCAGGGGAAGGACTTGAGCTTGCGAGCGTGCAGGGAAATGGGTGAAGCACTCATCAGCGTGTTGTGGTAGCGGTCCTGATGTTCGCGCACTGCAATGATCCAGTGCTTGCAGAAATGGCTACGCACGCCGGCGCTGCTCTGATTCCACTCAGCCATGAAACGCGCGAGGGGCGACTGTCCACCAATGGGAGCGGCTTGGCGTGCCAACGCCTGCCGCATATCGGTGATGCGCCGGAAATGGTAATGGGGTCGCCCCACCGGTTGAGGTTCCACAGTCAGCGGAATGACAGGATCGGTCAGTTCCGGGAGATCAGCTGGAGGATGCCCGGGATCGACAAGCTTGCGGTCCAGCTGTTCCTGCAGTTCTTCAATTTCGAGCTGGATGAAGTCCGCGGCTTCCGGACCAAAGGGGGCGACGAAATAGTGAGTCAGCCCCGATTGGCGGGTGGTCAGCAAGCCATCATTGGCATGACGGTCGAGCAGGACCTCCATGTCGCCGCCACAGGCTTCCAGTTCGGATTCCGCCCAGCTTTCCAGATCGTCCGCAAGACGGGTGCCGTCGGGGCGGATGACGCCACCCAGCCGATACCAGCCTCCTCGCGTCAGCGCGTAGCGGAAATCGCAGCTGGGCACCAGCTTGCCCGCTGCTGCCAGCAGCGCGCTGTGATGCGGCCGCGGCGGTGTCGCACTGATCTCGGCAATAAATTGCTGCAACGTCGGTTCGTCCGGAGGGCAGCGGATCATGATGTTTCCTCGTTTTCTCCAAGTCCTGCAATGCGGCGGCGCGCAGCGTCCCGCACTTCTTCGTCGGGATCATCGAGCAATGTTATCAGCGACGCCAGGGAAGCACGCAACGCTGCCGCCCGACGCACCATCCAGTCGGAATCAGCCAGCATGGCGGCCGCATCATCGGGCAGCATGCGGCCTGCGGCAATGCGGCGCACTTCGGCCTCCGGGTCCAGCGCCATTTTTTTCAGCGCAAAAGCGGGCAGACGCCGGGCCACCTCTTTGCGTACCTCCGGGTCCGGATCAAAGGCCATGCGCGGCAGCTGGCCATGAGGCAGACGATGGGCCACCTGCAAGCGCACCATGTAATCGGGGTCGGTGAGTAATGTACCCAACTCCAAGGGCGCCAGGCGACTGGCCACCGTGACCCTGACCTCACGGTCCGGGTCGCGCATCATTCTATGCAGTTCCGCAGCCGGCAGACGAGTGGCGACAGCCCTGCGCACCACTTCGTCCGGGTCGCCAGCCAGGGGCCGCACGGAGTCCAGGGGTGCGTAGCGCGCAGCAATGGCCCGTCGTTCCCAAAAAGGATCGGCGATATAGTCGGCCGCCAGCTGGGGGTTGCGTCGCAGAAAGCGATCGATCTGGCGGCCGCTATGGGCACGGACACAGATATCGCCCGGCTGGCATCGCCCGGCCGCCAGCAGGTTTTCTCGATATGAACAGTCAGCGCAGGCCGCCGCCGCGCCGTTCAAGGGAACAAGTGGCGAATCGGGCATGGGTTCGGACTCAAGGTGGTTGCTCTCAAGGAGTAGAGCAACCCCTGTGCCATTGCCTTGCCTCTGTCGAAACCCTTGATAAGAGCGGGTTTGGAGTGATGTAAGCATGATGAATAAGGAGACAAAACTGACAGGCAGGTTGGATTTTGTCGCATCTGTGACATCGTGCTTCCCGGGTCGGCGCCCCCAGATGGCAACAGACGTTCTTGTCGCCTTCGGCACAAGCCTGAACCTGCCCAATGTGACGTTTGTAACACCTGAGCAGCGCAGCATCCCATGCCCAACACATTGTTTATCAAGGAATTCGACTCCGTTCATGATACGGGCATGAGGCTTGCAGTAAGCGGATCGTATCTTTCCGGAGGACAAGCTGTGGACCTGCCCGTACTCAATACTGCTTCTGAAGCATCTGCCCAGGGAGGTTGTTCCTCGCACTCCTGCGGTTCGACCGACGATCAGCTCGGCCACCTGCCGGAGCACATCCGCGCCAAGGTGCACAACCACCCCTGCTATTCCGAGCAGGCGCATCACTATTTTGCCCGCATGCACGTGGCGGTGGCGCCGGCCTGCAACATCCAGTGTCATTACTGCAACCGCAAGTACGATTGCTCCAACGAGTCGCGCCCCGGCGTTGTATCGGAGGTGCTGACACCCGAGCAGGCGGTGAAGAAGGTCATGGCCGTGGCTGCCAACATCCCGCAGATGACGGTACTGGGCATCGCCGGCCCCGGCGACCCGCTCGCCAACCCCGAGCGTACCTTCGCCACGTTCCGCGAGTTGTCGCAGAAGGCGCCGGACATCAAGCTGTGCGTGTCCACCAACGGTCTCGCACTGCCTGAGTCGATCGAGGAGTTGAGCAAGCACAACATTGATCACGTCACCATCACCATCAACTGCGTGGACCCGGACGTGGGCGCGAAGATCTACCCGTGGGTGTTCTGGAAGAACAAACGCATCATGGGGCGTAAAGGTGCGGCCATCCTCGTCGAACAGCAGCAGAAGGGCCTGGAGATGCTGACTGCGCGTGGCATCCTGGTGAAGGTCAACTCGGTGATGATTCCCGGTGTCAACGACGAGCATCTTGTTGAGGTATCGAAAATCGTCAAGGCCAAGGGCGCCTTCCTGCACAACGTCATGCCGCTCATCGCCGAACCCGAGCACGGCACCTTCTACGGCCTGATGGGCCAGCCCAGCCCCACCCATGCTGAGCTGCAGAAGCTGCAGGATGCGTGTGCCGGCGACATGAACATGATGCGCCATTGCCGCCAGTGCCGCGCCGATGCGGTCGGCCTGCTGGGCGAGGATCGCGGCCTGGAGTTCACCATGGACAAGATCGAGGACATGGAGATCGACTACGCGGCGGCCATGGTCAAGCGCGCCGAGGTCCATGCGCAGATCACCATGGAACTGGAGCAGAAGGAGCAGGCGCGCGCCGCCAAGGTCACGCTGGTTTCAATTCAGGACCTCAACTCTGACCAGCCCACAACAAGGCCGGTGCTGATGGCGGTGTCGACCAAAGGTGGCGGCGTCATCAACGAGCACTTCGGCCACGCTCATGAATTTCTGGTTTACGAAGCCTCTCCCAGCGGCGTCCGCTTCATCGGCCACCGCAAGACCACGCCATATTGCGAGGGCGGCTCCAGTTGCGGCGACGGCGAGAGCGCGCTGGACGAAACCCTGCGTGTACTCAGGGGCTGTGAGGTCGTTCTCTCAGCCAAGATTGGCTTTGAGCCCTGGGGCCCGCTGGAATCCGCCGGGATCGAGCCCAACGGCGAACACGCCATGGAACCGATCGAAGATGCAGTGGCGGCAGTGTATGAAGAGATGCGAGCGGCCGGCAAGCTGGACATCAAGCCGGAAGCCCGGCAGAAAGTCGCGTAAGGAGAAAACCATGGCTCTTGAAATCATCGAATCCTGCGTCAACTGCTACGCCTGCGAACCACTGTGTCCCAACCAGGCCATTTACATGGCCTGTCCGCATTTCCTCATCGATCCAGACAAGTGCACTGAATGTCTGGGCGATTTTGATGATGCCCAGTGTTCCAGCATCTGCCCGATCGAAGGCGCCATCGTCGACGAACTGGGCGCAGCACAGAACCCGCCCGGTTCGCTCACCGGCATCTCGCCGGAAATGCTGCTCAAGTATCAGGCTGCGGTGGAAGCCACGTACAAGGCGGCCGTGGAGGCCAAAGCCGGTTGACGCTCAAACATGGCTTCCATCGTCTTCAATGAAAAGCCCGGCTGCGCCAACAACACAAAACAAAAGGTGTTGCTGGCCACCGCAGGCCATAGCGTCTGGCCGAAGAACCTGCTGACCGAAAAGTGGACGCCCATGCGACTGCGCCCCTTCTTCGGCGAACTTCCAGTGTCACAGTGGTTCAACCCAAGCGCGCCGCGCATCAAGTCGGGTGAGCTAAGTCCTGAGCGCCTGAGCGAGGACGAGGCCCTGCTCCAGATGGTAAATGATCCTCTGCTGATTCGTCGTCCTTTGATGATGGTCGGCGATCAATTCCGCGCGGGCTTCGATCAGATCGAGGTTGATCGCTGGATTGGATTGCAAAGCTGGATGATCGCTCAGGATTTGGAAACCTGTGCAAAGGCGCAACTTGAGCAGCCCTGCCCGGAGCCGGTCTCATGATCGCCGATCTGGGTGCAGTCGAACTGGCTCCCGGTGTTCACTGGGTCGGAAGCCTGGATTCTGCCTTAAGGGATTTCGACGTCATTCTCAGGACCGCCAACGGCACCAGCTACAACGCGTATTGCGTGCGCGGCAGCCAGGGCGTGGCGGTCATCGATACGGTAAAGGAGTCGCATGCGGATGAATTCTTCGCCCGCATCGAACAAGTCGCCGACTATGGGGAAATCACCGCCATCGTGCTCAATCACCTCGAGCCCGACCACACCGGCGCACTGCCCGAGTTGATGCGACGCGCGCCGCAGGCGCGGCTGTACATCTCGGTCCGCGCCCAGATCATGCTGAAGGGGCTGCTGAAAAGCGAGGAACTGGTCTACACGCCGGTCAATACCGGGGACACGGTCAGCCTTGGCGATCGCACTCTGCGCTTTCTTCATACGCCTTTCCTGCACTGGCCCGATACCCAGTGCACCTATCTTGAAGAAGAGGCCATGTTGTTTTCCGGCGATGTGTTCGGTTGCCATTTCTGCGATTCGCGCCTGTTCAACGATCAAGTGGGCGACTTCCGCTTTTCGTTTGAGTACTACTACCAGCACATCATGCGGCCGTTCCGCGAACATGTCCTGGACGCACTGGACCTGATCGAACCGCTGGAGATTCGTCTGATTGCTCCCGCTCACGGTCCCATTCTGCGCGACGCACCAATGAGCTACGTGCAGCGTTACCGTCAACTTGCCTCACCGCTGCTGGCCAACGAAGCCACGGGACATGACAAGACCCTGATCATTTTCTACATCTCCGCCTATGGCAACACAGCGCTCATGGCTCAGGCCGTCAGGCAGGGCGCCGAGGAAATAAGCGGAGTGCGAGTCTCGCTGTACGACCTGCAAGGGGGTGAAGTGTCGCCCTTCGTCGATCTGGTGGAAGGGGCCGACGCCATTGTGTTCGGTTCGCCCACCATCAACGGCGATGCGGTCAAGCCAATCTGGGATCTGCTGTCCTCGCTTGCCGTGGTCAACGTCAGGGAAAAACTGGGTGCGGCGTTTGGCTCGTTCGGCTGGAGCGGCGAAGCCGTGGCCATGGTGGAAGATCGCCTGCGGGGCCTGAAGCTGCGAGTTCCCGTCAAAGGGGTCAAAGTCAAACTCATCCCCACCGAGGCTGAATTGGCACTGTGCCGCGCATTTGGACGTGACCTCGCCCTGCACCTTGCCGGCCAGGTCGCGCACAAAGTCATTTCCATAGAAGAACTCAACGCAAAGGAATACCACCATGCCCAAGGCTAACGTCACCTTCGAAGATATCGGCATCACGGTCACCGTACCTGCTGGCACCAGGCTCATCGAAATCTCGGAAAAAGTGGGCGCCGGCATCACGTATGGCTGCCGTGAAGGCGAGTGCGCGACCTGCATCATGAAGATCGTCTCCGGCATGGAAAACCTGGCCGAGCGCTCAGTCCTGGAAGACAAGGTGCTGCAGGAAAACATGGCTGGACGTCGGAACCGGCTCGCCTGCCAGGCTCAGGTACTGGGCGGCGAAATCGTCGTCCGGCCGGGTTGAACCACCACCTGAATAGCCCTTTTCATACACCCAATTTTCAACACACAGGAGCAACCAAATGCCCAACATCACTTTCTCAAGCCCACTGCACAAGGACAAGACCGTCTATGCGGTGGCTGGCAGCCACACCAAGACACTTCTCGCGCTGGCCAAGGAAAACCATATCCCCATCGATTTCAACTGTCAGGATGGCGAATGCGGCACCTGCGTGGTGAAGGTCGCCAACCTGTCGCGCAAGGGGCCGATGGGAGGTCCGCTTACCGAACGGGAAATCAAGGTGCTCAAGGAACTGGGCAAGATCAAGCAGGCTGATATCGACGCCATGGTAGTGGATGATGTGCCCCACACTGCCTGGCGTCTGGCCTGTCAGATGGTGCTGCGTGATGAAGACATCGCCGTCGAATATCCTAGCGCGAATCAGTAACTACGGCTCGGCGCTGCGTGGAGATAATTGCTCCCCCAGCCCGGACGCGATGAGGAAGCAGCCATGAGCAATGCCAGCGCGTCGACGCTTCATCCCGAACAGGCCGTCGGCCTGCATAAACAGCTCATGTCCCACGCTGCCGGTCTGCCCAATGACGAACTCTTCGCCCGCATGCTGGCCAGCCAGGCGGCAGGATCGGGCGTGCTGCCCGTCGGACTTGGGCTGTCGCTCGATGCCTTCTCCCGCCTGTTGCTGCGCCACTTTCCTCGTTCCGGCCCAATGTTGGGACTTGATTCAGCCCAGTGGCCGGATGAGACGCGCGTGGCCGAGCGCCAGGACCTCGTCGACCTGATGATCGAACACCGCGCCGGCGACGATGATTCGGAAGCTTGGATGGCTCGCATCGTGGCTGCCGCGTGCATGGGTGGCAATCATCTTTGGCAGGATCTGGGCCTGTGGAACAGGACTGACCTGTCCCGCCTGATAAACGAAAACTTTCCCTCACTCGCGGCCAAGAACGAGCGCGACATGAAGTGGAAGAAATTCCTGTACAAGCAGCTTTGCCAGCGTGAAGGCATCCACGTCTGCCGCTCGCCCTCCTGCGAAGTATGCGTGGATTACACGGTCTGTTTCGGGGCTGAAGAATGAATTGGGTATGGCGTGAGGACTGGCGTATTGCCGGATGGGAATATCCTGCCCGGCCAAGCGTAGCTGCGCGGGCAGGGAACGACACGTCGCGGCACCATGAAATCGTCCCACCAATCCCCGCTGCGCACCCGTCACTCGACCTGCAGTCGCGCGCTACGGTTGCCTATGTGAGCCTGGCTCTGGGAGATGCCCTTGGCGCCACAGTGGAATTCATGACCCCGCGGGAGATCGTTGCCCAGTATGGCATCCATGACCGGATTCGTGGGGGCGGCTGGCTGCGGCTCAGACGCGGCCAGGTAACGGATGACACAACAATGGCATTGGCCCTTGGGCAAGCCATCCTGACCGCCGGCAAGATCGATGCACTTAGCATCGCGCAGGCATTCGATGCCTGGATGCGCGCCAAGCCGGTCGACATCGGCAACACGGTAAGGCGTGGATTGGTCTATTTCCGCAAGACGGGCATTCCGAAAGTCCCCCCCAGCGAACACGATGCGGGAAATGGCGCTGCCATGCGCATTCTGCCTGTTGCGCTGGCCACCCTCGGCCAAGCCGAAGAACTTGTGCGCGCTGCCTGCCGGATCCAGGCCCACGTCACTCATCACAACGCCTTGTCCGATGCGGCCACCGAATGCCTGGCACTCATGCTCCAGGATCTTCTAAACGGTGCAGCCAAGAGCCACGTTTTGCAAGCCAGGGTCGAACCCCTTATCGATCAATACCCTCAGTTTGAGTATCGCCAGCGTCGCCGCGAAAATCCGTCGGGCTATGTGGTGGAAACCATGCAGGCGGTATTCCAGGCCTTCTTTTCCACCGACAATTGGCGCGACTGCCTGGTGGATGTGGTGAACCGTGGCGGCGATGCCGATACGACCGGCGCGATCAGCGGCATGCTGGCGGGCGCCCTGTATGGCCTGGACGGCCTGCCGCGCGGCTGGCGCGCGGAGCTGGAACAGGACAGCCGGCAGGCCTGCAAGGCCCAGGCCCAGGCACTGCTGGAACTCGCGTTCAAGACTGGCCCTGCAGGAACGTAAGCGAAATGAGAGGCCCATGATTTTTTTCCGCAGCAGTCAGTACGCCATTCAGGCCCTGATTTTTTTGGCAACCCAACCAGCGAACTCCTATGTCATGTGCAGGGAAATGGCTGGCCGACTGGGCCTGCCCATGCCCTATCTGAGCAAACTGATGCTTCAGTTCGTGCACGCGAACATCGTCGAGTCGTCCCGGGGTCGCCAGGGCGGCTTTCGTTTGAGCCGCAACGCCAATGACCTCTACCTCAGGGAAATCGTGGAAGTGATCAGTGGCGAGCGAAGCATGAAGGAATGCCTGCTGGGCTTCATGGAATGCTCCGATGAGACAGCCTGTGCCTTGCATTGCCACTGGTACCCGGTGAAGCACGACTTGTATCACCTTCTGCAAGAACAAAGTGTCGGCGCGCTGGCTGCAGCGATAGATCATGGCCACTACAAACTGACCGAACTGGGCCTAAATTTGCTGTAATCGCTGCAGCAGCGAGCGCGGCTCAACAAGAGATGCGAGAACTTGTGAAGCGTCTGTCTTCGTTGTCTGCCTCCACCGCCAAGCAACGCCTGTTCGCAGTGTTGCGGCAATGGAACCCAGGCCAGCTGACGGAAAGAGTAGCCCGTCGATGCTAGCAGGCAGGAAACCAAAGTAGCAGGCCTGGCAGCGGGCCGATTCCAAGCATCCAGACCGCTTAGAAGTGGTGCATGACTGCGGTCGACCGAGGCTGTAATGGGATGGTCGCCCCTACCTGAAACGGCATTGAAGTGCCAAAGTGGAAGTGCTGTATCAACCACTTAAAGGAAAGGGGCAACCGAAATGGATCTTAAGATGATTGGGCTTGATCTGGCAAAGGCAGTTTTCCAGCTGCATGGAACGGATGGCAAGGGGCATGTGGTGATGAAGAAGCAACTGCGACGTGCGCA
>JBAUMF010000024.1:0-4377 GCA_049578545.1 Thiobacillaceae bacterium
CGCAAGTGGTTCCCGCCATGTCCAATCCAGTAAGCGTAGCGTTTGGCAACGATCATCTTTACATCCTTTCCACCACCAAAGTGGAGTCGCATCCAATCACTCATGACTCGGTCAGCAAGAGTCCGGATGGAGTGGTGTCGCTGGTCAAGGCGGACGGCTCCGCGGCCCAAGTGGGTGTGTTGAACGGTCAACTGATCATTACCGAGAAGAGCAATGCCATTGAAACGGTCAAGCTGGACCGACACGGAGCGGTAACTGGTAGCGCCAATTTGGTGGCGGACATTCCGGCGAATGTAAATGCCCCATTCGGCCTTGCGACGCGCGGCAACAATGCGTACGTCACGATCGCGCACGCCGACGAGATCAGCCTGGTCAGAAACAACGATGTATTGACGACTACCAGTTCAGGTACGCAACACGCTCCCTGCTGGCTGGCGCTAGACGGCCCGTTTCTGTTCTCGGCAAACTCGCCGAGCAAGAGCGTATCTCGCTATGCCGTATATGGCCAGAAAATCGTCCAAGACGCAGCTGTCACGCCGGACCCAAAGTTGTATACGTTTAGCGGCAGTCCGACGGATATTGCGTACAACGCGGGCTTTGCGGCCGTGATCGACAACAATGGCACGATCTCGCACGTGTCCGTCTTCAAAGTGGATGAAGATGGCAATCTGACTATCATTGGAGTTGCCTCGATTAACAGTGCTGCAACCAACGGAATTGCCATTGTTCGGCAAGAAAGGGACGCCTATTAAACTGAGGGCGTCTGTATCGGCAGAAGAACGCGTGGGGCGCCTGCACTTGCAGCTTGATCCTGTAGGCGCTTCCCACATGCCGGTCCGCATGAGTCAGTTCGCCAACGGGCCCAATTGAGGTGCAACAGCAATTGACAGAGGAATACTGGCAGTTGATCAGCACCTCCTAAGCGAAAAGAATTACGAAGGTTATGGCATTATTGACCTTGTCGTCTTCTGCGTGGAGGGTCGTGTCCGTCAAGCTGGTGTATCCCGGTTAACGGACGCATGGAATGCAGGCTCGTATGACTCCAGCGGGTCGAAAGCGCCATTTTAAGGTCTGAGTAAGCGGCCTTGGGCTGCACCTAACGCTTGGTACTGGCGATCCGTCTGATGGCGAGCTGTTTCTAAACCGGTTGTTCATGTAATTTTACGTTTGTAATTTGACCGGAAATCTCTGGCTTGGGCATGATAGGGCCTTGTTGCTCAGTGACGGCAGTCAGAACATTTGTCGAGACGTGTGTGGTCGCTGTGCCTTTTAACTTGATTGCCTGAGGAGAGAAAAATGGGATTACTGGACGGTCTTGTCGGTGGCGCCATCGGCGCCGAAATGGCCACGGTTGTGAATGGCTTGATTGAAAAGCATGGTGGCATTTCCGGAATCGTATCGCAGTTCGAGCAGCAGGGGCTGGGTGACACCGTCCGCTCGTGGGTGGGTACCGGCGAAAACAAGCCCATCTCACCCGACCAAGTTCATCAGGCGCTGGGCGCAGATACTGTCAAGGAGATGGCCGCGAAAATGGGCATTGCTCCGGATGCATTAGCGGCCAAGCTGGCTGAAGTCATGCCCAAGGCTATCGATCATTTGACCCCCGGTGGCACCGTCGCGGGCTGACAGCTGCTGAAGCCCGAAGGCGTGTCCCAACCTAAGGTTCGGAGGCCTGCACTCACGCAGAGGTGTGCGCGGATTGACGAGGCTAAGCAGGTGCCAGTGCAGGCAGAGGTTGGTCAGTGTCCGTGTTCGGCGGGTCGTGAGAGTCGGGGAAGGCCAAGCAACGACCGGCAAATCCCCGTTGCTGGATGACCATCCTCTGCTTTGACGCCGACGTGCAGCGGCAAATTCTTTTTCACTCACCCAAGTGCTCGTCCTGGCCGGTTTATGCCCTGAAGATTTCGTCGTAAGCTGATGGCGCAATCAAGGCGTATGGCACGAGTGAGGTCCCCATGGCAAAAGCAGATAACCGACTGGACCAGGTAGTTCAGGAAGCTCGGCGCAACGCCGAGAAGCGGGCGGCGGGATATCGGGCGCAGGCACTGAAACTGTTTCCGTGGGTATGCGGTCGCTGTGCGCGTACGTTTACCCATAGCAATCTTCAACTGCTGGAAGTCCACCACAAGAACGGCAACCATGATGACAATCCGCCGGATGGTAGCAATTGGGAACTCCTCTGCACCTATTGCCATGAGCATGAGCACTCCAAGCTGAAAGACATGGCGGGTCGCGCGGACGCTGGAACCGCATCATCGGCCGCGACGTTCAATCCCTTTGCCGAGCTGAAGGCTATGCTGGAATCGAAGAAGCAGGACTAAGCCAAGGATACCGTTGCCTGGTTTCCCCGAGGGCATCACCAAGGGCTCAGACCGCGCCCCCGAACAGCTGCTCAGAGAGATCGCCATAAGCGTCCTTTGACCTGAAAATTTGAGACATTCGGGCACGATTCATGATGGTGGCGCTCGTTGCGATCGAAAAAGTTATCGCAACAATTACGTCTCTCATGGCGCGTATTGATTGGCGTAAGAGTCCTAACTGTAAAGGCCTGCGGGGCCATTGCCTGGATGACTCGCCGGTGTCCCAGGCAAGATATTGCTTCTGCCAACGTTCAGCACAAAATAGAACAAAGGGTACGATGCGGCGCATGGGGAACGCGTAGGGCATCCCCGTGTTCGCCATACGGGCAAACACTACGAGGACGACCGACGCATAATATTATGTTCCGATCGGCTGAATCCGGCGCACTACCATTACAATTGCCTTGGCCAAAATGGCTGAAAAGCATTAAAGCTGCACCTTCGCCGGCTCATTGGATATTTGTCACCCACCTCACTGGAGAAATTAATGAAACTCTCACTCGCTCTTCTGACCCTGGCTGCTGGCCTGTTTGCGTCAACCGCGGTACTCGCGCAGGCGCCCTCTGCGGCACCCACTGGTTCAACGGGACTGTGCAAGGATGGCTCATACACTTCCAACGCGACCAAGAAAGGCGCGTGCGCCGGCCACAAGGGTGTGAAGGATTGGTATGGAAGCGCGGCATCGGCAACAACCGCAAAAAAGACTGCGGCACCGGCTGCGTCGCCGATGGCAACGGGAGCAACAGCAACGGGCAAGATCGCCACCCCAGCACCTATCGCTGCACCCGCGAAGGCGATGACTACGACGACGGCTGCCCCAGCCAAATCAGCTCCTGCGGCGGGCGGGGGCACTGGTCAGGTCTGGGTGAACAGCAGCTCGAAGGTCTATCACTGCCCTGGAACCAAGTACTATGGCAAGACCAAACAGGGCCAATATATGACCGAAGCCGCAGCAAAGGCGGCCGGCAACCATGCCGCCCATGGGAAAAGCTGCACCGCCCAATAATCCGCGTCTAGCCCTGCGTCGTGCCAATGTGATCGGAGACTAATCACATCGCCCGGACCAGATTGGCAGTGACTCTTTCTTTGGATAGGCAAAGAAAAGGGTCAGTTGCCTGGCAGACGATACGTCCTCGATTCAACGTTTTTACATAATGTTTCGCAGTCGTGACCGGTATTACTGAGACCAGGAAGGAGTGACGATATCGGGTCGGGTCCGGCCCCAGATGAAATCAGAAGCCGCCGTTCGGTGAGGTTTACTGGGCTATGTCCGGTAACGAATCCATAGCGGAAGTAGTCGGCTAAATCTCCAATGGCAGGTTCGGCCGACAAGCGGGCTATCTCCGCAAAGTTCTAAGTGACAGCATTAGGATCAGCAAGCTGCCATAGTTCATGAAATTGTCGTCAGCCGTGTTGTGGCGGAACTGTGATGGCCGGCAAGAGCCAGTTTAACTCTCTCGAATTCAGTGGATAGTCAGCCGCCGTACTGACTTCCTGCTGGTTTTCGCGCAAGTGAATAAATCAGCGTTTATCATTTCAAGCACCATGTCCACACTGGAGGCCGCCATTCCAAGCCTGAAATCTATTAGATCGCTTATCGGCCACATCATCCTTGCCTTTTTGATGGTGGCTTCAGTACCTTCGACGGCATTCGCCCTCGACAACGCGTCAGCGAGCATCGTTCAGGATCTTGTACCATTCGCGTCGGCCGAGGGCCTTGCTCGATTGGCCCGATCAAGTGCCAAGATCAATTTTCCTGCACTCGCCAACGAGTTCGAGCCACAGTCGAACGCCATTTTCTGTGGCCCTACGTCTTCTACCATCGTACTCAACGCTATGCGTGGTCAGGACCCCGATTTGCCGCGCGACCAAAGCCGTCTGCATGCAGAAGACCTTCAATATGTTCAGCACGGTTTCGATCTCAGCCTCCCTCGCTTCACGCAAGACAATGTGATCACGAATGGCCGAAAGACACGCGCTCAGGTGCTTGGTGAACCCATGGAGATCAACGGAAAAC
>JBAUMF010000025.1:0-2488 GCA_049578545.1 Thiobacillaceae bacterium
GGGTGATGGCGTAGGCATTGACGATGCCTTCACGGTTCACGCCACGGAACAAGGTGCCCGGTCGGCAGTGGAGACGCAGTTTGGGGGTGATTCCACCCTCGTCGAGCATTGCGGTATTCTTCAGATCAGGCAACAGCATTGATATGTGCCGCCCTCTCAAGTCATCGCGCCAAAACCCGAACACTTCCTGGGTGTGGGCGCAGCAATCCAGGATGTAACCCTCGTCATTGACCCATAAGGTGCTGGGCAACGGGTCATACGTGCTGACCGTATCCGGGGAGAGATTTGAAACATGGGTAGGGTTCAACGTCAGATGGGTGTTGGCATCATCCCCTGCATTCGTCACGTCTGAACTCAACGTATCGTCAAACATCATCGGTCCTCCATGCGTTGTTTAACTCTAAAGCCCTGCGGTTCTTGAGTTGTCGGACACTGCCCGAATCCATTCAAGCGCAGCACCTTTTCGGGTATGAACCGACCTGCGCGGGCTATCTGGCAAATGCCTGTAGAAACCATCCTGCTTTGGGCGCGGCCTTGGTCGCTGGAGGCGGTTCCCCCTTGGTGCCCTTTAGCATGCATCGAACTTCCGCCTGATTTGCCGCCGTGATAATGCGGATGACCAGGAAGCGGGCCTCCTCAAAGGTCAGCTTCATCCGCCATTCACGATCCACCGAGATCAGCACATGATTAGCATCGCCCTCTTCCGCCAGTCCGATATCGATTACGGCCCTGTCGAGCGGCGCTTCTGGGGGGTTCCCTTCGTGACTCGTTTTCATCGTCAACTCCCTTGCCTCACAGTCTCTCGCTCATGCCAATGAGATAACTTCACTGGACAAATGGCCACACATTCGGTTCTCAAGGAACATGATCGCGCAGCGTCATACTCAGTCTTTGCCCCAACTGATTGGCAATGAGAGTCATCAACACCGTGTAGTTGCGTTGCTGTCCATCGCTGCTCACCCCCCGAAAGGGGGTCGACCCATGGCATCGTTGGAGGAGTACGGGATTGATCCGGTCTTGAGTGAGTAGATCGGCATGAGCCAAGTCAGGCAGCAGCAGGGAAATATGCTGGTCCCTCAATTTCTCAAACCAATACCCGAACATTGGCTCGACCGGGCCATCACTGTCCTGGATGCATCCATGTCCATCGAGCCATATCGTGCATTGCAGGGCACGCGCTGGATTCGCCGATACCGGGGAATGAAGCCGCAGAGGGGATTCATCATTCGCCGCATGTTGGGCCGCGCAGTTCATGCGGCCAGTTCCTCGCCAACCGCTTCCGGTCCAAGCTCACGCTCAGCCTCAAGCCAGTCGTCCAGTTCGTGGCCGGGGCAGGAGCCCCGTGCCTCCGCCTTGAAGTAGGCGGCCAGCGCAATCTGATGCCACGGGTCTGGCGGGGCGGATAGCGCTGTCGGCGTGGATGACGCCACCACTTTCCTGAGTTGAGTTTTCATCTTGTCTCCTCGTGAAATCATTCATCAAGCACAAAAGAAGAGCGGGGATACGAAATTCCTGACCGCCTCAATCAGGACTTGATCGGCATCCCAATTTGTTGGGAGCCTAGGATCCTGTTACGTGATTGAGGCAACAGCAGTTAATCTAGGTTAGTGTTGGCACTCAAGGTACTGCTGAATTCTTTATCTGGGTGAGGAAATCTTTAGATGTCGCACGCTTGCTCGCGGCGGGCAACCTCAATCGACTGGCCGCGGCCGGATTATCGTGCAAATGTATTGGCGTGATGGATCCTGTGTTGCAATTGAATGATTCCGAACAACAATGCCTCTGCCGTAGGCGGGCAACCCGGTGCAGCCGTACCGGCAGGTGTGCCTCATAACCACCCCAGCAACAGCAGCACGAGCAGAATGATCAGGATCAGCCCCAGCCCACCGCTTGGGCCGTAACCCCAACTCCGGCTGTGCGGCCAAACGGGTGTTACCCCGATCAGCATCAGGACAACGATAATTAAAACAATGGTTCCCAATGACATTGCATTTCTCCTTTTTTAACCGTGATCACCGGATGAAGGAAAAAACTGACCCGCGTCGGCAGATGGCGGGAGAAATCCGGCCCACCAACCTCCTGTCACAACTACTGCCGTACGCCGGCCCCGAAGCAGTCGGGACAGCACAGTTATTTACTTGCCGAACTGCGCTTTGGCACGCACAACACATTGTTCTTTCGCGTCGCCGGCAAACTTATCGCACTTTTCGATGGCCACTTTGTAGTCGGCGTCACGTTTGGCTGCCGCTGCATCCTGGCGCGCTTCGCTGCCTTTTTCTTTGGCCTTCATGCGCGCATCGGAGGCCTCTTCTCGGCCTGTCGCGTTTGCTTCCGATGTCTTCAACTGCGCTTTGGCGTCGGCTTTGCCGCGTACCAGGGCGGCTTTCGCTTCCTTCACGCAGACGTCCTTGTCGTTGCCCGCTTTGTCGTCGCATTTTTCCTTGGCCACAGCGTAATCCGCTTCTGCCTTGGCGACACTGGCGTTGTA
>JBAUMF010000026.1:0-55086 GCA_049578545.1 Thiobacillaceae bacterium
CACAAGCCAAAGCCTTTGCTCTGCTCGGCATCGACCCAGGCTGTTCCCAGTAACCGCATCACACCAATCCTGTTTCGTCTGCAATATCAAGGAACTCACTCGTTCATGGCGCCAAACTTCGGCCTAGATCGCGGGCAGGGCTAAAGCTGGCGGAGTCGGTCAGCACGTAGTCGCCCAGCCCATTGGTCCATGCGCCCTGATAGCCGGAGGTGAGTTCGACCCGGCTCTGGGTAGTGGGGTCAATGTAGGTTTCCACGCCGCGCAGGGCCTGGATCTGCTTTTCCGCGCTGCGGTCCATGATGGCCTGGCGGGCATTGTAGCCCTGGTCGATCATGGCGCTGATTTCCTGCTGGGATTGATGCATGATGCGCTGCCGGTCTTGCACGCCTTTCAGGTTGATCTGGTCCATGGTCTGAAAGTACCGGGCGACGGCGGATTCCCAAACCGGATTGAGCCGGAATGAACGGTAAATGACATCGAAGAGTTTCTCGTTCCTCTCCAGCCGGCCCTTGGGCGCACGCGCAGCAAACTGGGAGACCGCAGCCAAGGTATAGTTGCCCGACATCTGGCTGCCAAAGGTGCCCATGCCGGAAAGCACGGGCAGGTAGGCAACGGTACGCACCAGGCTGGCCAGCACCCATTCTTCATCGGTGCTGCCTGCGCGCGGTGTTTCGATTGCGGCCAGGGCCACATCAAAGTCGGTCTGAACCGGGCCGGGGTTGCCGCCGGACATGGCCATGAATTCCGCCTGCATGGCCTGGATCAGTTCAGGTACGTGGCCAATTCCCACCAGGGTGGAGCCGGCGCGCCAGCGGGGCAGGAAAATGTTCTGCAGGTAGCCTGCTGCATCGTAGGGGGGGCAGGGTGTCGCATCCCTTGATGCCGAGAGAGGCCATGGGGTTGGTGTAGGCGCGCGCCTGCGGATCATCCACCCAGAGCCAGACATAATCGGGAAAGACTTCAAACCCCAATTTGCCATCCGGGCTTTGTGCTTCAAGGCTTAGCTTTATGCTGTTGCGTGGACAGCCGATGTCTCCGGTCCAGACGACGCCCGACTCGACTTGCCAGTCTTTGGGCAGCAGGATGGTTGCGGCTTCCACCGGATGGCCAAAACCGGCCGGGTCAATGATCTTGATCTGATGCAGGCGCAGGTAATCCTGTCGTGCGTCTGG
Source organism: Thiobacillaceae bacterium (assembly GCA_049578545.1). Lineage (GTDB taxonomy): Bacteria > Pseudomonadota > Gammaproteobacteria > Burkholderiales > Thiobacillaceae > DASQBT01. The sequence goes on from JBAUMF010000026.1 coordinate 1,173, forward strand.
ACCCGCGGCTTGCGCGGCGGGCACGGATGTCAGCGCGACGGCGACCAGCAGAAGCGCCGCAAAGATGTTTCCTGTTGCCATGATCTCCTCTCTTGCAGTTTCTTTTCCAAGTGTAGATGTGTCGGGGCAAGTTGGCGCGCTGTTGCACGGCAAACGTGGTGGTGCTGTCAGCGTGTTTGCACGCGGCAAAGCGTGGCAGAATTGCGGCATACGCCGATGCCGAAATTCGTGAAGATCATTTTCGCCTGTTTGCTCTGCCTGGCTGTTGCGGGCGGGCTGGTGCTGCTGATCAACCTGCTTGGCTGACAACAGCCCCTGGATTGTCAGGCACCTGCGTCGCTCCAATGACAGCGCAGCGCGGGCACCTATGCACGTTTGTGGCGCCTAAAGGCGCCAGGGTTTGATCAGGTTCCAGCCAATGCCGCGGCAATAAATGCAGGGCGGGCCGCCAATCTTGCCTGTTCCCTTGCAGCTTTCGCATACTTTCCAGTCAGTATCACGCGAGGCATTGGCAAATTTTCCGCTGCAACGGTGTCCGTGCGGGCTGCGCCCGCAACGCTGGTTGACCAGTTCCATGCGGTAGGTGATTCCGCCGCAGGTTTTGCAAACGCCATAGGGATGGGCTTTTTTCGCGTCGCTCATGTTGATGGCCGTTGTTTCAGGACCCGTCGCATGCGTGGGTATGCGTCAGTATTTTCTGTGCATGGCGGGCCGTGGCTGGACGTTGGTATCCTTGTGGCGAAAGTTGATGCGGCCTTTGGACATGTCATAAGGCGACATTTCAATGGTGACCTTGTCGCCGGCAAGGATGCGGATTCGGTGTTTGCGCATCTTGCCGGAGGCATAGGCGGTAATTTCAAAACCATTGTCCAGGGTTACGCGGAAGCGCGTTTGCGGCAGCACTTCGCTGACCACGCCTTCCATTTCTACCAGTTCTTCTTTTGCCATGTTTTGCTTCCTCAGGGTTGGCCGGTGTTGGCGCAAGACATACTGCGCTCGGCGTGTTGTGTTGTGATGAATCGCAGTGGGGCTGCGGCTACCGCGCGCAGCGCGGCTGAATGCCCAAGAGGAAAGCCGACAGGGTGCCCGGGGGGCGCAGGAGACTGACCAAAAGACTGATTCGTGCGCCAGTATGCGGGACATAGCCCATCTTGGCAAGCAAAGCGCACCGCCGCAGCCGCGCCGCACCGGGGACAGGATTGGCGTTGACAGGCGGTGCGGACCGCCGCGCGGGTTCAGGCCATCAAACCGGCCCGATGACGCACGAATTCCCTGTCCCCGAAGCACGGTGGACTATTGCCTGAATTGAACTGGGCTGTCCGAATCTGCTAATCTGATAGCTTTCCATCATCTTGAAAGGTCTGCCATGTCCGAAGCCAACGAAGTCAGTGTCAATTCCCAGGAAAAGCTCGTCGCCGATATGAAAGCCGTCATCGCCGACGCCGAAGACATATTGCACGCCACCGCCGACCAGGTGGGAGAGAAGATTGTCGGGCTGCGCGAGCGCATCAAGGTGCGTCTGCATGATGCCAGGGTTCGCTTGGCGGATGCAGAAGCGGTGCTGGTAGCCAAGACCCGCGCAGCGGCGCGTGCCACCGACGTGTACGTGCATGAAAATCCATGGAAGGCCGTCGGTATTGGTGCGGGCGTCGGCTTCCTGGTGGGTTTCATCCTCGGCCGCCGCTAATCCGCGATGAGCGATCAGCCGGGCGGCGAGGGAGTCTTCGCCTCCCTGAAAAACCTTGCAGCAACGCTGGTCGCAACCGGTCGCACGCGGCTGGAGTTACTCGGCAACGAAATTGCTCTGGAAAAACAGCGCGCGCTGCGGCTGCTGCTGCTAACCCAGGCATTGATATTCTGCCTGGGTCTGGGCCTGCTGCTGGTCGTGACACTGATTGCGCTGTTGATGTGGGATCAGCGCATCGCTGTTGTCACCGTATTTGCCGTGCTTTTTCTCGGGCTTGCCGGTTTGCTCTTTGCTGCGGTCCGGCGCGCGCTGCACCCTCCCGAACCGGTGTTTGCGGCAAGCCTCGCCGAGCTGCAGGAAGACTTGCGTCAATTGAAAGCCGCCAGCGGCCATGCAAAAGAAACTGATTGAACTCCACCTGCAGCGCGGACGGTTGATCGAGCGGATCGCCCTGCAGCGCAGCACGCTTGCCCGCCAGATCGCGCCCGTGCGTGTCGCCTGTGACACGACTGATCGCGTGCTCACCGCCGTGCGTGACTCGGTCAATTTCATACAGCGGCATCCGCTTGAGGTGGCGGCGTTTGCCGCAGCATTGTTTGTCATGAAGCCGCGCCGGGTCTGGCGTTGGCTGCAGCGCGGCTTTTTTGTCTGGCAGGGTTGGGGAGCGCTGCGCGGCCGGTTGGCACGCTTGCGGCAATAGCGGCGGGGAGATTAGCCACCCTGTCACGCACGGTTGCCAACAACCCCCCCATGTGCAGTATCAATCCCTGCCCTGCTCCCAACCGCCTGTCGCCCGGGCCCTGTCCGTCACGGGCATAAGGATCGGCCCTGTACCGGCTTGCGAAAGCGGAAGATGGACTGTATGCCGGATCAGCACTCGACCCGTGTGCTCTCCGAATATCTTCCCGCCGGGGGACGCAGCAAGCGCCTAAGCTGCCTCTTGGAAAGAGTCTATTGAGTTGGACCTCTTATACAACTGAGCTGCTGAAACCATGAGCATCGAAGAACCCACAGAGTATCCACTCCCGCCGTTACCCAAACCACCGTTGCATCTGCCAGAGATCACGCCGCCGAAAACAGCGTGGTGGAAGAACTGGAAGATCATGGTGCCGGTATGGCTGGCAATTGGAGGCCTGACTTGGCTGGGCCTGTATTTCAATATTGATCATCGGGTGCTTGCAGGCGGGGTGCTGGTAATCGGGGTGCTGACGAACGCATTTGCCTGGCTGGTCGGCATTGTCGCCCTGATGCCGATCATCGGCCCGCTGATTGTAAAGGTGTTGTCGATCGGGTTTATCTGGCTGCTCAATGCAATCGGCTATCTGGTGGCGCTGGTCGCCATTCGTCGCGGTTACTCGAAGGACGTATTGACCTATCGCGGACTGACAGTGGCGCTGATCATCGGCATCGTAATCGGCTACATCATCGGCCACGTGGTTTGACCGGGAGGCACGCCGGTCAGAGACTGTCTTCTTCTCTAACTGGGAGAGTTGAATGAGTGATTCCTTTATCTACAAGAATGATCGGCCCTGGCCAAACCCGCGCTTGAAGCGCGCAGCGATTGTGGGCCACGTGACCGATCAGACTGCGCGCCTGTGGTTTCGAACGGCCGGGCCGGGCGATTATGTGCTGCTGATTTATGTGGCGTGGGCCGATCCGCAGGATGCGATCTACAACGGGTTTGATGCCGTGCCCTACACGGACATGGCCACGCTTCCCAACTTTGTCGGCGCCATCGACTTCAATGTGCCTGATTACAGCACCGACTCAACCTGCGTAGTGAATGTCGGCGGCTTGATGCCGGAGACGGAATACCGTTATGCACTGTTCGGCGAGGAGTCCGGCATCAAGCGCATTTTGCTGGGACATGATCACCCGTACCGGTTTCGCACCCTGCCCGCTGCAGAGAAGCCGCTGTCGTTTGCATTTTATTCGTGCCATATGCCTTATCAGGATTCGATTTTTGGCAGCACCAACATCGTCAACATGGAGATGTGGGATTGTCTGAACGATGTGATGGACCGGCATTACCAGGAAGACTTTCGTTTTCTGATTGCGGGCGGCGACCAGGTTTATGTGGACGGGGTCAAGCGCCTGGACATCTGGAAGTACCTGAACAGCGCGATGAACAGGGACAATGGCCGGCTGGGGCCGTCGGTGCAGGAAATGGCAACCTGGTATCGGGATATATACCGCGGCTATTGGGGTTTCCCTTCCTTGCGCAAGGCGTACAGCCGCTACCCCACTTACATGATGTGGGACGACCACGAGCTGATGGATGGCTGGGGATCGTATTTTTTGCAGGGCGACAAGAACGACGAGCTGGATGAAATCTTTCCCGATTTCAGGGAAACGAATCTGACACGCGCAGATTGTCTGACGCTGCTCGATCGCATGAAGCAGGCGGCGTTTCAGGTATATCATGAATACCAGCACAGCCACAACCCGGATACCCCCGATGGCCAGTACGATTATTCGATCAGCCATCACAGCACGGCGATTTATTTTCTGGACAGCCGCAGCACTCGCGATATCAACCGGGCGACCAACAAGATACTGGGCAAGGAACAGCTGGAACGCTTTACCACCTGGCTGGAGAACCTGGACCCGGCAAACACGCGTTATCTGTTTGTGCTTTCCACCGTGCCGGTGCTGCACATGAAGCCGGTATTTGTGAATGCCGACAACACCACGCTGGCGGACCTGGCCAATCTGCAGGACGACCTGCGCGATTCGTGGGAACACGACATGCACACCGCAGAACGTCAGGCCTTGCTAAGAGCGCTGTTTGCAGCCGCCAAACGTGGGATCAAGGTTTCGATCCTGAGTGGTGACGTGCACATTTCCGCGGTGTTCCGCATGGCGGACAAGCAGACGGGTGCGGTGATTTACCAGCTGACGTCCAGTGCACTCACCTATGGCAAACCGCGCTTGTTGGGCTGGATTCTGGGCAACACCGTGCCCGACAAGGGCCAGTCTGACGATGGCTACCAGTTCGAGCGGATGGCGCTGTACACCGACAGCAACTTCGGCCTGGTCCAGGTGGACCCGATCGCAGACGAAGTGATGTTCCAGCTCTATGGCGAGCAGCGTGTACAGCACCCGGATGGCACGCAGGAGGACAGGCCGGTGACGCATTCAATTACCAAGATCAAACTGGACTTTGGCTTTTAGTGCTGATCAACTGGATTGCTCCGCGTTGCTGGTGCTGGCAGACGTTGGCATGGCAAGACCGAGGCCGGTTCGATCCAGTCAATTAACGCGTCATTCACCCCTGCGGGGCATATGAAAATGCGCAGTCATGTTCTCCAGCTCTTGCCCGCAATTGCGGCCAGCCAACCCACAGCGCACCAACACCAACGTAGACTTCACTCATGACCTTGTTCCAAACCACCGCCGCCATTCTTTCTGTGGCCGCCCTCGCCAATTACCTCAATCACCGCGTTCTGCGCCTGCCTTCGACCATGGGCTTGATGGTGATCGGCTTGCTGACCTCCCTGGGCTTTGTGCTGCTGGGCAAGGCAAACTTGATCGATGTGACCCACGCCGCTTCGTTTGTACGCGGCATCGATTTCAGCGAAACGCTGCTGCACGGCATGCTGGCGTTTCTGCTGTTTGCCGGCGCGCTGCACGTGGACCTCTCGGATTTGCGCGAACAGAAGGTGGCGATTGCGGTTCTGGCAACGGTCGGCGTAGTGCTTGCCACCTTCGCCACCGGTATTCTGTTCTGGTTTGGCGCACGTCTGCTTGGTTTCGATTTGCCCTTCATTTATGCGCTGCTGTTTGGTGCGCTGATTTCACCGACCGATCCCATCGCGGTGCTGGGCATTCTCAAGCAGGCCGGCGCGCCGCGTGGCCTGGAGGTCAAGATCACGGGTGAATCGCTGTTCAACGACGGCATTGGCGTGGTGGTGTTTCTCACGATTCTGGATATTGCCTTGAGCGGCTCGCCACCGGCGCTGAAAGAAGTGGGCATGTTTCTGCTGGAAGAGGCTGTGGGTGGCGCGCTTCTCGGCCTGGCGCTGGGCTGGATCACCTACCGCCTGCTTCACACGGTCGATGACTACGCGGTGGAAGTGTTGCTGACCCTGGCGCTGGCAGCCGGATGCTACAGCCTGGCAGAGGCAGTGCATGTGTCCGCGCCGATTGCGATCGTGGTGGCCGGGCTGGTCATAGGCAATCATGGCCGCGCGCTGGCGATGTCGGACAAGACACGCGAGCATGTCGATACATTCTGGGAATTGCTGGACGAGATACTCAATGCGGTGTTGTTTGTGCTGATGGGGCTGGAAGTGATCGCGCTGACCCTGAACGGGGGCTATCTGGTTCTGGGCGGTTTGGCGATTGCAGCGGTACTGGCCGGGCGCTTTCTCAGTGTGGGCCTGCCGGTGGGACTGATGCGCTGGCGTTGGCGCTTCAGTCCCGGCTCAGTCCGCATCCTGACCTGGGGGGGGCTGCGCGGAGGCATTTCCATCGCCCTGGCCCTGTCACTCCCACCCTCTGCGGAGCGCGACCTGATCCTGACCGCGACCTACATGGTGGTGGTGTTCTCGGTGCTGGTGCAGGGCCTGACACTCGGGCCGTTCATCAGGCGGCTGAGCAAAAAGGCTTCAGAATCCGTTTAGCTCGACGTTAACTGATCATGCGCCTTGCTGCATTGACATTTGCCGCGCCGCGGTGCTTTGTTTCCGTCATTCTTGCCGTTGTGCTGCTCGCCGGTTGCGCCGATTTCTGTCGTGATATGTACGACGGTATCCGCGCACGCAACGAGGCCTTGCGCCATCCTGCCGGAGACGAACGTCCGCCGATGCCGGACTACGATAGCTATCAGCGGGAGCGGGAAAAGCTGAAAAAAGAGCTGACGTCGACGCAATGAACTCACTGGCTGCAGGTTAAGCGTTCGGCCGCAACTTGCCCGGATACACCTTCTACATTGAGTAATCCTTACCCAATAGGGATTTACCCCTTGTGAACACCAGCCCCATTCTTTGGTACCTTGCCGACCCCATGTGTTCGTGGTGCTGGGCATTCTCGCCTGTGATTGAAGCAGTGCGTGATACCTGTAGCGACCGCATGAGAATCGCGCTGGTGCTCGGCGGTTTGCGGCCGGGTGCAACACAGGCCCAAACACCTCAAGCTCGAGTGGAAGTTTTGCACCACTGGCATCAAGTGCACGAACGTACTGGCCAGAACTTCAAGTTTGAGGGGGCGATGCCCGACGGATTTGTGTATGACAGCGAACCGCCCTGTCGCGCCGTGGCGTGCATGGGTGACATGGATCCTGCGTTGGTGTTTCCCATGCTGGAATCGGCACAGTCTGCGTTTTACCTGGATGGCCACGACATTACCCAGACCGCGAAGCTGGCGGAGCTGGCTGTTGAACTCGGCGTGGGAAGAAATGAATTTCTTGCTGCGTTCCAATCCGCCTCGGCCCGGCACCGCACCCAGGAGCATTTCAGGATCACGCGCGAATGGGGCATCACTGGCTTCCCCACCCTGGTGCTGCAGCAGGACAAGAAATTCCAACTCATTACCCGCGGCTGGCAGCCGCTGAATCAGGTCATTTCTGCCATCGATACCTCCTTCATCGGCAAGCGAATGTGCATTGCAGGACGAAAGGTCGGACAAGTCCATAGTCGGCAAGAACAGACAAGATGCGCTTCCAATTGTGCGATACAAAACTGACATCCTCAACGTTGGATTCGTCGATTTCCCATCAGATCGTTGAAACAGGTACAACCAAAACCCCGCCAGCAGGGTGGCACGGTCTATGCAGCATCAGCAACACAACACCGCTGGAAAAGGCATGGACATCCAAAACGCTCAGCAAAATTTGGTAAAGGAAGGACTGGCGCGCCTGCTCTTCAAGAGCGCCGGTTTCGCCCTGAGCACCAATCTGCTTAATGGCTTCCTGTGGATGCTGACAACCTGGGGTTCGCTGAGTCATCCCCAGGCCCTGACCTGGCTTGCGTTCCTGATCGTGGTCACCTCTTTGAGAGGGTGGGTGGTGCAAACCTATCGCACGCGCCGACCCGGCAGCGCTAACACGGACCGCTTGGTCAATTTGTATAATCTGGGTGCGCTTGCTTCAGGCGTAGCTTGGTGTGCGGCATGCATCATGCTGATTCGCACTCACGATCCCGCCCTGCAGGCACTGGCCGGCTTCCTCATGGCAGGCATGACTGCGGGCGCGGTGGCAACCAACGTTGCAAATCTGCAGACCTACTTTGCTTTTGCCCTGCCCATGCTTGTTCCCCTTCCACCCCTGCTGATCCTTGAGGGAGGAAGAATCCCCATGGTGATGGCGGTGATGAGCGCCGCGTTCATCGTCATGCTCAACAAGGCTGTGCGCAAATCCCACGAAACCTTGCGCCGCTCGATTGAGCTGGGTCAGGAGAATGCCGATCTGGTCGCAGAGTTGGGTCACGAGCTGGATGAAAGAAAGCGCGCCCAATTGGGCATGATGGAAAGCGAGGCCAGGTTCCGTGCACTTGCCGAAAGTACGGATACGGCGATTTTCACCTATCGCGATCACTTTCTCTACGTCAACCCGGCGGGCGAACGGCTGTCCGGCTACAGTGCCGAAGAACTCAGCAGCATGCCGTTCTGGGCCATCGTCCATCCAGAGCACCGCGATCTGGTCAAACAGCGCGGCAAGGCAAGGCTTGAAGGAGAAGACACACCCAAGCACTATGAATACAGGATACTGACCAAAGGCGGCGATACCCGCTGGGTATCCTTCAGCACCTGTCTGATCAACCGCGACGGGCAGCCCACCGGGTTGGGCACTGCGTTCGACATCACCGCCCACAAGGCGGCGGAAGAAGCGCTCTTTATGGAAAAGGAGCTGGCCCAGGTCACCCTGAAATCGCTCGGCGATGCTGTTGTGACAACCGATCTGCAAGGTCATGTGCTCTCCCTTAACCCGGCCGGTGAGCTGCTGGCCGGCTGGACCGAGACCGAAGCAAAGGGTCATCCTTTTGGTGAAGTGTTTCACCTGGCGGCTGCACATCGACATTGTGATTTCTTTGATGACCCTGTGGCCCTTTGCATCAGCAAGGGTGAGCCCGTCGCCTATGCGTCGCATCTCCAATTACAGGACAGGGGAGGGGGCGCTGCCTACTCCGTGGAACTGTCCACGTCCCCCATATGCGATCGTTCCGGGGAAACCATAGGCGTGGTCGCCGTCTTTCATGATGTTTCCGCACTCAGCTATGCGGCGAGCCATGACGCACTGACCGGGTTGATCAACCGGAGGGAGTTCATGACACGTCTGGAGCATGCTGTTGCCAGCGCTCATGTCGACCAGACCGAACACGCGCTGTGCTATATCGACCTGGATCAATTCAAGGTGGTAAATGACACCTGTGGCCATGCAGCGGGGGATGAACTTCTCAAGCAGTTGACCGCCCTCCTCCATGCAAATGCAAGGGATGGTGACACGCTCGCGCGCCTTGGAGGCGATGAGTTCGGTCTGTTGCTGCCCTACTGTCCCATGACAAAGGCCGTTGACCTTGCGGAAACCATGCGCATGCTTGCCAGGCAGTTCCGCTTCAACTGGGGCGGCCGCAGCTTCGAAATTGGAGCCAGCATCGGAGTGGTCCAGATTCACAAGAACAGCGCTGATGTTGCCGAGCTGATGCGCGCAGCCGATTCCGCCTGCTACGTAGCCAAGGCGCAGGGCCGAAACCGCGTCCATCTGTACCAGCCGGACGACAGTGCCGTGGCTGAACATCAGCACACGATTGCCTGGGTCAGTCGCATCCGCCAGAGTCTTGATCGTGGCGATTTCGACCTTCATTACCAGCCTGTCCAGCCGTTAAACGGACAGACTGGCCAGCACTTCGAAGTTCTGCTTCGCCTGCGCGATGGACAAGGCAAACTGATTCCCCCGAGCACATTCCTCCCTGCCGCAGAGCGTTACGACCTGATGCCAACCCTTGACCGATGGGTGATCCGAACTGCGCTTTCCCGCCTCGCCCCCATGCTGCGCGAAAACTCCGGCAGGCTTTGCGCCATCAACCTTTCGGGACAATCGTTGGGCGATGAGAAGACAGTGTCCTTCATTCTTGACGAAATTGCTTCACACGGCATTGCCCCATCGACGCTCTGCTTCGAGATTACCGAGACCAGCGCCATCTCACATCTGGGTAACGCGCGCGAACTGTCGCTACAGCTAAAGGCAGCGGGTTGCTCGCTGGCATTGGACGATTTCGGCAGCGGCCTGTCCAGCTTCTCCTACCTGAAAGAGTTGCCGGTGGATTTCCTCAAGATCGATGGGAATTTTGTTCGAAATATCGGACAGGACCCAACCGACCGCGCCATCGTATCTTCCATTGTCCAGGTGGCACGAGCCACGGGCAAAAAGACGATCGCAGAGTATGTGGAAAACGAATCCTGCCTGTACTGGGTTCGCACACTGGATGTCGATTATGCACAGGGATATTGCATCGGCCGTCCACGCCCTCTGCAAGAGCTGCTCGATACCGGCAATTCAATCCAGCAGACGAACGCTGGCAATGGACCAAACAAGACGCATGTGTTTCTTCACCCGCACACTGCTTTGCCAGATCCTGAATTTTGCCTGATGACAGGATCAGTGCACAGGCACCTATCCGCCTAGCACGATCCTTCTGCCATTGTCATGCCGCCTGCAATAGCGGTATCCGGTCAACACTGATATGCCAAACCTGGACTTGGCGAGTCGACAAATAATCCGCGAGAATTCGCAATTGGCCCATTATTGCCATATTCTGACAAAATGAGCATCAACTGGAGTTCGCATGAGTCACAAGCACGAAAATCTGCTGCATGCCATTTTTGAAGGCCCGGTCAGCGGCAATGTTCACTGGCGTGAAGTCGAATCACTGTTGAATCATCTTGGCGCCAAGCTCGATCCGCACCATGGTGCGAGCTTCCGTGTGGAACTGAACGGAGTGGAGGGATTTATTCATCGTCCGCACAACAGCAATACCTGCAACAAACAGGAAATTCGGCATCTGCGCGAGTATCTGGCTTCAGCCGGCGTGACGCTGTCGCAGTATGAAGACAGGGAGCAGTAAGTGGTCAGACGTTTGATGGCCGGGCTCATTGCCTTCGCGCTTATCGCAGCTCCCTGGTCTTCCCTTGCTGATGACCCGAACACCGTGAGCGGTGACAAGAGCACCGATATGGCTGTGGATCTGTTGATCATGCGGCCGCTGGGTCTGGCGACCACGGTGATCGGCACGGCGCTGACGATTGTCGCGCTGCCTTTCACCATTCCCAGCGGGAGCGTGCGCGAGTCCGCGCAAATGATGATCGTGGAACCCGCGGAATTCACCTTCAACCGACCGCTCGGCGAGTTCGACACAAATGGCGATTAGACCAATCCTTCAGCCTGCATCGCCGCTTTGACCGCGGGGCGCGCCGCGATGCGTGCCATGTAATCATTCAGAACCGGCCACTTGCTGGTATCGACTTTGTGCAAATTGCACCAACCCAGCACGGTGAACAGGTAAGCATCCGCCACGGTGAACGTGTCACCCATCAGGTAAGGCCGCGTACCCAACCTGCCTGCAAGCCAGTCGGCACGCCGGCCGAAAAGCGCGATCTGGTTGGCTCTCCATTCCGCCGTAATGTTGGGGTTGAATAGCGCACCCAGGGTCTTGTGAATCTCGCTGGAGATAAAGTTGAGCCATTCCATGAGCCGGTAGCGTTCCATGCTGCCAAACCTGGGGGCAAGGCCGGATTCGGGTTTTTGATCGGCCACGTATTGCAGCAGCACCGCATCTTCGGTGAGTACCTGACCGTCGTCCAGCCGCAGCGCAGGCACATAACCCTTGTCGTTGACCTGATTGTAGTCTTCGCCGCTGGCTGTCTTTTTCGCCCCCAGATCAACCTTGTCGATGTCGAAAGTAGAGCCTGATTCACGCAAGGCAATGTGAACGGCCATGGAACAGGCGCCGGGATAGTAATAGAGCTTCATATTGGTCTCCATAGCAATAAAGCCAGAAAAGGCATTATAGGCATTTATGGTTTGTTGAATTGGCCCGTTACAATCCTGCTGATGCAGACAGATGATGCCCCACCCTACGCAATGCTGTCACCGGACCGCGTACTCGATGCACTGGAAAGCGTTGGCTTCCCATGCGACGGCAGATTGCTCGCTCTGAACAGCTTCGAGAACCGGGTCTATCAGGTTGGCCAGGAGGAAGGCCCCCCAGTGGTGGTCAAATTCTATCGTCCCAATCGCTGGGGTGACGATGCGATTCTGGAAGAACATGCATACACACTGGAACTCGCCGAGCGTGAGATTCCGGTTGTACCGCCGCTTGTGATCAGCGATGCGACGCTGCATTCGTTCGAGACATTCCGCTTTGCGGTATACCCGCGTCAGGGCGGGCGTCCGCCCGAGCTGGATGATCCGGAGACGCGGGAATGGATGGGCCGTTTCATCGGCCGCATTCATGCAATCGGCGAACTGAAGCCGTTCACGCACAGACCTGCCCTGACTATTCAGTCTTTTGGCATCGAGCCACGCAATGATCTGCTGGCCAACAACTGGATTCCGCCTGATCTGCTGGATGCCTGGGAAAGCGTTTCCCAACAGGCGCTGGACGGAGTCCAGCGCTGTTACGAAAGAGCCGGCGGCTTTGCCATCCTACGTCTGCACGGCGACTGCCACATGGGCAACGTGCTGTGGGCTGAAGATGGCCCCCACTTTGTCGACTTCGATGACAGCCGCATGGGTCCGGCAGTTCAGGACTTGTGGATGCTGCTGTCAGGCGATCGCGAAACCATGGCACGCCAGCTGGCGGATGTGCTGGCCGGCTACGAAGACTTCCACGACCTGAACACCAGGGAGTTGCATCTGGTGGAAGCATTGCGCACGCTGCGGCTGATCCACTATTCCGACTGGCTGGCGCGGCGCTGGAATGATCCGGCCTTCCCCGCCGCATTCCCCTGGTTCAATACGCAACACTACTGGCAAGATCGGATTCTCGAGCTGCGGGAACAGATCGCGCTGATGGACGAAGCGCCTTTGAGTGTGATGTGAGGAGCCCGCCGACGAGTTTTGCTCGCGAAAACATGGAAACCTGAAAAGCCCAATCAGTGTGCGGCGAATTTGCGCTCGATGGCTTCCAGCATTTCCCTGGAGATGGCCGCAGAGGGGCCCACCCAGTTCCCTGCCCGGCGGGCAGCTGTCCGGGCGGCGGCAGGTCCGCGGCCCCTCTTCAAGCAGTGCCCTGGTCAGGCGTGGCGTGGCGCAACCGGTCAACGCCAGCAACACGCCGGCGCAGAACAGGCCCCAATTATCTTATAGGCCGGGTAAACGGGAAGACCTTGGTCAGACCCAGGATATCGGTAATCAGCAGCAGCACGAAGATAAAGATTATGGCGCCAAGCAGGTCGCCACCCGCCGGCAGTTTATCGATCTTGCCACTCAGGCCCTGGATTTCCTCATCGGTCATGGCATCTGCCCTGGCTTGAGCGGCACCGGGATCAACCCCCATCTGTTCCAACTGGGTCCTGACATCGGCACGGGCAAGGAAACCCTTCAGCCTGTCACGCGCCTCTTGCACGCGCGCCGCGTCCACGAGTTGATCGGTGGCGACCATGGTGGCATTGGCCGGAACAAATTGCGCCAGATTGCAGGTCGAGGCAATCAGCAGCCAGGCCATGAATTGCTTAATCTTCTTGGTGATCATGATGGGCTTCCCTGTTAACGAAAATGAAATTGTACAAAACTCTGGTGGCAACGATTTGAACTCCAGTTGAGGAAATCCTCATCCATTCATTCCTTCGCCATTGCTGACAACGAACCGCAAGTTGATTCAGAATGAAATCAACACATTACCGCATTGGTTGGTCGCTGAATTCCCCGCGTTGTGCCATAAACCATAAATCAGCGCTTTTCCTGAAGAATAACCGAGAAACCTGCGTGGGAAACCGAGTGGCTCATTGCTGAAGTAACTCGCGGCGTGGGTAATTACCCTGGTACAGGCCTTTACCGTTGCTGGGTTACGCGAGAAGGGTCAGCGCAAAAAAAGCCGCCCTCAGGCGGCCTTGTACAGACCTCTGAAGTTCATCAGAAGTTGTATCCAATCTTGGCTTCAACCAGCGTGTTGTCCGCGCCCTTGAAACCCGTGGCAATAGTGTTGTTTTGCGTACCCTGCCAGCGTGCAGCCAGACCCAGGTTGATCGCACCAATGCGATAGTCAAGGTCGGCGCCTATCTGGCCGGCCCACAACCCCTTGGTGTTGCCCCCCGCTTTCGCGTCGACGTAACCAAGACCAGGACCAAAGCCCACGCTCAGGTTCTGGTCGATATTGAACATCCAGCGTGGATTGATTTCATAGGTCGTCAGCTTCAAGCCACCATGGGAGAAGCCGCCGATAGATACCTTGGTGCGGATAATTCCTGTTGGCGGCTGCAGCAGGAGGCAGTTGAATGCCAGTTCGCCACCAATAAAGGAACTGCTGCTGACGTGCTCGGGATCCATTGAACCCACCAAAGCAGAAACGGTCAGGTCGGGCTTGTAAGCAGTATCAAGGACGGGCATGGTCTTCCATTGGTCGCCGGCCAGAGCAGGCACGGTTGCAACAGCAAGACACAGGCCCACGAGAGCAAATTGGGTACGCATGGCATATCTCCAGTTAAATTTGAGGTCGCCGTATTTTATCCGATTTTCAGATTCAAACTCTGTGACTGCGAGCACACACAGGGAAAACCTTCCGCAGCGATATCAGTTGTATTCGCCGCTGGCAGGATTGAGTTCGATGTAATACGGCGACATGCAGTTGTCCTGCACACTGTGTGAGGCCTGACAACGCAGGGCGGCCTCCACTCGGGCCGCGTTGATCTGGGTCTCATCTGCGATTTCGGGATAGAGGTGACAGTGTCTGAGCACTTTGAACGGCTGCTCGCGAGCAAGGAGTTCCATCTTGCGCCGGATCTCGATGCTGAGCGGAAGAAGCAGCAGGCACGGCGCCAGCCAGGCCATGTAGTCGTCAACCAGCAGGCGTTGCTGCTCACCGCCCAGACCGGAGGAAATCAGCGACTGGGGAAACGCTTCGTGCGACAAATCACGTCCCTGCAGCCCAACTGGCATGTTATGGCCGGTCAGACCAATACCACCTCCATCCGCTTGTCGCTCGAACCATTGCGCCACAGGAGGGCTTCCGGCCTGTTCATTGATGTAACAGGTCAGGTCCTCCGCTGCGTTGTGTGAAACTGCCACCAATGGACTGGCAAACTGTTCCTGGGCCACATGGCCCGCCCGCCATAGGAGCGAGGGATGCGGCTCCATTTCGCTTTCGCTCGGCACGCTGGTAAGCAACACCAGCGGAAGCCCACTCGGATCCAGCAGCCACAACTCCAGATGATCGCAAAAGGCAAAGGGCAGCCGGTCATGCAGCTTGAGCAGGGCCTCGTAGACAATTGCCCCCTGCCCTTCCATGCGCCTGAAATCTTCCGACGGATAGATGGGGCCGCGCCTGAGCCCTTTTTCACGTGACCAGCTGCCATAGCGGATGTCTGAGGTCTGGATCTTCTTGTGGCGCGGCAGACCCTTGAGCAGTTCATCATTGGCCACATAGATATCCCACTGGATACCGTCGGTGGTGACCGCTTCGGCGGATCGGTAGCGCAGTACATGCACGACTCCCCGATAGGGGTTGAGCAGGCGCTGCGCGTAACACTCAATGCCGGTTAGTCCGATGTCC
This sequence comes from Thiobacillaceae bacterium, assembly GCA_049578545.1. Classification (GTDB taxonomy): domain Bacteria; phylum Pseudomonadota; class Gammaproteobacteria; order Burkholderiales; family Thiobacillaceae; genus DASQBT01. Next base: position 16,566 of record JBAUMF010000026.1, read on the forward strand.
ATCAAACATGATCATAATTCATGACGCGTCAATCCTGATACGCCCCTTGCTCCGCGCCAACACCCGGCCGTCTGGAAGGTGCAATGCCAGCCGAGTACGCGCTTCCTTCAGTTGGCGCAGCATTTCGGTCAGGTGTGCGGGACTGGGCAAAGGGACCCCGTTCAGCCGGAGGTAATAAGCCAACAGATTCCGCGCACGGACTTCGGGCAGCGCTTCGAGTGTTTTGCCATCCAGGCTGGAGGGCAAGCCGGCCTCGGCGCCATCGAGTGCCGCAAGTTCGTCGAGCAAATCCGCCGCCTCCGCCATGCGCTGTGCACTGCCAATCAGGCGCTCACGGTAATCCGGTATGAATCGAGCAATTGCCGGCATCACCTCATGTCGCAAGGCGTTGCGCGCATAGCGCGGATCCGTATTGCTCTCATCCTCAACCCATAGCAGGCCGTGCAGGCGCGCGTAAGATTCCAGCTCAGCGCGGGCACACGTCAGGAGTGGGCGAACCAGCAGCAGATCCGTTGCGAGCTGGCGCGCCTCTGGCATCGCCGCCAGTGCACGCGGGCCGCCGCCGCGCAATACCTGAAACAGCACGGTTTCCGCCTGATCGTCAGCATGGTGGGCAGTGATGACGGCATCAACGCCAGGGCTCATCAAAGCGCCATACCGGGCAGTACGTGCTGCTGCCTCGATGCCTTCGGGGGTCTTACGGGCAATCTTTACCCGCACCACTTTCAGCGGTACTTGCAGGTGGCTGCATGCCTGTTCACAAAATTGCACCCATGCATCCGCTTGCGTACTCAGACCATGATGAACGTGAAGCGCCGACAGCTTATAGTCCGGCCGCAGTTGGGCCAGCACATGCAGCAGGACGATGGAATCGAGACCGCCGGACAGCCCCAGGCGAAGCCGGGCACCGGGGATGAGATGACGGGTGAGGGCAGCCCTCACCGAGTCACCTAGCGAATCATTTTTCTTCCTTGAAACGGCCATAGTCCATCAGCCGCTTGTAGCGGGCATTAACCAGCCCGTCGAGGGGTTGTTTGCGAACTTCTGCCAGCGTATCGGACAGAGCACGGGCAAGGTTGGTGAACATGGCGTCCCAGTTACGATGGGCGCCCCCCTGCGGCTCGTCCACCACCTTGTCTACCAGACCGAGGGACAACAAGCGCGGCGCCGTGATGCCCAGAGTTTCTGCAGCAACCGGGGCTTGATCGGCGCTCTTCCACAGGATCGAGGCGCAGCCTTCGGGTGAAATAACCGAATAGGTGGAATACTGCAGAATCAATGTGCGGTCGCCCACGCCGATGGCGAGCGCCCCACCCGACCCTCCCTCGCCAATAACGGTACAGATGATGGGGGTTCTGAGCTGCGCCATTTCATAGAGGTTGCGCGCAATGGCCTCGCTTTGGCCCCGCTCCTCGGCCCCAATACCAGGATAGGCGCCCGGGGTATCAATGAGCGTCAGGACAGGCAGATTGAATTTTTCGGCAAGTCGAATCAGACGCAAAGCCTTGCGATAACCTTCCGGTCTCGGCATGCCAAAGTTGCGGAACTGGCGTTCCTTTACATCGCGACCCTTCTGGTGCCCGATCACCATCACCGGCTCACCATTGAGCCGTGCCAAACCACCAACGATGGCGTTGTCGTTGGCATAGCCGCGATCGCCATGCAGTTCGGAAAATTCCGTGAACAGGCCCTGGATATAATCCAGCGTATAAGGCCGCTGCGGGTGCCGGGCGACCTGGGAAATCTGCCATGCTGACAACTTGGCGTAAATGTCATCCGTGAGCTTCTGGCTTTTCTTTTGCAGGCGTTTGATCTCTTCCGAGATATCCAGAGCGGAATCATCCTGCACAAAGCGCAGCTCTTCGATCTTGGCTTCCAGCTCGGCAATGGGCTGTTCGAAGTCGAGAAAAGTGGTTTTCATGGCTAGGGCTGTTAAAGGAACTCTTTATTTTAGCAGGGCGCGCCTAACTGCAATTGTTGCGAGCAGCCCAGGCATCCACTTCACTACAAGTAGATATTGGGCAAACGGCGTGACAGAAATCGCGGTGAGCAGCAGGACGACAGGATGTACGCCCCCCGCAGGAACCGGAGTCTGCGTAGAAGTGCTTGACGATTGCGGGGCGACCGTCGAGGCTAGCCCAAACGCTCCAGTCGGGGGATGCGGCGCCGAAGCAAAGTGCACGATGGCGTATCAACCTTGCCCTGCCGCCCTCAGGGCGGGTCAGATCCAAGTGGGACTCTCGTGCCACCGCTGCGGGCACCAGCGTGTAACGAAGTCATTTGATGCGTAGCAGGATTGTTGCACCATGTTCAGTGGTGATGGTGCCCATGCGTCCCGTGCGCATGTCCATGCTCCACCTCGGCCGTCTCGGCTTTGCGCACCTCGGTCACCATGCAGGTAAAGCGAACCGGCTCGCCTGCAAAGGGGTGGTTGCCATCAACCACCACCTTGTCTTCAGCGACGTCCGTGACGGTATAGAGAACTTCTTCGTCAGAGCCGACCGGAGCACCGACGAATTGCATGCCTGTTTCGACATTTTCAGGAAACATTTCGCGCGGCTCTATGCGGACAAGGCTTTCATCGTAGTCGCCAAACGCATCGGAAGGCTGGAGTTTCAGTTCCACGTTATCCCCCGTCGTTTTCCCCTCCAAGGCCTGCTCGACCATGGGAAAAATATTGTCATAGCCGCCATGCAGATAGCTGATCGGCTCGTCACTTTTTTCCAGTGAATTGCCTTCCAGATCGAACACTTCGTAGTTGATGGTGACGACGGTGTCTTTAACGATATTCATTTCAAGTCTTTCACGAGTTGCAGAATTTCTTCGGCATGGCCTCGGCTTTGCACGCCATACAGGGCATGACGGATAACACCCTGCTTGTCGATGACGAAGGTCGAGCGCACTGCGCCACGGCGCTTGACGCCATCCACTTCCCTGTCCTGCATTACGCCATATTTCTCGCAGGTCTCTGCTTCCTTGTCCGCCAGCAGCTGCACCGTAATGCCATGCTTATCGCGGAATTCGCCGTGGCGGATACAGTCGTCACGGGAAACACCCAGGACCACGGTATTCAGTTTGTCGAACTCCTTCTCCAATTCCGAAAATTCAATGCCCTCTGCCGTACAGCCAGGTGTGTCATCACGGACATAGAAATACAGCACAAGGTTCTTCTTGCCTTTGAACTGGCTGCGGCTGACCAGATTCATATCCGCATCAGGGTTGGAAAAATCGGGGGCCTTGTCGCCGGCTTTGAGTTGCATGGAATCTCCGCGCTTTGCAATGTTGATTGACCACAGATTCTAAAACGATTTTCCCTATAGGCTATCGCAAAAATTGTCGCGAGCGTGAGTCAGTCGCGGAAAGGCAGCGCGCAGCAGCCAGGATGTACAAAACAGGACATGGGAACTCGGCGCAACTGCAGAGGGGGAACAGGGGTCCGCTTGCGAGGTGCAACCCCAGTGAAGGACGCTGGCGCTGCAATCCGGTCGCCCGGCATCCCTGCAACGGCCTGATCCCTGAAGGGGCCCCTGGTGCAAATCTTCCTGGCGGTACCAACCAAGCTCGAATCAACATGCAGAGCAAATTTTAAGGTAGCTTATCGTCATGACCACATTATTGGGCGGGTTATCACCCGCAGCATTTCTGCAAGAGTACTGGCACAAGAAGCCTCTTTTTTTGCGCCAGGCCATGCCGGGGTTCGGTGGCCTGCTGTCCCCTGAACAGATGCTGGCTCTGGCTGGGCAGGAGAATGTGGAATCCCGTTTGGTCACTCATCCAAAGGCAGCATGGAATCTGGAACATGGTCCCCTCCCTGCCAGCCGCTTCCACAAATTGCCAAAGAAGGACTGGACGCTGCTGGTGCAATCGATCGACCACCATCTGCCAGCCGGGGTGGACCTGCTGCAACAATTCAACTTCATTCCCCATGCCCGTGTGGACGACTTGATGGTGAGCTACGCTGCACCGGGGGGCGGCGTGGGTCCCCATTTTGATTCCTACGATGTGTTTCTGCTGCAAGGGCTGGGACATCGGCGCTGGTGCATCTCGGCACAGAAAAATCTTGATCTGATCGAGAATTGTCCACTGAAGATACTGAAGTACTTCAAGCCTGAAGAGGAATATATTCTCGGCCCGGGGGACATGCTTTACCTGCCGCCCCACTATGCCCACGATGGCGTGGCCATGGATGACTGCATGACCTATTCAATCGGGGTCCGGGCACCATCCACTCAGGAAATCACTGAGAGCTTTCTGGATTTCATGCGCGATCGGATCGACCTGCCTGGACGCTACGCCGACCCTGATCTGACGCTGCAGAAGCATGCGGGAGAAATCTCCCCAGGCATGCTGCAACAGCTTCAAGACATGATCGGGCGTATTCGCTGGAGCAAGAATGACGTTGCCGAGTTTGTCGGGGAGTACCTGTCCGAGCCCAAGCCCCATGTGTATTTCAATCCGCCGGACAAGCCGATGGGGCGCGCCACCTTTGGCAATGCTGTCGCCAGACGGGGGGTCACGCTGGATGCCAAATCCCGCCTGCTGTTCACCGGCAAGCGATTCTTCATCAATGGTGAAATGCTGCTGGCCAGCGGTCTTGAAGCACGGGTGCTGAAAGCACTGGCAGACCGGCGCCACCTCGCCCCTCCGGCAGATTTGCCTGCCGATTTGTTGGACCTGTTTTATGATTGGTATAAGACAGGTTGGCTGCAGGTAGAACCATGAGCACGGTTGAACGTTTTGACACCCCTGGGGAATACCGCCAGGCCCTTGATCGGCTGCTGGCTGCGTCACTGCGCCATCTGCGCATTTACGACCAGAATCTTGTCGAATTGGCGTTGGACACCCCCCAGCGCATTGAAGCCCTGCGTCAATTCTGTCTTTCCGGATCAGCCAGACGAATCGAAATCCTGTTGCGGGACTGGGCGCCGGTTCAAGACCGACAGCCCCGGATAATGGCACTCTTGCAGCAGTTCAGTCATGTGCTGGAAATTCGGCGGGAAGAGGAAATCAATGAGCCGGCGATGGAAAGCTTCGTCATCGGTGACGACAGGCTTATTCTGGTGAGGCCACATCGGGACAGCTGGCGCAGCCAACTGCACCTGGAAGATCCGTTGGTTGCCGGCGCTCATATCCAGAATTTCGACCAGCTGTGGCAGCGGGCCGAAGGGCCGCTGGCGTCACGCGCCCTTGGACTCTAGCCCGCAGGAATCTATGCAGGTCCCCAAAGACTATGGTTACGGGGTGTGATCAGAGTGTCTTCATCCAGCTTAACTCGATTTCCTCAAATCCGCTCTTGCGCCGCGCCTCCATATTGAAAGGAGGCCGGAGAGGCGGGGCGTCATACTCTTTCAGCAGCTTGCGGAACGTTTCCACCGGTTCCAGTTTGCGGTCGTTGCACAGGTGCAGGTACCAACGGTTGCCGATCGCGACATGGCCAATTTCATCACGCTCGATGATGGCAAGAATTTCCACGGCCTTTTCATCACCGGCAACATGGAGTTTTTCCACTATGGCCGGCGTTGCATCCAGCCCGCGCGCTTCCAGAACCCGGGGCACCAGAGCCATGCGCACCAGGGGATCATGTGCGGTTTTGAGCGCCATTTCCCACAAGCCGTTGTGCGCAGCAAAGGCGCCATAGTCGTGGCCCAGATCCCTTAGATGGTCACGCAGCAACTGGAAGTGCAGGGCCTCCTCGGCGGCCACCCTGAGCCAGTTGCCGTAGTACTCCAAAGGTAAACCTCGAAACCGGTAAGCCGCATCGAGTGCGAGATTGATTGCATTGAATTCGATATGGGCCAGGGCATGAATCAGGGCGGCCCGGCCGTTCGCTGTCGTTAGTTTGCGTCGTGGCACCTTCAAAGGCGGCACGAGCTCTGGCCGCGCGGGGCGCCCAGGCTCACTGATGGCCGCCACAGGCCATGCCTCATCCCAATCCAGTTCGGCCCCCAGCCAGGCGGCATGCAATGCCTGGGCCTGCTGCACCTTGAGGTTGCAATCAGCCATCATCAACGCTTGCCAGGCTTGCTCGAACAGCCCGGTCAAAACAGACTTTCCTGTTTGCCAGGCGGGCGGAACAGATCCAGCCGATGCGGCGGCAGGCCCTGGTCCAGGCCAAAACGTTGTTGCGCAACACGGAAGCGCTGAGCGATCAACGCGGCGAACTGCCCTGACCCGACCATACGCGAGCCAAAGCGCGGATCGTTTTCCCTGCCGCCCCTGCTCTGGCGGACCAGACTCATCACATGCCCTGCCTTCAAGGGATAGTGGGTTTCCAGCCACTGGCTAAACAGTGCCTTCAGTTCGTGCGGCAATCGCAGGAACACATAGCCCGCACTGCGCGCTCCCACGTTTGCGGCAGCTTCGAGAACCTTTTCGATATCCTTGTCCGTCAACGCCGGAATGACCGGTGCCACCATCACCCCTGCTGGAATGCCGGCCTGGCTCAGATTGCGGATTACTTCCAGCCGCCGCTGGGGAGCCGCGGCCCGAGGTTCAAGCTTCCTGGCCAGTTCCCTGTCCAGGGTGCCAATCGAGACGAAAGCATGCACCAGACCCAGCTCGGCAAGGGGCGCCAGCAGATCGAGGTCCCGTTCCACCAAAGCGGATTTGGTCACGAAGCTGAAAGGGTGGCGGGCTTCGGCCAGGACCTCGATAATCTCGCGCGTGATGCGCCATTCCCGCTCGATGGGTTGATATATATCCGTATTGCTGCCCAGCGCAATCGGACTGGGCCGGTAAGCCGACTTGGACAATGCTGCCTTCAGCAGATCCGCCGCATTGGGTTTGGCAACCAGCCTGGTCTCAAAATCCAGGCCGGGCGACAGGTCGAGACAAGCATGGCTGGGGCGCGCATAACAATACACACAGCCATGTTCGCAACCCCGGTAAGGGTTAAGGGAGAGCTCGAAGGGAATATCGGGCGAGTCATTGCGGGTGAGGATGGACTTGGCCTGCTCGACCCGGACCGAGGTGCTTGGCCGTTCCCGGGTGACTTCATCGTTTGTCCAGCCATCATCCTCTGCCTCGTGCAAGACGGATTCGAATCTTCCCGGCAGGTTGGATGGAGCGCCGCGGCCCTTGATGAAGGTCATGCTGTCATTGTAAGCGGACTACAATCCATAAAATGAGCACTTGGCAAATCTACCTGGAGAGCCTGATTCTTCAACGCGTTCCGCGGCGGTTACTGGTGCGCGATGCCACCCTGCTAGCCTGGCTCGATGATGTTCTGAACCCTGCGCAACCCGTTGAACGTGTCGCAGAACTACCGGCAGACCTGGCCCTGCTGAGTCTGCCCGGGCAGACCATGGCCGAAATAGCCCGCCTGCGTGACCACTGCCCCAGGCTTATCGTGCTGACGCATTCACCTGACAGGCCGGATTTCAGCGAGTTTCTCGCCCTTGGATTTGAACGGCTCTACCAATCACCCGAGGGGACCGTTCAGTTATACAGCTACGACATTGCCACGTATAAATCGGTACCGGACTGGCTGAATGCGAAATACTGGGCGCATCCCGAGCGCTGGGAACCCTGACACGATTTTTGCAATGGGCCGTTGAAGTCTTTCATGTTCAAAGATAGGAAATGACTTCTTCTACCGTCCTGCGGACACGGGGGCCAGGTCTATCCTTGCAATGGCCCAGGGCCAAGACCAGCGCAGGCGTTTCACCCACGGGCATGTTGATGGCCCTGCTTAACGCGCGCTCGTCAAAGCCGCCGATTGGACAGGTCGCCAGCTGCTGGTGAACCGCTTCAAGCATCATGAAGGCCGCGGCAATCTGGCATTGGCCCGCGGCCCAGGGAGCGATGTCTCCAGATTCATAGAACGCCCGGTAAGCCTCCATCACAGCGGCAACAGCGTTTTCGCCCGCTTCGACCATCAACTGCTGGCGGACATAATCACTGTCTGGACGCAACTCCGCCACCCGCGCAACGATAACAATCAGTATCGGGGCGGTAACGGCAGGAGGCTGACCGAAGCAGGCTTCAGCAACCCGTGCGCGCAGCGCCGGCTTCTCAACCACCAGAAATCGCCATGGTTCCAGGCCAAACCCAGAGGGAGCAAGCCGGCCCGCTTCGAGCACCTGACGAAGCTTTTCTGCTTCCACGTGGTCATTGGAAAAATGCCGGCAGGCGCGGCGGTTTGTAATTTCAATCATGCAGTCTTTGTCCACTGTCACTCCCTTCCGCTACACTCTTCAAATTAGAACGAGTCAGCCATTATGGAAACCACCGATTTCACTCCTCACAACGATCTCGAACAACGGTTGATGGAAGTCCACTCCGGCACGCTGGAGGTGGAAGATTTTGTCGCGCGCCTGCTGAATGAACAGGTATTCATGCCCGTGAAGGATGAAAAGCATGCCATCGCCGGGTTCCAGCGCACCACCCAGGCCGAACCCCTTGTAATCGAAGATGAAGAGGGCAACCAGATCATGGCCGTATTTACCAGCCCGGAGCGCGCCAAACCCTTTCTTGAAATTTTTCCTGACTACAAGGGCGGCTTGCTGACCGAATTCTCCTGGGTGCTGAAGAAAATCGGCGGTGGCTTCCCCCTTGCACTCAATCCGGGCTGGGAGATTGGTCTTGATTTTGACGCGGAAATGGTGGCCAGCCTGATCGCCTCACTGCCTCCCGAGAAATCCAACTGAATCATGCTGGCGCTATCCGTACTCTCGGCTCTGCAGCAGGCCGTGGGCGCCGACCGGGTTTTCACCGATGAGGCGACCCTTGCGCTCTACAGTGCCGATGAGACGCCCCGCCAGGTCATTCCTTCTGCGGTCATCTTTCCTGCCAGCCACGAACATGTTGTTGAGCTGGTGAACATCGCCCACACGCATGGTATTCCGCTGGTGGCGCGCGGCGCAGGCTCAGGCAATGTGGGAGGCGCCATGCCGGTAAAAGGGGGGCTGGTGGTGAGTTTTGAATGCATGAACCGCATTCTCGAATTCGATGTCGGAAACCGGCTGATGGTGGTACAGCCCGGCGTGGTGACAGGAGACATTGACGAATTGGCACGGACCAAAGGCCTCTTTTATGCCCCTGACCCGGGCAGCGGCACGTACTGCCGGATTGGCGGCAACCTGGCCATGAATGCGGCGGGTCCACGGGCAGTGAAGTACGGCGTTACGCGTGATCATGTATTGGGGTTGCGCGCCGTCACCGGTGATGGACGGGAAATCCGGACCGGCTGCCGCACCAGCAAAGGTGTCACTGGCTACGATTTGACGCGACTGCTGGTCGGCTCTGAAGGAACCCTAGCGCTGATCACCGAAGCCACACTCAGACTGCTGCCCGCACCCGAAGCTCTTGCAACAATGCGCCTTTGCTTTGCCAGCAACCATTCCGCTCTTGCAGCCGTGCAACGGGTGATGCGGCAGGCGGTATTACCCTGCGCACTTGAGTTCATGGATCGGCGCTCCATCGACGCGATACGCCCCACCGGCGTGACGCGCGACCTGCCCGCTGGCACGCGTGCCCTGCTGATGGTGGAAGCCGATGGCGCCAGGACCGACTTGCCACGCCAGATTGGTGCGCTCAAGGATGCCCTTCAAGGTGAAGGCTTGCTGGAGTTGAAAGAGGGCATCAATCAAGACGATGCCACACGGCTTTGGCTTGCACGCAAATCGCTTTCGCAGGCGGTCAAGCAAATCGCTCCCCTCAAGATAAACGAGGATGTGGTGGTTCCGGTCTCGCGGCTGGCGGAGTTCGTCGATTTCATTGACCACCTTGGCGACCAGTTCACGCTGCCCATCGTTTCCTTCGGCCACGCCGGCAATGGCAATCTGCATGTGAACCTGATGGTCAAACCGGATGACGCCGATGAGATGCAGCGTGCCCGCACAGCATTGAAGGTGCTGTTCGAAAAGACTCTGGCGCTGGGCGGAACCCTGTCCGGCGAGCATGGAATCGGCAGCGAAAAACGGGCTTATGTGCCGATGGAAATCGACCCGCCGACTCTTTCGCTCATGACCGCCGTCAAGCGCCAGTTCGACCCTTCTGGAATTCTAAATCCCGGCAAACTCTTTCCCTGAATTCAGCTCTGAGAAGCCAACACTTGCCAGGATCTTGAGATGCCGTTGCTCCGCCACGTACAACATTTCACTGACAAATTGGGGCCCGGCCTCATTACCGGTGCGGCGGATGACGACCCCAGCGGCATCGCCACCTATTCCCAGGCCGGTGCCCAGTTTGGCGCCGGCTTGTTGTGGAGCATTGTATTCACCACCCCCCTGATGATCGGAGTCCAGATGATCAGCGCGCGCATCGGCTGGGTCACCGGACAGGGGCTGGCCGCCAGCCTGCTGCGTGTGTTGCCGCGCTGGATTGCCATCGCGCTGATTGGCCTGCTGGTAGTGGCCAACACGCTCAACATCGGAGCAGACATCGCCGCCATGAGTGAAGCTTCATACCTTATGATCGGCGGCCCTGCACACGGTCAGGCCATCCTGTACGGACTTTTGTGCGCCTTGTTGCCAATCGTCTTTTCCTACGAGCGCATGGTGCGGATCTTCAAATGGCTGACCTTGGCCCTGCTTTCCTATGTGGCTGTAATCCTGGCACTGCACACCCAATGGCACAGTGTACTGCCAGGCACGCTTTGGCCAAGCCTCCAAAGCGGCAAATCATACTGGATGATGGTGGTAGCCGTGCTGGGCACGACCATCAGTCCCTACCTGTTCTTCTGGCAGGCTACCCAGGAGGCCGAAATACGCCAGCGTTTGTCGCACACGGATTCCGGTGAGCCCACCACGGCCTTCATGGGTGAGCATCTCTACCGGATCAAGCTGGACACGACATTTGGCATGGGCTTCTCCAACTTCATCGCCTTTTGCATCATGCTGGCGACCGCACTGACGCTTAACCAGAACGGCATCACGGAAATCCAGACCACACGCGAAGCCGCCGAGGCGCTAAGGCCTATTGCGGGGAATTTCGCCTTCCTCATGTTTTCACTGGGCATCATCGGAACAGGCATGCTCGCTGTACCGGTACTGGCGGGGTCCGCTGCCTACGCCGTCGCCGATCTGTTCAAATGGCGTGCGGGACTGGATCATCGGCTTACCGAAGCACGGGGTTTTTACGGCGTGCTGATTGCAGCGACGGCGATTGGAACGCTGGTCGATTTCGCTCCGGTGGATGCCATACGCGCACTGATCTGGAGCGCCATTGTCAATGGCATCATTGCCGTGCCCATCATGCTGGCAATGATGCAGATCGCATCGCGGCGGGATGTGCTTGGCCGTTTCATTCTTACACGACGCCATCAGGTGCTGGGATGGCTGGCGACGGCAACCATGGCCGCTGCGGTTGTGGGCATGGCCTGGGACAGCATTTCCGGATAGGCACAGTCTCCGTGTGAATTCTGTACCCGCTCTTCCATCTCCCCTTTACAAGCAGGCCCCATAACTCTACAATGCCCGGCTTCTGTGTTGGGGGTATAGCTCAGCTGGGAGAGCGCTTGCATGGCATGCAAGAGGTCAGCGGTTCGATCCCGCTTACCTCCACCAACCTGAAGATCTTGCGGATTCTATATTGCACAAGTTCGGCGTTATCTGTATTTTGCTGGGCTTGCTGTTAAGTGCCATCGGCATGGTTTCAGGATTCTGGCTGGCAATTGCGCAAGGCAGAGGGGAAGAATGGTTCAATTTCGTCCCTGTCGGTTTTGTGTTCTTGCTGCTGGGTGTGACTGTAACCCAGTTGCACAAGAAATAGACGGTTATCGTCAGCCTCGTCCCCATCGTCTAGAGGCCTAGGACATCGCCCTTTCACGGCGCAAACCGGGGTTCGAATCCCCGTGGGGACGCCAGTTAGGTTTGGCAGTCAGCTGGTGTTGTTTGGCTATATTGCCCTCCGAGTCAGCGACATGTCAGTCGCGCGTTCCCGGAGATACCGCACGGAGCGGTAGTTCAGTTGGTTAGAATACCGGCCTGTCACGCCGGGGGTCGCGGGTTCGAGTCCCGTCCGCTCCGCCATCACCTATCAGGTCCACAAAAGCTTAGTCCAGGACTATCGCCATCCTGGCATCTCCCAGAACGTGATTTCTGACAGTCTTCTTCGCGCAAATCTCGTCAAATCTTGCTACCCGCTCCAACTTTGATTTGGCGCAGTCAGCCTATTAAGGACATAATTCCCGTGTTAAAAAACATAACTGGCTCAGTCAGGCCGTGAATTTGGCAATCAACTATCGATTCAACCCTTGGAGAAAACAAATGAGGTTTAACTCATCAATTCGCATCGCGGCCATTCCGATTATTGCGTTCAGTTTGTTGGTGCAGGGCTGCAATGAAAGAAAGTCATCTGTAATAACGGACAAAGACACCCAGGTGGCGGCCAAAGTAAATGGCAACGAAATTACGGTGCAACAAATCAACGCAGCCGTGCAAAGGCTGGGAAAGTTGCCAGAAGACAAGGTTAAGGAAATCAGCAATCAGGCCCTCAACGCGCTCGTAGACCAACAACTGTTGGTGCAAAAAGCAATTGCAGAAAAGCTGGACCAAAACCCAAGCGTCATGCAGGCCATTGAAGCTGCCCGCCGGCAAATCCTCGCGCAAAGCTATGTGCAGAGCAAGACCGAGAATATGGCGAAACCCACCGACACCGAGATCAGCGAGTTCTATAACAAGCATCCAGAGCTGTTCTCTGATCGCCGGATATACCGATTGCAGGAAATCAATATTCAGAACCCAGGCGACAAGGCCGACGCAATTGGCAACCAACTCAAAGCCAGCAAGAACCTGGATGAGTTTGCAAAATGGCTTAAGGCGCAGAACTTCAAATTCAGTGGCGTCCAGGCTGAACGTTCCGCTGAACAACTCCCATCCGCCCTTGCCACCCAGCTTGTTAACGTCAAGCCAGGTCAGGCCATCATCGCCAACAGAAATGGCATCCTGGTCGTAATGGTTGTAGAAGCCGTTGCCTCACAACCTGTTTCTGCCGATAACGCCAAAGCTGCGATAGAACGCATACTCATTGCACAGAAGCAGAAGGCATTTACCGAAAATGAAATCAAGAGCCTGCGCTCCACCGCAAAGATAGAGTATATGGGTGACTATGCCAATGTTGGCAAGGAAGTGCCAAAGCCTGCTGAGCAAACCTCTTCACCCAAGCCTGAAGAAGCCCCACTACCTGCAACCACGACAGAATCTCCGGTGCCCGCGAGCCCGGATAAGAAAGCATCGGGCGGTCAGTAGACGTAAGCGCTTTTTTTGACATCGCCATTCATGCCGGGCCCCCCTGGGCTCGGATGATGAAACGTCCATCATGCCAATCAAGGGGAATGAAGCCCTGATTAATCATCCGGGATTTGTCCGAAGCCTTCCTTTTGCGTTGTTCATACTCCTGCTTGCAGTCGAGCTGAGCTGGGGCACAATCCAGCCGATCATTCCCGGGCTGGAAAGCGTGGACAAACGCGGGCTCTATGCAATCAAATCAGGATTGGCCGCGCTGGCCTTGATTTGGCTCTGGCCACAGTATGGCGAGCTCAAGAAGCTTCCCCGCGGCCTTGCGGTTTGGCTGCTCGCAGTCGCCACTGGAATCATCATATTCCTGCTCTGGATCAATTTGACCGAGTCTTGGGCAATGCTTGGCCAAATGGGCAAAGGCTTTGACCCGCGAAAGCAGGATGGTCAAATCGATTGGCTGCTGGGTGGCATTCGGTTGGCAGGCTCTGCCGTCGTCGTGCCCATTATTGAAGAATTGTTCTGGCGTTCCTTCATCATGCGCTGGATCGACAATCCGGATTTCCTCTCGCTCGATCCAGGACGCGTCAGCCACAAAGGCCTGTTTGTGTCGAGTGCGCTCTTTGCCATCGAGCATACCCAGTGGTTTGCTGGCTTTCTGGCTGGCTTTGCCTATGGTTGGCTCTATAAAAAAACCGGCAACCTATGGCTGTCCATTGTTGCCCATGCCATCACCAATGGCATCTTGGGGATCTGGATCATCAATACAGGCAACTGGCGATTCTGGTGATGGCGCTGTGGCCCCTTGTCCTGTCGGCCCACTCAGCCGACCTCATGCGGGACTGGTGCCAGTCGCATTTGAAACGGTTTTGCCCAACCTGGGCGCACTTCGTATGCGTACTTGGCCTGGGATGGCTGGATCCATTCTGTCAGGGCCAGCCATTATGGCGCCCCGAACACGAATCGAACGTGTGACCTACCCCTTAGGAGGGGGTTGCTCTATCCACTGAGCTACCGGGGCGGAATGAACTTGCAGGCCTGCATTTTAAGGGATTTTCTCAGCATCGTCCCTTGCGGGATAATGGATGGCAATTGCGTAACCGAATACCCCAATGAAACTTTTTCTTCTGCTTGTCCTGCTTGGTGCACTTGCCCTGATCGCTTATCGCGGCTTGCGCTCCGGCCACCCTCCCCGGCCAGGCCAGATTGCGCCGGATTTCAAGCTGCCGGATCAGACAGGGGCCATGCGTTCTTTAGCGGATTTTTCGGGACGATGGAAGGTGCTGTATTTCTACCCCAAGGACGACACCCCAGGCTGCACGCAGGAGGCCTGCCACTTTCGTGATGACTTTGCTGCACTCAGGGCGTTGGGCGCAGAGGTTGTTGCCATCAGCCTGGATTCACCTTCTTCACACTTCCGTTTTGCCGGCAAATACCAGTTGCCGTTTCCAATTCTGGCCGACGAATCAGGCGATACAACACGTGCATACGGGGCGCTGATGGATTTCGGCTTTATCCGGTTTGCGAAGCGGTATACTTTCCTCATTGATCCGGATGGCCGGATCGCCGTTTCGTATCTTTCGGTGGATACGGCCAATCACTCAAGAGAAGTGCTGGAAGATCTACAAAGTCGGGTGAACATGCCTAAACATATGACTTGAGATACCCGTTAGATCACCACGATTGTAAATTTCTGTCTGGGCTGATTTTGGTCACACCAGTAGTTGCCATTTTCGCAATCTGGAGACGACATCTTTGGATAGGCCCCTGAAGCGCTATGCTTCACTTTTTCTCACCAGCGGAACCATCATGGTTCTGGTGGGTATTATTGCCGCCCTGTCCATCCACGGCGTATTTCAGCTGCGCCGTATCCATCAGGAAATGGAAGATGTGGTGGCCATCCATGAACGCCAGGTCGATATCGTTACCCGCACGCAGGTCGCTGCGCACATGCGGTCTGATCGCCTTTCCCGCATGGCACTGGAGCGCGACCCCTTTGCGCAGGATGAACTCTGGATGGAATTCCTGCACGCCGGCTACCTTGTCGGCAGTGGGCGCAACGAGCTCAAACGCATGGGTTTTACACAGCGGGAACTGGCCAATTTCAACGCACAGTCAGAACTGATCAAGCAGATTGTGCCCGTTCAGGAAGAAGTGGTGAATCTGATCAAGTCTGAACGATATGCTGAGGCAGACAGATTACTTATCAAGAAATCCATTCCGCTACAGGATGCCTTCAGTGAAAAACTGGCCGAACTGCGCGGCTATTATCAGGATGGAAGCACTGCAGCGCTTCAGGACGCCAGAGAAAGTTACCGCAGAAACATGGTTTTCACCATCGGCTCGGGGATTCTCGCTGCCTTGCTGGGCGCCGCCATTGGCATCCTGACCATAAGACGCATGGCACGCACGCACGAGCGAATCCAGCTCCAGATGGCTGATCTGGAAGCTTCGCGGGCCGCCCTGCAGGAAGAGGCGACTCATGACTCGCTGACCGGCCTGGCGAACCGACGTCTGTTTTACGACCGCCTGCAACAGGCAATACGCCATGCCAGGCGGTATGGCAGCCAGATCGGAATCTTGTTCGTTGATATGGACCGGTTCAAGGAAATCAACGACCGCAACGGCCACCATGTCGGCGACGCCGTACTGACTGAAGTCGCCAACCGGATTGTACGAGCCGTGCGCGAATCAGATACAGTGGCCCGCCTGGGAGGGGATGAGTTTGCAGTACTGTTGGAAAATATACGTGGCCGCAAGGACTGCCTGACGGCAGCTCAGAAGATTGAAGAATCCTTGGGTGCTGAAACCAATTTCTATGGAATGGAGTTGGAACTCTCCGCGAGTATTGGCCAATCCATGTATCCGGACGATGGCCAGGACGAAGATACGCTGATTCGCGCAGCCGATGCCGCGATGTATCGCGTCAAGCATGGGGAAGCCATGCGGCGACAGCGCGCACTGTTTGGTAATGAGTAGCCATGACCTGGTTCCTATCGGCTGCCCGTTTCGCGTTTTGCCTTGCCGCTCCAGACCCAGACATACTGGATGCCCGATGTGATCGTGGCGGCAAACACCAGCGCAAACATGGGCATCAGCCACTGCTCGCCCGGGACGATGCCGGACTCATGCCCGAGCACCAGTGCCAGCATGGCAAATTCAACAACAATGTATGCCTTGCCCAGAAATGTCGGCTTGATTTCCAGATGGCCCGCAACGCCCTTGTAAGCCAGCGCGCCGAGAACCACCACCCCATCGCGCAGAACAATCGCCAGGGTGACCCAGACAGGCACCAGCCCAAGTGCAGACAAGACAATCAATACACCAAGTCCCAGCGCCTTGTCGGTAACGGTATCGAGGGCAGCCCCAAGCTCGGTGGTCTGATTAAGCCGGCGCGCCAGCCAGCCATCAATACCATCGGTGAGCGCGGCAGCCAGGAACAACCAGCAGGCGAACTTCCAGCGGCCTTCCAGGATCAGCCAGATGACGCCCGGCGCTGCCAACAGACGCAAACTGGTAAATAAATTGGGAAGATTGAGATTTTCCACGGCATTAACTTAGCGAGCGAGGACGCGAGTCGTCAAGCGGGAAGCGATTCCCACAACTTCTCCAGCCGCTTGATGGAAACCGGATACGGCGTTTTCAGTTCCTGGGCAAACAGTGAAACCCGCAGTTCTTCCAGTTGCCAGCGAAATTCGCATGTTTTTTCATCGACGGGAACCCCACCCTTGAACATCTTGTCCAGCCGCGCCAGGTAGCGCTTTTCAAGTGCCTGGATGGCCGCAGTATAGCGAGGATCGCGATCCCCGGCATTGGGCAGTTTCTCAAACCGGCGTTCGATTGCTTTGAGATAGCGCACCAGATCCTTCCATTGCGCCCACGGCAATTCGCGGATGAAACCGGGGTAGATCAACCGCGCCAGATGTTCGCGTTCGTCGCGCCATGCATGCGGATAAGCCGGCTTGCCTTTGAGCCTTTGCATCAAACTGTTGTAGAGATCCAGCACTGTTTCCACATCGCGCAACAGCCCTTGCGCCACCACAGATATTCTCGGCTTGGCGCGTTCCTTCTGCTTGCTGAATTCCTTCTCATTGCGCGGCAGTTCATCGTCACCCAGCAAGGCACGATCCGCAATCGTGTCGAGCAGATCGGCAAAAAATTGGTCAGCATCCCCCAGGGCTCGATACTTGAGCGCGAGTGAGGTCTGTCGCGCGATATCCTTGTCGAGCTGCTTGAACTGTGCCACCAGGGCAAGGCGCAGCATGCGAACCACGCCCCTGCGGCTTTCCCGCAGCGCTTCCGGCAGATCATCGAGCAACAGCAGCGAAACCGAGCTGCCGTCATCCAGCAGCGCAGGATGGCCAATATGCTCCTGCCCTTTACGGTTGAATTTCACCGACCCGGGCAGATCACCGAAATCCCATTGCGTAATGCCTTCGCGTTCGAAGCCTGAACTCGATCCCTCCGACTTGCCATAGGCCAGGCGCGCCGTCTCGCCCAGTTGCTGGCGAAGCTTGACCAGATCGCGACTGGAAGAGAGCTCCTGGCCTGTGTCGTCCACCACCTGAAGGTTCATGTGCAGGTGGCTCGCGATGTCTGCGCCCCATTCATCCAGTGTCACTTCCTGCCCGAAACGTCGGTGCATATACGCGCTCAAGGCATCGGTCAGTTTCAATTCACCAGGTTTCGCCTCGGTCAGAAATGCCGTGACGTGATCCGGAATCGGGATCAAGAGGCGGCGCTTGTCCTTGGGCAGTCCTTTCATCAGTGCGGTCACCTTGTCGCGTATCATGCCCGGGACCAGCCAGTCGATCTTGGCTTCGCTGACGCGATTGAGCAAATAGAGGGGAATGCTCAAAGTCACGCCATCGAGCGGATGTCCAGGTTCGAACCGGTATTTGAGTGGACATTCCACGCCATCGACGGCAAGGGACTCTGGAAACAGATTGGCTTCGGGTCCAAAGCTTTCGCCAAGAATGTCTTCACGGCCGAGCATCAGGGTCTTGCACCTCGACGAGTCAGCCCTGAGCCATTTTTCCAGTGCCGGGCCATTGGTCATGTCGGCCGGAATGCGTGCATCGAAAACCCGAAACATGCGTTCTTCGTCCAGCCACACGCCTGACTTGCGGGCCTTGTGCTCCAGTTCGCGCATTTCTTCAACCAAGCGCCCGTTATGCAGAAACCATTCGTCAGCACAGTCGTAATCGCCACTGACCAATGCGCCGCGAATGAAGAGTTCACGTGCAGCAACCGGATCGATCGTGCCATAGTGAACCCGACGCCGGGCCACCACGGTGATGCCATACAGGCTTGCCTTTTCGAACGCCATGACGCGAGCCGACTTTCGGTCCCAATGCGGTTCGGCATAGTTCCTTTGCAGCAGATGACGGCCCGCTTCCTCAATCCACTCCGGACGCACTTCCCCGGCCATGCGGCCCATCAGCCGTCCCGTATCGGTGAGCTCTGCGGCCACTACCCACTTGGGTCCCTTCTTCGCCAGCACCGAGGCAGGGTGCAGGCCGAACTTGATGCCACGCGCGCCATCGTAAGCCCCTTCGCCCGGCTTGCGTGCCTTTGCATCGTCCGATCGGAAACCGATGTTGCCGAGCAGGCCGGTTAGCAAAGCCTGATGAATGGCATCGTAGCCGGCCGGCTTTTCGTTGGGCTTGAGTCCCATTTCCACCAGTTGGGTATGGATCTGTCCATGCACCTCGCGCCACTCGCGCATGCGTCGCTGCGAGAGGAAATGCTCGGCCAGGTGCTCGCGCAGCTGGCGATTGGACTTCTTGTGCCGTATGGCGTCATCGGAAAACGTCCACAACTTGAGCACGCTCATGAAATCAGAGCGCTCATCCTGAAACAGCTTGTGCTTTTCGTCGGCGCTTCCCGCCCTGTCCTGAGGCCGTTCGCGCGGGTCCTGCACGGAAAGAAAACTGGCGATGATCAACAACTCGTTCAGGCAGCGCAGCCGATCCGCTGCCAGCAGTATGCGGGCAATACGCGGGTCAAGCGGCAGTTTGGCCAGGCGCCGGCCGAGGTCGGTCAGTTCTCCCCGATCGTCCAGTGCATGCAGGTCATTCAACAGTTGGTAGCCATCCTGGATGAGACGCGAGTGCGGAGGGTCGATGAAGGGAAACTCTTCCACCCGTCCCAATCCGAGTGATTTCATGCGCAGGATGACGCCAGCCAGACTGGAGCGCAGCAGTTCCGGATCGGTAAAGGATGGACGGTTTTGATAATCATCCTGGTCGTAGATCCGTATGCACACCCCCGCTTCCACCCGTCCGCAACGCCCCGCCCTTTGGTTGGCCGAGGCCTGGGAGATTTTCTCGATCAACAGCTGTTCGACCTTGTTGCGTGGCGAATAACGCTTGACTCGCGCCACACCGGTATCGATGACATAGCGAATGCCGGGAACCGTAAGCGAGGTTTCCGCCACGTTGGTGGACATCACAATGCGGCGCGCATCGCCCGGTTTGAAAATGCGATCCTGTTCTTCAATGGAAAGACGCGCATACAAGGGCAAAATCTCTGTGTGCGCGGGATGATGCTTGCGCAAGGCTTCGGCCGTGTCGCGTATCTCCCGCTCGCCTGGCAGGAAGATCAGCATGTCACCCCAACCCAGGCGGGCCAGTTCGTCCGTGGCATCGAGGATGGCTTTGGTGAGATCGGAATCGTCACCCCTGCCCCTTTTCATTTCACCCTTTTCCCCTCCCTCTTCACGCTGCAAAGGCCGATAGCGTATTTCCACCGGATAAGTCCGGCCCGACACTTCAAACACCGGCGCGTTTGAAAAATGCGCGGAGAATTTCTCGGCATCAATGGTGGCCGAGGTGATGATGATGCTGAGATCAGGCCGGCGTTCGAGCAGCTGGCGCAGATAGCCAAGGATGAAATCAATATTGAGGCTGCGCTCATGGGCCTCGTCGATGACGATGCAGGAATAAGCCGACAGCATGGGATCGCCCTGGCTTTCGGCGAGCAGAATGCCATCGGTCATGAACTTGATTCGGGTGTCGCTGCGCACCTTGTCGGTGAAGCGCACCTTGTAGCCCACCAATCCGCCCAGCGGACCCTTGAGTTCGGTAGCCACCCGATCCGCGACCGAGCGTGCGGCAATACGGCGCGGCTGGGTGCAGCCGATCAGGCCGTGGTCTCCGAGGCCTGCTTCCAGACACATCTTTGGAATCTGGGTTGTCTTGCCCGAGCCGGTTTCGCCGCAGAGGATCAATACCTGGCTGGCTTTGAGCGCGGCAATGATTTCTTCCCTGCGGGCAGAAACCGGCAGGTCGGGATAGTCGATGGAGTAGTTCAACGCTTACTTGTTCTTGATATAGCGGTTGTCGTCAAACGTCTCCAGCCACTCAGGCCGGTAAACAGCCATCAGGGTGACTGCCATTCCAGTGCTGAAGGCTTCGGACCAGGCCAGCAACACGTAATACGGGGTGTATTGCTCCAGCAGATAATCCAGCTTGTACACGCCCGACAAGGCCATCAGTGCAGTCGCCGTCAAGCCGATTGTGATCACCGACAACGCCACAACAAAAAAACCATTTACCAGCACATAGATGAAAAAGTGGTTGGGCAACTTGCGCTCAACCAACTTGAACAACCGATAGGTGACGAATGCCGGAACGCCAGTAAACACCAAGCTCTCTATGCCCAGGTTGGTCCATTCGCCATGCCCAGCCAGGACGCTCCCTGTCATCGCAATCAACCCTGCGAACATGCCTCGCCACGGGCCAAACATAAGGGTGGCTGCTGAAACGCCGAACAGGTGAAACTCCAGGCCGGGCCGGACCCCGGTACGAATCTGCCACAAAACCAGCAAGGCAACCGAAGCTCCCAGAAAGAGGTTGGAGCGGGTCGGGTCCAGCAGCTTTTTCCAATCAGCTGAACGCCAGAACCCCAACATGACGAGAACCAAACCGACCCAGCCGAGGGCGGTGACCGATTCCGGCAGGATGAAAACCGTCTTGTCCATGGCTGGATTTTATCGTGCCACGGCTGCCCGTGTTGGCCCGGTATAATTGAAATATCCAGTTAGCTACCCCTTTTCATGAAACTCGTTCTGTTCGACTTGGACAATACCCTGCTCGCCGGAGACTCGGATTTTGAATGGGCCCAGTTCCTCATTGACAAGGGCGTACTGGATCGTGAAGTCTACGAAGCCCAGAACCAGGTCTTCTATGATCAGTACAAGGACGGAACCCTCGACATTCATGCCTTCCTGGATTTTCAGTTGCGGCCACTTGCTCGCCACGATCGTGCCCAGCTGGATGCGTGGCATCGCGAATACATGGAGACCCGGCTCAAACCCATGATTGCCCCCAAAGCTCAACGCTTGATCCTGCAGCACCTCAGCGACGCAGACCTGGTTGCGATCATTACCGCTACCAATTCCTTCGTCACCCGGCCCATTGCCGACTTGCTCGGCGTGGAACACCTGATTGCCACCGAGCCCGAACTAACTGGCGACCAATACACCGGAAAGGTTTCCGGCATCCCCTGCTTTCGTGAACACAAGGTCACCCGTCTGGAAATGTGGCTGTCCGAGCGCGGATTGTTGTGGGAGGACATCGATTCGAGCTGGTTTTACAGCGACTCGCTGAATGATCTTCCGTTGTTGCAAAAGGTCGATTTTCCGGTCGCGGTTGACCCCGATTCCACGCTGCAAGCGCATGCCCAGAATGCGGGCTGGCCCATCATCAGCTTGCGTTGACGGCCCGCGCACAGCGTTTGCGCGTTTACCGGGATTCAGTCCCGAAGCGGCGAGCTGCTGTTTTGCTCATCCCCTCCTTCCCAAGTCGCATACAACAATAAATACTGCGGGGACTCTTTACATGCATTCGTTGCCATGAAGGCCATTTCACTATGGGAACGATTGCATCAGCCTCATTCCCGGGAAAAGTAATGAGGAAGAGCGCGTGCCCGAACCGCTGCGGCATCGAGGCAATTCTGGCCAAGGTCATCGCAATGATGGCGCTCCTCCTGCCAGCGTATGGCTTGGCGGCGCCTCCGGTAAGACATTACGAAATACAACTTGACGCGCCTGCCAGTCTGGTTGAGCTGCTGCAAAACAATCTGGATATTTACCAATGGCAAGGCAGCCCGCAGATGGATGCGGGCTATTTGACTGTTCTGCTCAAGCGCACGCCTGAGCAGATTCGCGAACTGCTGGAAACAGAAGGCTATTACAACCCTGTGGTCGAGGTGAATTCAAGACCAGATTCGCCGCTTCCCTTGGTTGACATCCACATCGATCCAGGTTTGCCGGTGCGTGTGGAGACATTTGCTCTGAACATCAGTGGCGGATGCGCAGACAATAGCCGGGAGAGTCAAGCCCAATTGAAGCAGCTGCAAAACGACTGGAAATTGCCCAAGGGCGCAATCTTCCGTCATGCCGATTGGGAGACGGCCAAGCGCAAAGCCCTGCTGCCTTATCTGGTCAGCCGTTGCCCGGCCGCCAAACTTGTAGATAGCCATGCCACGGTTGACCCCAAAGCGAACACCGTGCAGTTGACGATTGAAATCGATACCGGGCCGGTGTTTCATTTTGGCCCGACCGAGATAAAAGGCTTGCGCCGTTACCCAGCCAGCATTGTCGATCGACTGAATCCGACTCATGCAGGGGAGATCTATTCCCAGGACAAGGTGCTGCTCTTTCAGTCCCGTCTGAGAGACAGCCTCTACTTTTCCACGGTTTCAGTTGTTGCCGATACCTCTGTGCCTGCAGATCTGGGCGACAAGGTTCGCAGTGCTCCCATTCAAGTCAACGTGGTCGAGCATGCCGCGAGAAAGCTCAGTTTCGGCGCCGGATACAGCACTGACACAGGCCCCAGAGGCCGTGTCCAGTATGGTGACCTGAACCTGGCGTCACAGGCCTGGCGGCTGGATACGCAGGCCCTTGTCGGCAATAGCGATCAGTCCCTGACTGGCAACATCGTCCTGCCCCTTACCGCATCAGGCTATCAGGACAGTCTTCATGGCAAGGCTGAGCACACGGACATTGAAGGCCAGACGACGCAAACCTACAACATCGGCGCGAAACGCACCAAGGTGCGGGGGAAGATTGAAACCGCTCTCAGCCTGGAGTACACCACCGAAGTTCAGGGCCTGGGTACCCTGCCGTCAGACCGCAGCCGCGCCCTCTACCTTGGGTATTCCTGGACCCATCGGGCAGTGGACAATGTAGTCAATCCGAACCACGGCTATATCTACAACATTCAGCTTGGCGGCGCCGCCAGTTCCATTCTGTCTGACCAGGATTTCCTGCGTGGTTATACTCGCGGCATCCTGTTTGTCCCCGTGAGCAAGAGCGGCCAGCTGATCCTGCGCAGTGAATTGGGCGGGGTGTGGGCGCCAAGTCGGACGGGCATTCCGGAGGATTACCTGTTCAGAACCGGCGGAGACCAGTCGGTGCGCGGATATTCCTATCAAAGCCTGGGCGTATCCCAAGCGGGCGCGACTGTCGGCGGACGCTGGCTTGCTGTCGGCAGTACGGAATACGTGCACTGGCTGTTGCCCCAGTGGGGAGCCGCCGTTTTTGCCGATCTGGGCGACGCGGCTGACAGCATAAATACTCTCTCGCCCAAGCTGGGTTATGGCATAGGCGCTCGCTGGAAAAGCCCGGTGGGACCCCTGGGTCTGGATGTTGCCTATGGTCGCGAAACCCGTGAATTCCGGCTGCACTTTTCCGCCAGCCTGGCTTTCTGAAATGTCGATATCCGCACGATTCTTTCGCTATGGAATTTCGCTGCTGGCGGTATTACTGCTAATTCTGGCTGGTTTGATAGGGCTTGCAGGCAGCAACTGGGGATTGCAGCAGGCGGCCCGCGCCCTTGAGCACTACAGTGGCGAGAAGGTCACAGCCAAAGGTGCGAGCGGATCCCTCTATGGCCCGCTCCACGTGGATCAATTTGACATACAAACCAGTACGCAACACATTCATCTCGGGGGTCTTGATCTGGACTGGACTCCAAAGGCGCTGCTGCAGCGAAAGCTGGTAATCACCCAGCTCGATGCAAACGAACTGGCGATAACGCAGATCAAGCCCAGCGCAGAGCCCCTGACCTTGCCGGCCAGTCTGCAACTGCCGCTCAAGGTATCGATTGAGCCAGTCAAGTTGGCGCAGCTGAGGATTGAAAAGGGTCCTGCCCGATTTCTCATGTCTCATATCGAGGCTTCACTGAAAAAACCGGGTGATGTTTATCAGCTCTCGCTCAAACGGCTGGACAGTTTGTGGGGAAGCATCACTGGCAGCCTTGAATTGACCGACAGGCTTCCCTATGTGTTGAATGCGGCGATCTCGGCCAGTCAGGGCGCCCGCTATCATCTGCAGGCACAGGCTCACGGCACGCTAAGCGATTTTCAGGTAAACGTCCATGCACTGGACCCCTTTGCCCTTGATCTGCAATCACGACTGACCCCATTCAAATCAATTCCAATCCAGTTTGCAAACCTGACAGCCAGCGGAATTGATCCCGCCCGACTGCACGCAGGCTTGCCGCGTGCTGATATCGGGGTCCAGGGTCACTTCACCATGACAGGGGAGCAAAGGCTGCATGGCGAAGTGTATTTGCAGAATGTCCTTTCAGGGCCTGTCGATCAAAACCAGTTGCCGGTCAAGAGCCTGCAGGGACAACTGGATGGTCTGCTTGATGATCTGGCTTTCAATTCCCTGCACGTTGATTTGGGCGCGGGCGGCCAACTCGACGGCCGCGGCAGTCTGCGCAGGGGCAGGCTGGCCCTGACCGCGGATACCCGCAATCTCAATCCCCATGCCATTCACTCCCGTGTTCGCCCGATGAAACTTGCCGGACGGATCGAAGTTGAGGCGACTGGAACGGAACAATCCCTGAAGACCTCGTTGAGCTATCAGCGTTATCAGCTTGCCGCTGACTTGAGCCGGCACGGCGACGCACTGCAGATCAAAACGGCGCGACTCGCGGCCGGAACAGGCCAGCTCGCAGTGAAGGGTGTGGTTGCACTGAGCGCGCATGGCGCATTCGACTTGCAAGGCCTTTTGAACCATTTCAATCCGGCTGCGCTCGGCAACTACCCAGCCGCCAATCTGAATGCACAGATCAAAGCTGCAGGAACGCTTTCCCCTGTCGCCGGAAATCTGCGATTCGACATGGCAAAAAGCCGTTTCCGAAACCAGCCAGTGACCGGCAATGGACGGCTTTACCTGACTCCTTCACGCATCAGCAACAGCGAGGTGAGCCTGGCCATTGGCGGCAACCGGCTGTTTCTGCAAGGAAGCTTTGGTGCGCCGGGCGATCAGTTGCGCTGGAATCTGAACGGTGCAAATCTGGCTGTCCTTGACCCGAAACTTTCAGGCCAGCTTGATGCAGCGGGAACGTTGCAGGGTTCGATTGCAGAGCCCGCAGGAAGCCTGGAAATCAATGCCAGCGCCTTGCGCTGGGCCAATACCTATGAATTAAGTCATTTACATGCAAAGGGGCGCCTCGCACAGGGCCTGGATGGAACTGCGGAGCTGCGAGCCGACTTGCAAGGCTTGGGCCATGGCACCTTCAAGCTGAAGCAGGCAACACTGGCGATTCACGGCCGGCGTCGTGATCACCAGATTGATATCAGTTTGCTGAACGACAAGCTTGATCTCACCGCCAGGCTGAGTGGCTCACTTGGCGAAACATGGTCGGGGGAAATTCGCCAACTGGAAAATCGCGGAGCATACCCGTTCAACCTGCAGGCGCCGGCAAAACTGGTGGTTGGCCGTCAGCAACAGGAGTTCGGTCCAGCTGTCGTCAATTTCATGGGCGGTCATCTGAGACTCACTTCGTTTGCTCGTCGCAATCATCAAATCGTCAGCCGGGGGCAACTTGATTCGATGCCTGTGATCACACTATTGCATCTGTCTGGTGCAAGCCAGGCGTTTGATGGCAATTTGCAGATCGCCGGCGACTGGAACATCAGAATGGACGATCATCCGGAGGTACATATCGGCCTGCACCGCCAACAAGGCGATGTGATTGCCCTGACCGAACCAAAACTGGCACTGGGCATCAGCGGATTAAGGCTTGACCTGTCGCTCAAGGACGAACGCATCAAGGGTGAATTGACGGCCACCGGCAGCCAGTTGGGAAGTCTGCATCTGGCTGGTGACAGCGAGTTGACGCGGCGTGACGGCAAATGGGGACTTGCGGGTAACAGCCCTCTATCAGGCCGTGGTGAATTTGACCTGCCCTCGTTAACCTGGCTCTCCCCTCTGCTGGATCCTGCTGGCGGGCTCAAACTCGTGGGCGCCGCCCATGCCCGTGCAAGCCTGTCCGGTACCATTGCCCACCCTTCAACCAGCGGCCAGCTGACAGGGGATCAGATCGGCGTGAACTGGCCGGAAATCGGTCTCCACCTGAGCAGCGGCAAACTTGATGCAGCGCTGGAAGATGAGAGTCTGGTCCTCAGGCACTTTGAAATCAATGGAGGTAAAGGCCGCTTCACCGCCCAAGGTGTTTCAAGACTGAAGAACCAGGAGCCCTGGGTGAACGTCAGCGGAACGGCAGAACAGCTCGAGATCCTGTCCCGTCCCGACCTCAAGCTGGTCATCAGCGGCAAGGCCCAGGCCGTGCTCGAGGACAGGCATTTTGTTGTTAATGGGGACATCAAGGCCGATCGTGCACTGATTGAGCTGCCCAAGGCGAATCGTGTGGCCCGCAGTGATGATGTAATCATCGTCGGACGCACAGCCGCACCTTCTGCCTCGCCTTCAACCCGTTTCAAGATCGACATGGAACTGGACCTGGGGAAAAACTTTGCCCTGAAGGGCCGGGGTCTGGATGCGCAGCTCACCGGCAAGCTCAAGGTCGTCGCTGACACGCCAGCCCATCCAAAAGTCTATGGCAGCGTCAACGTAACCAAAGGTACGTACTCGGCTTATGGCCAGAATCTTGTCATTGATCGGGGCATACTGGATTTTCATGGCCCGCTGGACAATCCGGGCCTGGACATTGTCGCGATGCGAAAGAACCAGCCGGTCGAAGCAGGCGTCAGCGTGAGCGGCACCGCCCTCGTGCCTAAAGCAAAGCTGGTGTCCAACCCGGATGTCGCGGAGAGCGAGAAACTCTCATGGCTGGTCCTCGGGCGCAGCATGGAATCGGCGAGCGGGAATGACTATGATTTGTTAACCGCGGCGGCAGGTGCCCTGCTCTCTGCGGACCAGTCCGTCAGCCTTCAATCCAGGATTGCTCATGCCGCTGGCCTGGACGAAGTGGGTTTGAAAAGCAGCACTACAGGTACCGGAGGACTGGAAACCACCGTGCTGTCTTTGGGCAAGCGACTCTCGGACAAGGCCTATCTCAGCTACGAGCAGGGCATGAGCAGCGTCACGACGGTGCTCAAGCTCAATTATTCACTAACCAGGCGACTGTCGGTCGAGGCCAAGACAGGTCAGGAAAACACGGTCGACCTGCTTTATACCTTCAGCTTTAACTGAGCCCTGGCGCTGCGCATGCCCGGTGCGATGAGCCATCAGCCAAAAGGTATAATTCTTCTTCCATGATCCGCAAGTTCATCAATTCCGTACTGGGCAAGGGGAATAAAACCCGTAGCAAGGGGCCTCGCGTGCTGCCGAAAAAGCAGCATGGCCTGTCGCGTGAGGACATCCATTCATGCGCCCTCAAGGTATGCGAGGAGCTTCAGCATCACGGCTACAAGGGGTTTGTAGTTGGAGGGGCAGTCAGGGATTTGCTGCTGGGCGGCAAACCCAAGGATTTCGATGTGGCCACGGATGCGACCCCGGAGGAGATCCGCCGCCTGTTTCGCCGCTCGCGCATTATCGGCCGGCGTTTCAAGATCGTTCACGTGATGTGTGGCCGCGACACGATCGAAGTCACCACTTTCCGCTCGGCGGGCAATCACACGGGCGAAGACGAGGATGTTCGCGAGACGGACGCACACGGTCGCCTGCTCTCGGACAATGTATTCGGCAGCCAAGAAGACGACGCAGCTCGCCGTGACTTCACCATCAATGCGCTGTATTACGATCCGCACCGGGAAGAAATCTGGGATTACCACGGCGGCGTCGCAGACAGCAAGAAGCGCATCCTGCGCATCATCGGCGATCCTGAAACCCGTTATCGCGAAGACCCGGTGCGCATGCTGCGGGCGGCCCGCTTCGCAGCAAAGCTCGAATTCAAGATTGATCCCGCCACCCGTGCACCGGTCGCGAAACTGGCTCCGCTGCTGGAGAACGTTCCCCGCTCCCGCCTGTTTGACGAGGCGCTCAAGCTCCTGCTTTCCGGTCATGCGTTGAGAGCCGTGCATCAATTGCGGGCGGAGGGACTGCATCATGGCATGCTGCCGCTGCTCGACACCATCCTGGATGATCCGCAGGGAGGGCGATTCATCAGCGCCGCCCTGCGCAATACGGATGAACGCATCCATGACGATCGTACGGCTTCGCCAGGTTTTCTTTTTGCATCGTTGTTGTGGCCGCAGGTCCAGCGGCGCTGGCTGGCAATTCAGGAAACCGGCGAGAGGCCGATCCCTGCCTTGTTTGTCGCCATGGATGAGGTGCTGGAAGCACAGCGCGAAATGCTGGCCATCCCGCGCCGGTTTGATGGTTTCATCAAGGAAACCTGGGCACTCCAGCCACGTTTCGAACAGCGTTCCGGACAGCGACCGTTCAGGCTGCTGGAACACCCCCGTTTTCGCGCTGGCTACGACTTCTTGTTGATACGCGCCGAATCGGGTGAAATCGAGGCAGAACTGGCCCAGTGGTGGACGCATTTTCAGGAAGCGGATGCCGACGAGCGTCAATCAATGCTCGTCGCTGATTCCGGACCCAAGCCACGCAAGCGGCGGCGGCGCAAGCCTGCCGCCGGAAACAAATCCGCCGCCGGCGTGACCGACGTTGATCTCGGCACCGAGGCCAGCCCGACATGAAGGTCACGGCCTTTATCGGCCTGGGTGCAAATCTGGACGATCCTGCCGCCCAGGTGGAACTCGCCTTTGAAGAACTGGCGCGCCTCCCGCACACCATCCTGGCTGCCCGCTCCTCTCTCTATGTTTCAGCCCCAGTGGGCTGCGATCAGCAACCCGATTTCATCAATGCGGTCGCAAAGCTTGAAACGGGTCTTTCGCCACGTGCCCTGCTCGCCGCATTGCTGGACATTGAACACCTGCATGGCCGTGAACGCACATTCCGCAACGCCCCGCGCACCCTTGATCTGGATTTGCTGCTTTTCGGCGATGCACTTTTTCACGAGCAGGGATTGGCGGTTCCCCACCCTCGCATGCATGAACGTTCCTTTGTGCTTGAGCCGCTGATGGAAATTGCACCCGATCTGAACATCCCTGGTCATGGCTCATTGAGAACGCAACTCACGTGCTGTGCAGGCCAACCCATTCGCCTGTACCAGCCGGCAATTCAGCTTGCAGGTGGCGTCAAATGAGCCTGTCCCGCTATCGCTACATTGTGGTCGAGGGTCCAATCGGTGTAGGCAAATCCAGCCTGGCCAAACGTCTGGCCGAGCATATGGAGGCCGACACCCTGTTGGAGAATGTTGCGGACAATCCCTTCCTGCCGCGCTTCTACCAGGACCCCAAACGTTACGCCCTGCCCACCCAGTTGCACTTTCTGTTTGACCGGGCAAGACAGGTAAAGGAGCTGGCTCAGGGAGATTTGTTCTGCAACACCATCATTTCGGATTTTCTGCTGGACAAGGACATGCTGTTCGCCCGTCTGAATCTGGACGATGACGAATATTCGCTTTATGAAAAGGTCTATGCTGACCTTCGTCTGCAGGCGCCGGAACCTGATCTGGTGATCTATCTGCAGGCCCCGCTTGAAGCATTGCAGGAACGTGTGAAGCGCCGAGGTATCGATTTTGAGCAGGGGATGAAATCCGAGTACCTGGGACGGCTGGCTGAATCGTACAGCGAGTTCTTCCATCGCTACGACGCCGCACCCATCCTGATGGTCAACAGCGAGAACCTGAATTTTGTGAAGAAGCAGGGCGATTTCGATCTGTTGCTGGAACGCATGGCAAAGATGCGCGGCCCGCGCGAGTTCTTCTCCAGGGCCGCGTGATTCTCTTGAGCAATGAGGACATGAGGGAAAGTGGATGGGCAATGTGAGGATTGTGTCTCCCTTCCGTCCTCCTGTCCTATTTGTTCAAGATTTGAAATGACTGCACCCGTCAAACCTGTCACTTTGTCCACATTCAGCGACATGCGTCAGCGCGGGGAGAAGATTGCCGCGATCACTGCCTACGATGCCGGGTTTGCCCGCCTGGCGGATGAGGCAGGCGTGGATATCGTGCTGGTTGGTGATTCACTCGGCATGGTGGTGCAGGGCCACGCGTCCACCCTGCCGGTGAAACTCTCGGAAATGAGCTACCACACCCGTTCTGCCAGTCGTGGAGTAGCGCGTGCGTTCATCATCGGTGATATGCCCTTTGCCAGTTTCCAGCAAAGTCCGCAGCAAGCCTTTGCTTCCGCTGCGCGTCTCATGGCTGCCGGCGCGCACATGGTCAAGCTGGAAGGTGGCGCGGTAATGGTCAAAACCGTCGAGTTTCTTGTACAGCGCGGCATCCCCGTGTGTGCCCACCTTGGTCTGCTGCCTCAGTCCGTCAACCAGTTGGGTGGTTACAGGGTTCAGGGGCGTGGTGAATCGGGTGCAGCTCAGTTGCTGGCGGATGCCCGGGCCATGGAAAAAGCCGGTGCGGGATTGCTGGTTCTGGAGTCCATCCCTGCGCAACTAGGCAAACACGTGACGCTGTCGATTTCGATTCCCACAATAGGCATCGGCGCCGGACCTGATTGCAGTGGCCAGGTGCTGGTGCTGCACGATGTGCTCGGGGTCTATCCTCATCCGCCCAAATTCTCCAGGAATTTCATGGCGGATACCGGCTCGATTCAGGCTGCACTCAAGGCCTTTGTGGATGCGGTGAAAACAGGCACTTTTCCAGGGCCGGAACACTGCTTTCAATAATTCATGGAGCTCGTCTCAACCGCTGCCGAGCTTCGAACTGCCTTGTCGGGGCAGAAAGCTTGCGCATTCGTCCCCACCATGGGCAACCTGCATGAGGGGCATCTGTCACTGGTCAAGCAGGCCCGAAACTCTGGCTTTCCCGTCGTAGTAAGCGTTTTTGTCAATCCACTGCAATTTGCTGCCGGCGAGGACTTTGAGCGTTACCCGCGAACACTCGGCGCCGATTGCGCACTGGTGGATGGCCATGCGGACATCGTCTTTGCCCCGTCAGAAAAAGAAATATACCCGGCAGCGCAGCAGTTCTATGTGATTCCGCCGCGTGAACTGGAAAACGATCTGTGCGGCGCGTTTCGCCCCGGTCACTTTCGCGGCGTGGCGACCGTGGTGATGAAGCTTTTCAATCTCGTGCGGCCAAGCGTAGCCCTGTTCGGCAAAAAGGATTATCAGCAACTGGTTGTCATCCGGCAGATGACCACCCAGTTCAATCTCCCTATTGAAATCCGCGGTGGAGAAACGATTCGGGCTGAAGACGGGCTCGCTCTCTCCTCCCGCAATGGCTATCTCAGCGTTGAGCAACGCAGGGAAGCACCCCGTCTTTTCCAGACCTTGAATGATCTGAAAGCGCAGCTTGAAGCCGGCAACCACGATTTCCCTTCTCTGGAATCGGCAGGATGTGAAGCACTCAAGGCAGCCGGCTGGAAAGTCGACTACGTGGCAATACGGCGTCCTGATCTGTCACGCCCCACTGCGACAGCCGACAAATTCGTCATTTTGGCTGCAGCCTACCTGGGCAAAACCCGGCTCATTGACAACCTTGAATTGGGTTATAATTTAAGCCTTTCCTGATATAGGAGCACCGCTCATGCAGAGGTCGATGCTCAAATCCAAGCTGCACAGGGCAAGGGTCACCCATTCCGAGCTTCACTACGAAGGCTCCTGCGCGATCGACTTGAACCTGCTGGAAGCTGCCGACATACACGAATACGAACAAATCCAGATATACAACGTTACCAATGGCAAGCGCTTCACTACCTATGCCATCGGTGCAGAGCGTAATTCGGGTGTCATTTCAGTCAATGGCGCGGCGGCGCACAAGGCACGCCCCGGCGACATCATTATCATCGCCACCTATGGGATATACAGCGAACTGGAACTGGCCCGCTATAACCCGAATCTGGTATACGTGGACGAACAGAATCGGATCATTGACCAGCGCATTGCCATTCCCGTGCAAGCAGCCTGAACTTCTCTGGTCACCAGCAACAAAAAAGCCGGCATTGCCGGCTTTTTTGATCCACGTGGGCCCTGACTACTTGGCAGGGACGACTTCGATTTCAACACGACGGTTAGGCTGCAGGCAGGCGACCAATTCAGCCTTGGGCAGCTTCATGTCGCAATCCTTTACCGGCTGGGTGTCACCCTTGCCCGCTGTGATGAACTTGGCTGCCTTTACCCCTTTGGACTTGAGGTAATCTGCGACCGAACGTGCGCGAGCCAGGGACAGTTTCATGTTGTAGGAAGCCTTGCCGGTCTTGTCCGCGTGGCCCGTAACCCTGATCGTGTCGATCTTGCCAGCTGCCTTGATCTTGTCCGCCAGCTCATTCAGGCCCTTCTTGCCTTCAGCCGTCAGGTCACGGGTAGATGCCTTGCCGGACCTGAACAGCGCATCACCCGACAGTGTCATCTTGGCCGGCGCGCCAGCCGGGAAGAATGAGGGAGCCGCCGGCGCAGCCTGGGCATTTGCCAGGGATGGGGCAGGTGCGCCAAACGGGAATATCGAGGGGAGCGAGGGAGCCGCGGGCGCTGGTGCACCCTGCGCATTTGCAAGATAGGGATTGGGCCCCGGACCGAAACCAGGGATGGGCAAACCCGATGCGTAGATGCTCGGAGCAGGCGTTCCGCCAGCCGTGCCGGTCAAGGATGGCATCATGCCGCCAAAACCGCCAAACATGTTCAGCATGTTGGCCCAGGTGGACGGATCCATCACGTTGATGGGCAGGGTGATTGGAGCGGCGGGACCAAACGGCACCACAGAGGCGGTGGGGTTCATGAAGCTGGTCCAGTTGCTGCCAAGCAGGGACGGATTGATAAAGGCTCCCATCCAGCTGCCGTATAATTGAGGATTAAAGGGAGCGAACATGAGGCTCATGGCACGGGGATCGGTCGGTGCCATCATCCATTTCATGTACATGTTCGGGTTCAGCATGTTCATACCACTCTGCAACACTCTGGGGTCCAGGGGCAACATCATCCACCGCATCATCTTGTTGGGATCAGATAATGCCCAAAGTGAGCGTGCATAGAAACCCGGGTCCATCATGCCAGCGGTCCAGCGCAGGTAGATCGAAGGATCCATCATGAATGGCAAATAGTTATTGACTACGCCCGGCTGCATGCCACTTTGTGCCATGTGCAGCCAGTTGCCGGGTTCCATCATCATGGGAATGGCAGCCGCCGTCGTATTGGGATCGGTCATTGCAGCCAGCCACGCCTCGAAGGTCTTCGGATCCTTGAACGCGGAAGCGTTCTGGGTGAAATCACCCATGCGGCTCAACCACTGCTCAGGGGTTTGAGGGGTCTGTCCGGCAGGCACTTCCACCATGTTGGCCGTATAACCGCCTGTCGCGGTGTTGGACGCAACCGGGTAGATCGCCTTTGCGGACTCAGCTTCCTTCTTGGCTTTGGCCGGCGCAGCTGCAACGGCTTTGGCCTTTTTGGTTTTGCTGGCTTTCTTGTTTGCTGCCAGGGCAGGAGAAGACGCCAGCACCACGGCCAACATAAGACTCAGATATTTGATTTGCATGATAAGAACACTCCGAACAGGACTGGAATTCTGGTGTCGTCTAACCCATCGGCAGGACGATGAAACAGGTAAAGCAGCGATCAATGACCAATTATATTCGTAATATTCTTATATTGCGATATGGCATCAAGACGAGTGTCAGTAATTTGCGACGTTGTCGCAAATACCACACATAAATCCCAGAATTAGACCCCCTGCTCATCATAGAGAATCTGGGTGACCTCAAGTGTATTCATCTCATCAGGGTGGTGCGGGAGGGGGCTTCGAATAACTGGCGCAATCGCTTGAGCTGTATGGCTTTGCCAGATTATGCCAGCAGATATACCATCATAAATACCATCATAGTCTAAATGCTAGTCGTTCCTCGTGACAGGTTATCGGCAACAGTCAGCCATAAAAAACTTTCGGGTCACGATATGGCGTCCAGCCGTAGAAAGTGCGATTGCAGCCGATTCTATGATTTCGTTTGTCTTGCAGGCTTACCTGACGGGGAGCCATCCATTACACTCAAACATAGCTTTTCTGAGGGTAGGCTGGGATGGACGACGACGACAAGCTTAACAGCGAAGACCGCAAAACCCGGCTGCGTGGCATGCAGCGGCACGCACGGCCGCGCAAGGGGACTCCCGCATACAAGCAACGCGAAGACTTGTTCCAGCGTATCTGGAACAGCCCTGCCCAGCGCGCCAAAATAAAGGAAATGCACCAAAAGGCGGAAGCCTCCATCCGGGCGCAGCAAGAGTCTGGGGCTGGCTATTCTTCCGATATAGCGTTGCGCGAATTGCAGATTGAGTACAACCAGCGTCTACGCCGACACGGCTCAACTTACTTTCCTACCAGCTACGACATTGCTGAGGCATTCTTCTGGAACAGCAAGGCGTTTGCGGGTTTGCTCTTGTTGCCGGAAACAGACTACCTCATCAGCCTGACCGATTTTCTTGACTACATAACGTCCCCTGACGCTCCACCCGTCAACCTGGATGCCGCCGCCTCGGTCGAACCTGGTCAGATCATCAACGTCAATTCGCTCGACACCCCCGGAACCTTACTTCTTGGTGCCGACGACGGCCACAGCTTCTCCATTCTAGGGGCAAGTTATGTACGCCGTGGCGACGAGCTATCCATGCTGATGGTGGTCGGTGAGCAATTCCCCCATGACGAACTGCAGGAACTCAAGGACCGTGCTACCGAGCCTTACTTGCCGATGCCGCATAAGCCCGACATGCCGAAGTTGAACACCCAAGATAGCCGTGTAGTGTTTGTTGATGCCGAAAAGCATTTGGTTCGTGATTTGGTGCTGTGTCGTTTCAACCTCAAGACGAAGCAATTGGATGCGCGCTGCCTGATGCGCGACATGTACAACCGCTACGCCGTGCTTACCGACATCGCCGAGACCTTGGTGTTGCGCGACAGCGAAGCCATGGCTGAGCGTATGGGCGCGCAGTTGGACAAGGCGTCGGTCATATGGGAGGCCGCTAAGACTTTGCTGTTGCTCCCGTCTTATCTCGCTGCACGCATCACGGTGCAAAGGGTGGAACAGCGGACCACCAAGCTTGGCCTTCAATTGCAGAACTCGCTCAAGGCCAAGCGCGCGATGGCACCTGCGCTGCCCGAGGCGAAGGTTCTATTCCGGCGCATTTCCGCCGTGCGTGTGGCGAACCCCAGTGCGCCACAGCAGCTGGCCGGACGCAGCTATACCCCACCCTTGTTTCAGGTGCAGGTATCAGGCGGATGGCGCGTGTTTGCCAATCCAGACCAACAAGGTCACGACGCGGACGGCAATTCTGTACTGGGTAGGACCTGGGTACGCAGCCATGTCCGGCACAAGGACAAATCGACGACACCTGGGCCCAAGGTCGTTTACATCAAGTCATCACTTTCGCTGGCGCGGCGGAAACTAGAGCAATACCGTGAGCGAATGGCACATAGCCCAAGTCAGTCGGAAGTGCCTAGGCCATTGGTCCCGGCTGTTACGACATCAGATGATGCGGTGATGGCGGGTGCGTACGTTTATGTCATGCGCTGTCCAGCGCACGGACGTGACATATACAAGGTCGGCTATACGGACCGCGACCCTGAACAGCGAGCCCGTGAGCTTTCCGGCAGGACCGCAGCCCCTACGCCTTTCCTGGTAGTGCAAGCCTGGGCCGTCACCGAGGGTCATCAAGCTGAGCAAGCTGGGCATCAGGCACTTGAAGCTTACCGTCTGGACAGCAGCAGGGAGTTTTTCCAGGCGGGATACTCTACGTTGCGCAGTGCTCTGGAGTCCGCTATCCAGCCTTGGGTGTTGTAGCATGATAGTTGGCAGGCTCGCATGCTTTGCCCCGAGTACAGGACATAGCGGCAATATCCTCCATCATCCTTTCACGGCCAAATCGAATGCCCGCAAGGCCATTCACCTGATTTTCAAATTTGCCGCAAAAAATTTCAAACGATGGGGTTCGGACCATCCGGTTCTTTCTAAGACATCCCACCTGCCATAACACGGTCATGACCATGCCATTATCCGAATGATTCAGTCTTCCCCCACCCCCGCGCCTACCGTCAGTTCTTGAATTTCTTCAGGGGTCAATTCCCTCACGACCAGTTCCGGTAGCTCATCCCGCTCATCTTCAATCTTTTCCGCCCCCAGTGAATGGCGGATCGTGTCGGACGTGTTCTTGAGCGCGGTGGAGTACGCGGCAGCAGCCCGCATCACGAGCGCCGCTTCTTGGGGCGTCGTTGCCTTCAGATGCGCTGATGCTTCAATCATGATGGCCCGCAGGTGGTTGGAGTGGGCCAAGTCATCGCTTATCAGCTTCGCCGCTTCTTCACGTATCACTGGGCTTGAAGTCACAAGCTGGAACAGTTCATCTCGCGCCTGCTGAATGACTTCATCCTTCAGGCTGCCCTTCTTTGCGCCGTGAGCAGCCAGGTGCCGATGCACGGTTCTGACGCTCAAATTCAGCTTCTGGCTGATCGCAAGCACGGTGTAGCCCGCCTCTCTCAAGGCCAGTATTTCCATCACTTGCTTCGGAGTCGCGGATCTTTTCTTCATGCTGGCCTATCTTCATGATGATCTTCTGTGCCAAGCAAGATTCTGCCCAGTTCCCGAGCCTTGTCTGCGGGCAGACCGATGCTGTGATTTCCGACCTCTCTGCCCCGGTAATACTTGCTGATGTAGACATACCCGCTGCCAGCAGCGCCCAATGCCTTCTTCGGTGGGTCTTCTTCAAACAGTACTTCTATCCACCAGTCGCCACCCTTGATAACTCCAAGCGTATTTTCAAGCAGCTTGTTCATCGTATTCCTTCGCAAGAGGATGGTTAGATATAAAGGCGTTCAGATTCTGAACGGTTGGCACCTTGTTTCGCAAAGTCCCTGCATGCCCCGTGACTGCTAGCTTAGACGGGGTTTCCCCCGTGTTCTGAATCTGAACCGATTTGGAAGCCCACCCCGCAAAATCTGAATCGGTGAGCGGGCGTTCCGCTTCAATATCTGCACCGACACCGTTCACTTTCCGAACAAGTGATTTCTTCTTCGTGGTGCCGACAAATTCCCGGTAATCATGCGTCGCCGGTCCGCCCTTGATGCCCAATCTTGCATTTTCTGCAACGGGCAGATGCGTGAAGGCGTAGAGCGAGCATTGCTTCATCGCCCCCATGCCACCCTGCCGGGTCTTCCTGATGAAGCCATGCTCCAGCAATTCCTTGATGGCACTGGACAGCGTCGCGCTCGACGCCCAGCCGAAATGCTTCATCATGCTCAAGGTCGCCGATATGTTGCCGTTGTTGCCGCCGTTGAATTGAGTGAGCAGGTGATGGAAAAGTGCCAGCGCCTTGAAACTCAAACTGCGGTAGGCAAAGGACTCATAGACGGATTTCTTCACCATGTAATAGCGTTCACCCGTGGGCATTGTCTTAGCCATTGCTCATGCCCCCTGTCAATCGACCCATCCGCGAGCCTGTTGTCCTGGCGCGTTCCATGTTCCGTCTGATGGGTGCATAGCGGGCGGCAATCGATGGGGCTGCTGCGATGGCGGCATCATAGAGTTCCCCCCGCCCTGCACCCCTGAAAACGGCCTCTGCGCCCGGCTTTTGTGATTCGAGCAGATAGAAGCAGCAGGCATCCTCTTTAAAATGTTTACGCTTCTGCCAGTCGGTATCCAACATGCAGATGGGGGCGTGACAGCTTGGGTACTTGGGGCATGATTCCATCTTCATGGTTAAGCCCTGACCCACGGTCTGCCCCATATGCTGAACTGCACTTTTCATGAACACGATTTCGTTGTTGGTATTCATGCGTGCCCCTTACTCAAGAGTCGAAGCGCAGCCCTCAACTCACCCACCAGCCAGCATGTAGTTCTTGGCGACAACTTGCGCGGTTTGGGAATGCGCCCTGCCCTTACTCCGCGCCACACACTGGCGGGCGAGCAGGCAAAGAGGGCTTGCACGATAGGCAGCCGGACATGGGCACTGCGCATTGCCTCAAGTTAAAACGTTACCGAAGGGCTGATTCGTTGTCTCAAATTGGATAGTTACCGAAGCAGTTTGAAGATAGCCTTCAGTTTACGTTGAATTTCCTTCTGGATGAGGAAGGGATTGA
>JBAUMF010000027.1:0-221261 GCA_049578545.1 Thiobacillaceae bacterium
CAGCACGGCGACCTTCGTCATCCTGGCCCGACGTATCGCTCGCACAGCATGGTCGATGTATACCTACAAGACCGCATTCGATCCGACGCGTCTCACAAAGGCCTTGACGTGAACCATAGAATCTTCCTGCGTTGCTAAAGCCGAAACCCATGAGCCCTTCACTTTCCCGGTAGCGTATCGTCTGGCGAAGAAGCACCCCCAGGCTACCGGGGGCCATACACATAGCAGCGATATACCCACGAACAGATCAAGGCACTTCGGCAGCACCCCACGGCTACCGCTGCGCCGATTTTGTTGATCGCATCTGAGGTAGATGGCCAATCAGATAAAGAGCTAAGATGAAAGCTGACTATTCACCAGCAGAGGATGAATTTCGATGAAGAACGAGCCTAAGGCAGAGTATCTCGAAAAAGCTAAGCTGCTGAGCAAGCAAGATAGGGAACGGCTGTTGTCGCGGACACGAACAAAGCTGGCCCGCAGGCTGGAAGACAAGCAACTCAGTGCGCTGGAAGTTTTGGCGTTGCAGCTTGAGAACGAGGATGACGATCTACAGGAATGGCGAAAGAGGATGGCTGAAATGAGAAAACGTACGAAAGGCAAATAGCCTCACCCGCTTGAAATGAACAAGCGCTCGAACCCCGGCTACCTTGAGGACACCCGCCAGGCGCACCTTGCCCGAATCAAAGCCTTGCGCATCGAGCCCAAGGAAACATGAACGCCGAACAGCGCCCACTGAACCGCTGTCACTGACTACATCTTCCTGGTATCACATGCGTGTCGTGATCATGGCGGTAAGATTGACTCGAAGGTCTCCCCCTGCGGCGCTCCACTGGTTCGCCGTTCATTTTTAGCACGGGTATGGCGCGATTGATCGAAACTGGAACCCCGGTCTCTTTCAATCGTCGTTGCCAGACTGAGCCCGTTGCCCCGATATCGAAAACATATTCTCCACCCCTGCAGGGCTGCAACCGAAAGCTCAGGGTCTGGGATCCGCGGGTCACACCCCTATTCATAGAATCTTAGCGATCAATTCAGATACCTTCGAGACTGATTGGAACCCTGAGTCGATCCGGACGGGCACAACTTGAAACCGCAGGCCTTCTCGAGCGCCACCGTCGATGTCCACGCCACATGTCACACGGATGTCAACTACCGCGACTACGCTGATAGTCCCTGCGCCAGTTGCCGTGAGACTGTCGCGAAACTCAAGGAGACTGTCTGATGACCACACCGAATTCGTGCACCTTCCTTTCCCCGCGTTCCTTCAAACCGCGCTTGGCGCTCATCGCATTGTTGTCCCTTTCGATGGGCGGCCCGGCCTGCGCGGCAGTCAACGGCAGCGATTACTTTCTGCCGGGCAATCTGGTCGTGAGCCGGGTCGTCTACGACAACTATGCGGGCAATGTTGAAGTCGGCCAGCAGCTTCCCCCCAACTGCGTCATTCCCAACTGCGTCACGGCCACCAACGACGGCTCCTATCCGTCCATTTGGAACAACAGCCTGGTCGACGGCAGTTTTGGCATCACCGCCAAGATCATCCTGGATCAGCTGACACCGGACGGATCACTCGTCAACTCGCTCGAAGTCCCCAACAGCTCGCAGCGGGGGGTTCCACCCACCAAGGACCAGATGGTGAGCAGCTTCCCTTCCAAATCGGAACTTGCGCTCAATCTGTCGACTGATGGGCGCTACCTGACCTTCATGGGCTACCTGGCTCCCGTCGACGCCCTCGACGCCTCCAATTCCAACACACCCGGAGTTGTCGACCCGACGAATCCGGTTCCGCTGGAGAATTACCGCGTCGTCGCGCAGGTCGATCAACACGGCAAGTTTCACTTCACCAAGACCAACGCCTACAGCGGCAATAACGGGCGCGCAGCGATCCTGAATAACACGAGCCCCGCCAATGTCCTGTACACGGCCGGCAACGCAGGCAATGGCGGCAATCCCCAGCCCGACGGGATCATCATCGGCGCCGGGGCGCAGATTCTGACCCCGGAAGTCAAGGCACTCGTCGCGCAGGAGCCTGACGTTCCCACCCCGGTTGGCAGCTTCAACATCACACAATTGGGCGACGCAGCTGACAAGATCGGCAAGGACACCAATTTCCGCGGCCTGACCATTTTCGACAATGTGCTGTATTACACGAAAGGCAGCGGTGGCAATGGGGTTAACACCGTCTACTTCGTTGATACGTCAGGCTTCGACGCCTACGGGAATCCCTTCGCATGCCCGAATGGGACTGGGCTCCCATCCAGCAGCGCAAGCCTGCCCACATCGCCTCTCCCCTACAACCCAGCGAACTTGCAGACGAAGGGCCTCACCCCTAACAACATGTGCATCCTGAAGGGCTTCCCCACCGCACTGAAGTCGAAAACCTCCTTCCCGTTCGGCCTTTGGTTCGCGGACG
This sequence comes from Thiobacillaceae bacterium, assembly GCA_049578545.1. GTDB lineage: Bacteria > Pseudomonadota > Gammaproteobacteria > Burkholderiales > Thiobacillaceae > DASQBT01. The sequence continues at coordinate 2,411 of JBAUMF010000027.1, forward strand.
CCTACACCGTGTACGTGGCTGACGAGGGCAATGGCGACACAACGTATTCTTCTACTACTAACACATACACCAAGGCTTCTGCACAGAAGACGGCCGGATTGCAGAAGTGGGTATCTGACGGGAACACATGGCACCTTGCCTATACGCTGCAGAGCGGGTTGGCTTTGGGCATCCCCTACAGCGTCGCGGGCTATCCAACGGGAAACAACTCGGCGACGGGCCTGCCCTGGGCGCCGGCCACCGACGGCTTGCGCAACGTTGCGGGCCGGGTGAACGGTGACGGCACTGTCACGATCTGGGCGATTACGTCGACGGTGAGCGGCAATGGCGACCAGGGCGCGGACCCGAACAAGCTTGTCATGATTACCGATAACCTGAGCGCGACGACGGGTCCGGCCCCGGTGGGTGAAAGCTTTGCGGCGGTCCGCACGGCTGGTTTTGGGGAGGTACTGAGAGGTGTGTCTTTAGCACCGGGAACAGGCGTCACACAGCCATAGCCTGTTCAGAAAACAACAGCGCGACATCCATATGCATCACCCCCCCAAGTCAAGGCGGGGGCGTTGACCGGCAATAGTCGCGTCATGCTGAGCGCGGCTCGCTCCAAGGCAACCCAGATGGCCCGGAGCGGGCTGGCACAGCACTAGCTTGCATTTCAAGCGCCCTTCAACAATCCTTGGCAATTGTTTGCCACCTTTAGTAATCTTCAACAAATCAACCTGTCGCAACTTTCGCTAAACAGCTTTGGAATTTTCAACGACCCTAACGGTCCTTTCACAGGCTGCCAGCGCCACCTATTGCGAACTAACGAATGTCTGCACATCCTTTTTTGCGACCGATCTATTTCCATTCTTCGAATCTGCTCAGGTACCAGACCCACAGTCTGGCTGTCTTCTACAGCAACCTCCGATTTATGGCATCCGGGACCGTCCTTGTGGAAGTCGCCCGATATTTGGCCATTTCGTCTGGCATCTCTATGTCATGGCGGGTATGACTTGCCATTACGTTGCCGTGCTGTGGTATTTGGCCTAGCGCCAAGAACGCTGGTGAAAACCGGCCGGCTTGACCTACGTGGCGGCGGCAAACTCACCGGACGCGACCGGCCGATCGGCCCTATCACCGGGGTCGTCGGTTGTTTGGCTCAAAGCAGACGGCCCCGTTGAGTATCACAATCCGTGCATTGTGCCGTGGCCAAGCCGAGGCGCTTTGCCAGTTGATGCTTTCGCGGAATGGAGATCAGACGTTCTAGTCGTCATGATTGCCTGGCTTGGCGGTCGCTGGAGAAACGCCCGGCCACGCCTCAATGCATTGTGCTGTCAAGGTCGTTATCGGATCCGCAGCTGGCGCGTCAGCGAGCCGTCGCCTCGCTACCGGCGTCACGGACTCCGCCGTGCGGGCATGATGAGTTCGCAATGCAAGCAGATGATACGTTTGCAAAACAAGGAAGACAGGATAAGCCACTTGCAGCAAATCAGCGATCATGCGGCACTCGGCACGAATGCCCCTCCAGTATCCGAGCTTTTCGGTTTTCCTCGCTTGCGTGACCTGTGGCCAGTGTGCAACCGAAATCGAGAGCCGGCGCGCAATGATCTTGCGATTCATGAATACTTCTATGCCAAACCGCGGCAGCCCACAAATCTCCTCCAGCGCCTCGCTCAGGAGTTCCTTCCTGATGACCCGTTCACCGGAAACGAAATCCAGACCAATGATTCGGAATAGCAAAAGGCTGTTCTTCCGCAGGCTGAGGCTGACGTCTGTCTCGCCCGCCAAGACGGGGGTTGCGAGAGCCGTAATATGTTCAAACGCAAGGCCGCTGAGGTCCGCATCGAGCAGCATGAGGAGGTCGCATCTTGCCGCCGCGACGCCTGTTGCCATGGCAAAGCTTTTGCCTCGATTTTCCTGGCAGGAGATGAGCTTCACCGAAGGGAAACGCTTGACGATGTCGGCGGTCCCGTCGGTCGAGCCGTCGTCCACTACGATGACCTCGTGCAACAGTGGGTGCGCTGAGGCGACTGCAAGCACGGCGGCGATTCTCGGCGCCTCGTTGAATGCACAGATGATGCAGGAAATTCTGGCATTGCCATGTGGCGCAGAACAGCTGTTCATAAAGTATCCAAGGTTTGAAGTGGATCAGCTACAAGTTTCAGATGTGGCAATCGAATTTGCTCTCCAGTTGAAGGTCAGTACTGGAAGGCTCAGGGCACCAATGATCAGCGGGAAGTAAAGCGTGGAGAAGCGCCACAATAGAAGTACGGTGGCCATCGTCGGACTCGTTACCCAAGACCCTAGCGCAGCAGCAAGGCCCAGATCGGCACTTCCACCGCCGGCGGGAATCCCGGTCCACTGTGCGAGATGAAGAACCACGGCCTGCACCACCAGCACGAATCCGAACGGCATTTGATAACCGAGTTCCAGCAGTACCAGCCAGAGTACGCCATACCGGGCCATCCACTGGAGAATCGTCACCAGCAGCAAGGCAGTATTCTGTTTGGCAGTTCCATTGATCAGTATGGTCATTTGCTGCCGCAGCTCCGCAATGAATTCACCAATTTGTTTTTCTCTTGCTTGCAACCACGGTATCGCGTGAACCGAATTGTGCAGTGCCGTCACCATGAAATGACGGCCAAACCATAGGCCAAAAGCGGCCAACAGGGCCATGGTGAGAAATGCCACGTAGACAGACCCGGGCACAACTGGCACAACCTGTGCCAATGGAAGCAAGGCGGAGATGGCGCCAACTGGAAGCGCGACTGCGAAGAAGACAAAATCGAGCGCCTGCTCGGCTCCCACAACGGTGGTCGAAACGGCCCATGATGCGCCGGCAGATCTCAGCAGCGCCACGTTAACCACATAACCGGCAGCCCCGGCTGGCGAGGCCAGGAAAGCGAAATCCGTGACAAAGGCTATCGCCAACGTGCGCAGGAAAGGGAGACGATGCCCGAGGCTGACCAACAGCACCTGGAGTTTGCCGGCCTTCGCGACGCCGCTGATTATGGACAGTCCCGCCAGGATCACGAATACGCGTGGACCAACATGACGCAGACTGTCGAGAACGGCCCCGCCGCCTAGCGCAAACGGAGCGCCAACGGCCAATCCTACGCCGATGATGGCCATTACCGAGGCTAAGCGGCGCAACGGTGCTGCCCTGCCGTCTGACTCTTGCTTGGCAGATAGCACTCAATGCCATCGCCGAATAACGCAAGGAAGAGCGTTCTATCTACAAAGCACATCCGGTACCTTCTAACGTCTTGTCGCCGCAAATCGCAAGCTGCTTTCCCTGCTATTGGGCAACAAACAGATTACACAAGCGTGACATGCCTCGTTCGACGCAGACGGGCGCGAATTGGTGTGTATTTATTTAGTGAACGGTTGAATCCAGATCTTCTAGGACACATCGTCTTGACTCGGGCATTTTCAAGAACGCGCCTGGTGTCGGGTTCCATCGTCCCTGAGCGATCAGATTTGCATAATCCCGCGCCAGCCCAATGCCCATCCGGCCGCTATTTGGCCCTGCCATACCGTCAGCCGCATCACGGGTTATGCCTAAGATGCATTTGGCGTGTCCGGGATTTCCCGAAGGTGCCAATCGTAGCGCCGACGTTGCCATGAACTGGTAATATTAATTTGGCAGATTGCCAAATCCTTCGCAGGAGGACGACCATGCGCACGTCCATACCACCCGGAGCCAACATGTGTTTCAGTCACGCGGGCTAATCACCTTGACCGCCGCTAACTCGTGTGTTTCGGCTGGCGAGTTTGTCGCCGCGAATAGAGCCCCGGGTCAAGTGCAAAGCGCCAATCGAAGCAGCGATATACGGGTTCAGTCCGACAGTGGGGAGAGGCACAAGGCCTCCCCCCACCCAGCCTAGCCACGGACAAGCGCTAACTGAAAGCGGGAACAACCTGCAGCCCCCAGCGCCCGTCCCCGAGCGACGGAGGGGTGTCAGTTAATCTTAATCGCCGTCGTAACCGGCGAAAATGCTTGGCAGAACCTGAGTGCCCTCCATGCGCACGGCGTCGAGGCTCTGAGGGTCCAATCCCAGCGCCTGCAGGATGGTCGGCGCCACCTGCGTTGTTTCGACCAGGCTGGTCACGACGCTGGCGTCAAACCTTGGGTTGGACAGCAGCAGCATGACGTTGGTATCGTCCTGGGCGAAGCCCCCGTGCTCTGCCTGTTTCTTAGAACTTCCGGTGTAGACCACGCCCGTTTGCGGCTGCACGATAATGTCAGGAACGCGCGGGTCGCCGTCAGGCAGCAGACCGGGTTTGCCAAACTGGGTCTCCACCGAGGTGCCGTAGAAGATCTGACCAATTGCCGCGCCGGTGCCCGGCTCCGCATTGGCTTCCAGGAGATCGACCGCAGCCTGGGTATCGTTGGCATCGCTTAGCCACAGTTGTGAGATGTCGTCCTCGGTGGGGCCAATGCCAGTCGGATTCTCGGTGGATTCGGAGAAGGGCAGGTATCCGGCCTTGGAGAGCAGAGTCGCCGGCGAGGTGCCATTCTTCAGGTTCGCAACGAAGCGATTGGGATCGACAGGGGACTGGCCGTGTTTGGCGGTTACGATCACCAGGGTTGAGTTCAGCAGATGGCTCTTCTTCAACTCGCTGACCATCTGGCCGATGGCCGCATCGACAAACACCATCTCATTCTGCAGCAGGGGGCTGGTGGTGCCGGTCGCGTCCAGATAGCCGCCTTTACCGACATTCTTCTCGATCAGCTTCTGACCGACGCTCACGGCCTGGAAGTTCATGCCGAACAAGGCGGGAACGCGCGCCTTCTTCGAGCCGTCATGGGTCTTGCCATCGATCTGGTTGAGGATGGCGTTGACCTTGAGGGTGTCGTAGCACTGGATATTGTCAAAGCTGTCGGTCCACGAGCCGGTCTGGCTCGGGTCCCGGATAGTGGCGCAGGAAGCGCCAGTTGGGGTCGTCACGCCGGGCAGGGCGATGACCGTGGAGTTGATTTCAGGCGAGTAATAGTCGTCGAGGTTGCTGGCATTCTTGCCAGGGCCGGAAACCGAAGCATAGGCGGGATGCTTGTCGGACCAGGCAGTGTAGCCATGTGCGGCATGGATCACGCCGTAAACCGTGTTGGTGCGCACGAAGTTCCAGGGGTAGACGGGCTTGCAGTTGTTGTAGGGGTCACGCGGCAAACGGGTCGGATCGATGGACTGGATGCCACCGTCGGTCACGCTGTAGTTCTTATAGCCACCATTGAGCTGAGTCTGGTCAAGGTCGATGCCTTCCTCGTACTCGGTGGTGGTGCCATTCGGAACGCCGGCGTTGCAGGTCCCGCCAGCGACGCCGTTCCCGGTGGTGTTCTGGGGAGGCGCCAGGACTCGGTCATAGGCGACGTCATAGTATGCGCCGACGGTGCGCGGGGATCCGCCAGACACCAGGGCCATCAGACCGGGGAAGGAATCTGATGGCTTTGACGCGTAGGCACGAGTGTAATTCACTCCGTTCTGCCCGAGCAGGGCGAGATTTGGGCAAGTGTTATTGGCCACGCAGTTTGCGTAATCCAGCGCATGCATTCCATCGATGCTGATCAGCAGCACATGGCTAATGTTGTTGGGTTTGCCGGAATGGTTTGCGTACGCCTGCGAGCAGGCGAGTCCGGCAAGGCAAAGGGCTACTGCGGTAGCAAGTCGTTTCTTTTGCATGGTCGAGATCCTCAGATTAGGTTCAAAGTTGGCTATTCACTGCTGACTCGCAACCAAGCCTGGCTTCGTTCCCTGCCCCCCCTGCAATCGGAAGTCACATCGTGCGAGATGGCATTGGGTTCCGCTGCTACGAGCGCGGGTCAGCAGCTGCCACAGTATTCGCGCATCGTTGCAGCTTGATGGCTGAGTTGTTACGAAGCATCGTGCTCTTGCTATGGCCCTGCGATGGACGTCTGCCTCTCTCCGACCCCTTCGGGTCGATGCGGTGGATAGTGCTGAAGGCCTGACGCGGCTTGCCAAGCGCCCTTTGCAACGGGCAGCCACTGGCCAGGAGCGGAGCATCGCTGTTACTGGGGGGACACGGTCCCTGCATTGCCATCGGCAGGCGCTGGTGATCTACTGAAGAAAGCGCAGGATCGCTTGTGTACGTTTGCTCTGTCGCATAACCTGAGCTGGTCGATATCGCCCATGCAAGATTCTTCCGCTCCGGCAGTTGAGAACTTGTGCATGGTGGCATGTCGCAGGGTTGTCACCGTCTCCAATTGCCTGATCATCTGCACACCGGAGGCGTAACAGAGAAACGTCGGCACGCTGGTCGATTTTGCTGAAGTGCTTGCGACGATGTGGAATTCCGTGCCGTCCATCATCGGAGCCCACGCCCGGCAAGTAGCCAGGGCGGTTGCCCAATGCCTCGTGCAGTCACTCAATGAAGGGGCTCAAAAATAGACCCCCGTTGATCAGGTTTGCGTTGAAACCACGCTCGAGCTTGAATGTGGACTGGCTGCCCACATTGCGTTCGAAGATGTCGCCGTAATTGCCCACGGCCGTCACAACCCGTTGCTGCCAGTCCTTGTCGAGGCCCAATTCCGGTGCTGGGATGGGCATGGCGCGGATACCGCCGGCATACCACTTCGTATCCGGGCGCTCGGCGCTGATCAGGGTGTGCACGGTCCAGGCCACCAGGGCGGCCCATTGGCCGTCCTCGGTGCCGGTGGCGGCGAGGATCGGGAACACCGTCAGAGGCTCCGGCAGGATGCGGCTGGCCAAACGCCGACCTGGCCCTTCCAGCCGGGTCACCGCCAGGGTGGTGATCTCCCCCGCCACGGCGTGGCAGTGCTGGGCATTGTAGCTGTCGTTCATCTCGCCGTCTTCGGAGAAGGCCCGGTGGTCCCAGGTCTTGTGGATGCCGTCGAAGTAGGCCTCCAGGCTGCGCTCGGCGGAGCTGGCGATCATGTAGCAGATGCTGTCGTTGGCCAGGTCGTCCACATGCTTGGCGGCGGCGGCGTCGGGCACCAGCGCGCCGTCGGATTCCACGAACACTGTTGGGCCGGGCAGAACCTTTCCGGCCAGGTCGTTATTGACGATTTCCGTGGCGGTGAGGAAGAACAGGTCGTCGGTTCCCTTGGCTGCGGCATCGTACTGCTTGGGCGTGTCGTACTGGCTGAAGGTGATCCGGTCCGGGGAGCCCACCAAGGCCGTGGCCACGGCCCGGCAGACGTCCACCTCAAGGCCGAGCCAGCGTCCCTTGCCGACGGTAAACGCCAGGCCGGGGCGCACGGCGGCACCACAGCGGACATAGCCCCGTGCCTTGATCCGGTCGGTGACGGAACCGGCCTGGGCGGGGGTGGCCAGGCCGAGTGTAGTACTCAGGGTAAGAACAATGGTCAGGAAACGCATAACTTCTCCATGCATGGCGGAAACGCCACCTGATAAAGAACACGGGCCGACATGCGGCCCGTGCAGGAAACCGGAGGCGCCAGACGGCGCCTCCACCGAACGCCCAGGATCAGTTGGCCGCGGGCCAGGTGCTGGGCAGGTTGTTGAAGCCTGCGGGCGGTGCGTAGTCGGCAGACTCGCCCACCGGCTTGATCGGGGTCATGCCGATGGCCATGCAGCCCTGCTTGTTGTAGTGGGGCAGGCTGATGACCACGCTGTCCGGCACCATGGCGAAGGAGGCCGGCAGCGGCGGCGCGATGCCCAGCAGGCGCTTCGGATCGAAGCCCGACAGCAGGCTGTCGGTGATGGGCGAGTTGATGTCGCGCGGACCCAGGAACTTCTGGTGGAAGCCGGGCGGGCCGAACTGGTTGAAAGCAGGCGAATCGCCTGCCTTCAGGGCTTGGGCCTCGTCCGGCAGGCTGGCCAGCTCCGGCCGGTTGAAGATGGCGTTGATGGTCTCGATCACCGAGTTGTGGTCGCCCTCGGCATGGGACACCGCATGGGTCCGTGCATAGGGCGAGATCAGGATCAGGGGCACGCGCACGCCGCGGGCCTGTGGCAGACCGTCCGGACCGTAGGACAGGATGCGCGGCGGGACGTGGTCGTAGAAGCCGTCGGATTCGTCATAGGTGATGATGATGGCGGTCTTGCTCCAGATGTCCGGGTTGCTGGCGATGGCGTTGATCACCCGGGCGGCCATGGCCTCGCTGATCTGCCGGTCGGTGTAGCCGGGATGGTCGTCGTCGCCGGACTTGGCCTTGTTGATGGCGGTGACTTCGCCAGCCGGGGTGTTGGGGTTGCTAATCGCCGGGCTCAGACCCATTTGGTTGTAGTAACCGCCGCGAATGTAGAACACGCCGCCGTCGGGCAGAGCATGAGTGGCGATGTCGGTGAAGAAGTCCGTCTCGCCCTTAAGCTTGGCGGCTTGGGACGGAGTGTTGGCCAGGTAGCCGAAGTACTGGGGACCCTGGTGGTGGCTCACATAGGACCAATGCGTGGCCGCCGATTGTCCTGCGGCCTTGTCACTGTCTTCATAGCCATAGCCCTCCTGGTACCAGCGCCAATCGACTGACTTCTGGTTCAGCTTGTGAAGATACTTGATGTCGTTCTGAATGTCTGGCAAGTCGAAGTCCGGATTGAGGTTGTCGGTCTTCAGCGAGTCGGCGTTCCCGCCCATGAGGGTCAGGGGCACGGTGGCAAAAGTCAGGTTGGAAGCCACGTTGGTGGGGCTGTAGCCCTCGTAAGGGCCGTAGGGCTGGCGGTTGCCGGATACCTTCCCGCTGCCATCCAAGGTGGGGGTCGAATCGAACGGCGAGCCGTACCAAGGCTGCGGGTCGTTCACCAGCGGAACTCCTTGAGTGGTCGAGGAGGCCGTGGCCTCATTGACGAGATTCAACCCCAGGCCATTGTTTGCCCCGGCACTCCCGCCACCGGTATTCTGCAGGAAAGAACCGCTCGTGGCGGCTGTTTGGCCGCTCGAACCATGCTTGACCCACTGGGTTTCCCCGGACTGGCCGGCGATCATGGCCACAGCGTTGGGGGTGGAGGGCGTGTCCTCGGTGGCGAAGATATTGTCGAAGATGGTGAAGTGGTTGGCCAAATCCCAGGCGAGGGGGATGGTGTCGCAATCGATGTGGGACATCACCACGTTGGCGAACTGCAGGCCTTTCTTCTGGTTGGCCACGGTGGCGCTGCTGTTGGGGGCGTACTTGTGATACTCGTCATAGGCGAACTTGTCCATCGCGGCGACGCCCGTGGCGGGATCCACGTCAATCTTGGTGGCCAGGCCGGTATGTGAGTGGTCCACGCTGTCCACCACGCTGGAGTTCTGATCCGGACCCATCAGGAAGGGCTGTACCGTTACCTGTATCGGGGTCGCGTCGACAGTCGTGTAGGTTTGATAGAAACCGGGGGTATGGGCGGCGTCGCGTGGATGCCGGCCGTCGGAATAGAGGCCGTTCACGCCCGGGAAGGTGCCGTACTCGTTGTCGAACGAATGGTTTTCGTTGAAGATCACGAACACATACTTGATCTTCTGTTGCAGCAACTTCTGCATCACTGCCGGCGGCAGCTTGGGCTCGTGCTCCGGATCATTGAGATAATGCCGGATGTCGCCGTTTGCATCGGGCTGGAGGGTTACCAGCGGGGCCTTCTTGGCATATCCAGGCGGCTGCTTGGAGTCGTGATCCCAATCATCGGAATCATGCTGGTTCTGGGCGTTGGCCTCGGGCTGGGACGTAACGGGCGGGTTGGCGAATATGGCGGGTGCGGCCTGCAGCAGGGCGGCTGCCACGGCCAGGGCAAGAGCGGATTTCGTGAATGGTTTCATGGTGTCTCCTTGAGGATGCGAAGGTGCTGGACCTTGAGTTGATGGGGGAACAACGCCGGTGGTTCAGCCCTGCCGACGACCGTCGACAAAACCTGGTATGCCTCGACTGGTGAACATTGAGGCATCTGGCTTGGCCGCCGCGGCAACGTTGGTCTTGCCGAACAGGGTCGATACGCTCGACAGCGAGCTTTGAGTGACACCCAAGGCCAGAGTGGCCAATCCGATTGAGAACAACTCTTTCAATTGCATGGCGGGATCTCCCACAGATTGGTGTGAATACGGTGCGTTGTTGTGATGTTGCTTCCTTGCTTCGAACTGCATAACACGCAGATCAAGGTCCGACCTGACTTGACATCAACGCAGCGACCGCTGAACGCAGACTATCAGCGCAGGATTACGTTGCAGTTACGTTATTGAGATAGGTTTGTTGCATCCTATTGAACTGGCCATGGAATACCTTCCTGATCAACTGAATTTTTTTCAGCATGATTCTGGAATGCTGCTGGATTCGAGGCGGCTGCTTTCAGATGGCATACTTCACGTGGCGTCCCGCGTGATTAGAATTTGCCAATGGCCTGGAAGATGGGAACCACTGCCCGAAGGAGTTGGTGCTGCCAAGGGGATGAAACACAGGCTTTGGACCCATACTTGGGACGCTTCACACCCAATGCACACAAACGGTCGATCCGGTTTTCATCATCATCAAGTCGGTGATCGCTCTCCGCCGGCTTCCGCTGCTTGGACTCGACAAGTGAACGAATGGATGCTCGCTTGCCTCGAATGGAATCTGCGGTGCATGGCCATATTGTGTCCGCATTGGGGGAAGCGACACGAATCCCGTGCCTTGTTGCAGAAATCCCCCTGGCCGTGTGGCGCAATCCGTGTCTCACCTCGCAAGTACTACCCCATGGGGCACACAGCATAGGCCGCTAGGCTGCCAGACCTATGTCATTTACTCGCTTGTGCACTTTGCCGGTGTATTGCGGCCTGCTGAACAAATACAAACTTCCAATCCTGATAGCTTTGCTTGTTTACGAACTCTGCGTCATCCAATGAGAAATTGCCTTGCTTGAGTGGCTTGCCTTCCGACAGGCTATAGATGCCCATGATGCGGTCACCCGGCCCTTTTACCAGCCCCCATTCCGACCTGCCGGTCACGGGATCGATATAGATGCGACGCAAATGGCGACGCGTGCTTGGATAGCGTGGATCCTTGAGCAGATCATCCAGACTGGGAGGAAATTGCTTGACAGCGCCGGGGGTCGAATTGTAGTAATCCTGGATGGCTGCGCGGAACTGGTGGCCGATGAACAGCAGTTCCTTTTCCTTCTCGCGCTTGGCTGCAACGCGCCAGGACTCGCCGGCCAAACCCAGGGCCAGGCCAATCAGCGCAACAGCGATCAGCACACCGAGGTAGGTGAAGCCGCGCTGCCTACCAATCCTCATAGTGCGTTCCATTCCTGGCCTGGCCAGGGGCGCCACTGTGAATGTCGGCGACCCCTGCAGCGCCGTCGGTGGGTGACACCGTTTTCCAGCTGTTGGTCTCATCGGTAATCGGATCGGGCGGCAGCGCGCGCAGGTAGCCCAGCGAAACGAGTTCATCGAGACTGTCCGGATAACGGTCGCGATCTGCATGAAACTTGTCAATGGCGTCGCGCATGGATGCAAGATCGTGCCTGAGTGCGGTTTCCTTCGCTTGTTCCAGGCGAGCGAAATATCTGGGTACGGCCAAGGTAAGCAGCAAGGCCACAATGGCCATGACGACCAGCAGCTCGATGAGTGTGAAGGCCCTTTGTTTCACCATTGCCTGTAGGGCACGCCATTCATGCCCTGCTTCCCGGATAGGGAATAGACGTCGTAGACATCGTCGCCCGGCTGCGGATCGTCAGGTGGGCTCTGATAACTGCGCAGCCCCCAGGTTTGCTCCGGCGGCGTATCCGCAGGCAACGGGCTCATCGGATCGCGCGGGATGCGGCGCAGGAAATACAGTTTCTTCTTGCCGGACGGGTCTTTCAGATCGGGCACGCCTTCTGCCAGCTCATGCAAGCTTTTCGGGTATCCATTGGTGTCGGCGCTGAGGGTGACCCTCCCCTCGATAACCGCCTGATGATAGGCGTCGATGGCTTCCCGCATGCTGCGCAGGGCAGCTCGCAGGTCCTGCTCCTTGCTACGCTGCGCGGCAAGGCTGACCAAGGGGGCAGCCATGGTTGCTAGCAAACCGAGTATGGCCAGCGTGACAACCAGTTCAACGAGGGTAAAGCCTTTCACTGCTGGGTTTCAGGTACCGGCTCAGGCGTCTGTGGAGCCAGCCGCGGGCGGTTGGGGACGTCTCCGGAAAGATCCCTGCTGGCAGGCAAGACCGGCTCTTCAGTCATTCCGTGCAGCGGAGATGGCTGAGGGCCATTTTCGGGTTGTGCTGGCACGGGCTGCTTCTGGATGTGCCCGATACCCACCGGCGCCGGCAAGCTGCGGACTTGCAGCGGCTCTGCGCCCAGGTTCGCTTCAGTCCCGGAGCGGAACTGGGTGATATTTGCGCCGGGACGCTCCAGATTGCGCACGATGTGGGGCGTAATCAACAGCACGATCTCCGACTTGGATTTATCGTTGTGATGATTGGAGAAGAGATGTCCAAGTATGGGCAAGTCGCCCAGGCCCGGAATCTTGTTGGCGGTCTTGCTATCCTGGTCATCGATGAGTCCAGCCAGAATCTGTGTTTCGCCATCCTTGAGCCTCAGGTTGGTCGTCGCCTCGCGCGTACCGAGCTGATACGTCGTTGTGCCGGTCGTGGCACTGGTGATCGTGTTGATGATGTTGCTGACTTCGAGATTCACCTTGATGCCCACATCATCATCCAGATAAACCGTGGGCTCCACCTCAAGCTTCAAGCCGACGTCCAGATAGGTCACCGACTCGGACACGCCGGTGGTAGGCGAACTGGTCGACGTGATTACCGGCACGCGGTCGCCGACATGGATCTTTGCCTTGTCGTGATTCTTGACCCGGATACGCGGATTGGCCAGGATATCGGTGTCGGTGTCCGTCTTCAGCAGGTTGGCCGTCAGCGACAGGTCTGAAATGCCAATGTCACCTGCATTCAGATTCTTCAGACTTTGTAGCGTCAGCAGGTTGGTCTGCGTGGTTTGGACGACCGCCGAACCCGCCGCCACGGCTGAGTTCGTGGTTCTGGAGCTCACGCTCGCGGTGACAGAAGGAGGATAAAGGATTCCCAGATTTGTCAGGCGATCGCGGCTCACTTCCAGCACTTCAACGTCAAGCATCACTTCCGGTTCCGGTTTGTCCTGCGCTTCGATCAGCTTCTCCGCCATGGCGACCACCTCGGGCGTGTCGCGCATGATCAGCAGATTCAGTTTTTCATCCACAAAAATGTCGCGGGTCTTGAGCAGGGTCTTGAGCATGGTCAGCGCGCTTTTTGCATCCGCATTGGTGAGGTAGAAGCTCTTTATCTCCAGCTCCTGATAATCCTTTTGCTTGGCTGGCTGGTTTGGATAGATCAGCATCGATGACTCGTTAAGCACCTTCTTGTCCAGCTGGTTGGTCACCAGAATCAGGTTGATTGCCTCTTCCAGCGGCACGTTGCGCACGAAGATGGTCGTCTTCAGATCCGGGCGCACATCCTTGTCAAAAATGAAGTTCAACTGGGTTTGCATGGATAGTGCATTGAACACTTGGGGAAGAGGCGCGTTGCGGAACTCCAGGGAAACCGGTCTTTTATACGCTGCCGCCAAACTTGGCGGAACAAAGCCGGGTTGCTGCGAGTCCCTATCCAGACTTTTCATGAGTTCACGCGCCTTGGCATGGCCCGGGTCCTCAGTCAAGACTGCCTTGAGCAGGGCTTTGGCTTCCTCCGGCCTGCCCTCCTTCATGAGTCTCTGGGCCTCGACGGCTTGATTATCCTGGCGCCTGCCACTGGCTATCGCACTCAACCCTGATACCGCTCGCGGATTATCTGCCTGCATGGTCAGCACGTCCTGGTATATCAGTTCGGCTTCATCAAACTTGTGCTTTGCCAGAAGCGAGTCCGCACGCACCAGCTTTTCGTTGATCACCGCTTCCCGGTCGCGATACAGGGCTGCCCGATAGGAGAGATTGTCGGGATCATTGCGAATGGCTTCCTCCAGCTTGGCCAGGCCTTCATTCACCTGACCCTGGCGGATCATTTGTTCGCTCTCTTTTACCGGGCTGGCGCAGCCAGTCATCAACAGGGCTGCGAGAACCAGGCCTGATACCGTAAGGCGGATCACAAAGTGTCTCCAATACTTAACGTGGCGGTTTGGGCCAAAGGGAGGTAGGTAAATCGCATTAAACGCGGGGTGATCTCTTCCACCCGCCACTGTCCGTCCAATACCTCGCCGCCTTTAACCAGAATAGGGCGGAGGCTATTGCTGTCCAGAAACACAATCAGATGGCCCTGATCCTGCAGCTTTCCAAGATAGCGGTACGGCAAGGGCGGCGCCATGGGGGGAGGCGGTGGCAAAGCTGCCAATTTGGGCGGCGGGGGCGGCGTCCAGTCCCTGGCCGCAAAGGCATCGAGCCTGGCTGCAGACAAGCGTGGACGATTTTTCTGATCCTTCGCCACTGACGGGCTTGTTTTTTTCGAGTGAGCCACGGGTTTCGCCCGTTCAATATTTTCAACCATGGCTTCTTCATCCTGAGGCAGACGCAACGACCACCACACGGCCGCCAACGTGGCGGCCAGCGCTCCGTACAGAGAGAGTTTGCGCCATCGATTATTCATGGCTTGAAGTAAAGGCTGAGCTGCACCGCAGCATTCACTTCATTCTTGCCGATTTCATCACGACTGATCCGGACATTGTCGAGAGCAAGATTGGGATAATGCGCCAGGGCCTGGGACAGAAACATGCGCACCGCGGTGTAGGTGCCGGTCAAGGGGAGGTTCAGACGATAACGCACAAGCCCCGTGTCCTGTTCCAGTTTGTATTGCCCGCTGTTCAGTGCCAGTCCCCGGCTGGTTGCCAGGTTCTGCAGTCCGGCGAGACTGATAAGTGCTTTTGCAACCGGCGGCAAATCCTTGAGCTCGATGCTCTCCTGCCCCGCCGAAACAGGCGCTGGCTGCGTTTCCTGCACTGTGGCCAAACGATGCTGCAAGTCGCGCAAGGGCGAAGCATAATAGTGTTCAGTAGCCAGATAGATCAGGGCAGCCAGGACCGTCATCATCAAACCGAGCGCACGGCCCCAGCCCCAGCGCCTGATTCTCTGTACCAGCGACCATTGCAGCTTATTGGTCATTGTTGCCATGTCGCCCCCACACTGAAGCGTACTGGCAACAGCGGATTTTCCAGCTGCGTTTCCTGAGACATGAGGCTTACCTGGGTGAGGCCTCTCTGTACAGCCAGACCCTGAACGTAATCCTGCATCGCCTTCTTGTCCTTTGCTTCCAGATTGAGCCGCACCGTGTCCTTGCTCGCATCCGGTTCCATTGCAAGCAGCGCGACCCTGGGTGTGGTCGCGGCCTCCACCGCATCGAATAACGGACTCCACTTCCTGCTCAAGCCCTTGATGGCGGCCTGTTGCACGGGATTCATTTCAGCCGGTTTCGCGCGCTTTGCAACCGTGGCGTGCCGTTGGCCCCGGGCATCCCATTCCTGCTGTATCTCGTGCAATGACGTGGACAGACTGTGGTAATGGATTGCCGAGGTCACCAGGAGGCCGGCGCCCAGCAACAGCCAGATCCTGCTCGCGCGATTGTTGGCCTGATTGGTGAAATCAAGGGCTGCAGAAACCACGTTACTTAACCCAGAACGAAATCAACATAAGGAGTGTCGCCCTGTGGCGTTGTCAGCCAGCGCCATGGGCGGGCTTTGGAAATGTTGAGCCCCGGTTCTGTGGCCATCAGCCATACCGTTTCATTCTCATTGCGTTCAAGGATGGAAGCCTCGCGTTGCAACAGGGTGGCAAGCACAGTCTCCCAGTCGCCATGGGTGCGTGAACTGGCAAGATTCACCCAGGAGTTTTTTTGCAGCGCGATCAAATGCACCCGGCCAGGTTCGGTCACCGCCAGCCAGCCTGCTTTTCCCGGCAGTCGCCGACGCGCCTTGCGCCAGGCAATGGCCAGCAACGGCTCCACCGCACTTAGTACAACCTTGCGGTTCTGGCAAAGCATTCTTAGCTTATCCAGCAAAGTGGTTTCAACCGCGCTGCAAAGAAACGGTTCGCCCAATCCCTGTACCTGGTAACGCACCGTCCACCCCTGGCTGGCGTCGCCATAGCGCTGAACGAATGTCTGCCTGGCCACGCCCGTTTCCTCTTCCATCGACAAGAGCGCATTCACCGGCATGGTGAGCGCATAGCGCGCCAGGGAACCTGCCAGAACCAGCCTCAATCGGGAACCAACCACCGCCAGTTGGGACAACCCCTGCCCGAATGTCTCCAGCATGGAGTCGTGGTCATCCTCGTCTGCCTGCAGGGCTTGCGTAAAGCCTTCCCCCGCGGTCCGGCCAAACAAGGTTTTTTTGACCACCGCAATATGCTGGGGCGACAACACACCAAGCAGATCGTTAGTCCACAAACGTGACACGGTTGATCTCCTCCAGCGTAGTGGCACCCGTTGCTACAAGAGCCAGGGCGGCCTCGCGCAAACTATGGGTGCCGTTGACGCGCGCGGCCTGCTTGATCTGACGGATGGGCGCACGCGCCGTAATCAGTTCGCGAATTTCATCATTCAGGTTGAGCATCTCGGCGATGGCATGGCGTCCCCGATATCCGGTGCCACGGCAGTCGCCACAGCCCATGCCGGCCATGAATCTGTAGCGGGAGGCGTCCTCCGAGCGGATGCCGGAATGGGCGAGTGACTGCATATCGGGGGCAATCGTCGCACTGCAGTGGCTGCAATTGATGCGTACCAGCCGCTGCGCAAGAATGCCATTCAGTGCCGACACAAAACTGTAGGCGTCGACCCCCAGTTGCATGAAGCGGCCGATGACATCGAACACATTGTTTGCATGCACCGTGGTCAAGACCAGATGGCCGGTGAGCGCTGACTGCACCGCAATCTGCGCGGTCTCGGTATCGCGGATTTCGCCAACCATGATCTTGTCCGGGTCGTGGCGCAGGATGGAGCGCAGGCCACGGGCAAACGTCAGGCCCTTTTTCTCGTTGACGGGGATTTGCAGCACACCCGGCAACTGGTATTCGACCGGGTCCTCGATGGTGATGATCTTGTCGCGGCCCAGATTGATTTCGGTCAGGGCCGCATACAGCGTTGTGGTTTTGCCCGAGCCCGTCGGCCCGGTTACCAGCACCATGCCATAGGGCTCAAGGCAGAGTTTGCGGAAGCGCGCCAGGGTAACCTCGTCGAATCCCACCTGATCGAGATTGAGGCTCGTCATCTGCTGGGTCAGTGCCTGCCGGTCCAGAATGCGCAGCACGGCATCTTCACCATGCACGCTGGGCATGATGGAAACACGGAAATCGACCTCCCGACCCGCCATGGTGACGCGGAATCGCCCGTCCTGCGGAATACGGCGTTCCGCGATGTCGAGTTCGGCCATCACCTTGATTCTTGAAATGGCCTGCTCGGCCATTTCCTGGCCATTCACCCGCGCCACCGTTCCGAGCACGCCGTCGATGCGGTACTTCACCACCAGCCCCTGGGTATCGGTTTCAAGGTGGATATCACTGGCATTGCTCTTGAGTGCATCGTACAGCGTGGAATGCACCAGACGGACGACCGGGCTTGAGTCTTCCGCGATGGCAGCCAGCGATATTTGCTCATTTTGATGCGCGGACTGGCTGCTTGCCTCGGTGCCAGAGACCAGACTATCCATCGCGCGCATGCCTTCCTCGTGTCTGGCAAGGTATGCGGCAATGTCGCTATGATGGGCAAGTGCGATCGAATGGGGAATGCGCAACCGGTCATCCAGCCAATCGAGCAGTGCACGGTCGAAGGGGTTGGCGATCACCGCCCAGCAATGGCCGTCTTCATCCGTCACCTCCAGGCAAAGGCGTCGTGCCGCTTCGGCATAAGGCAGGTGATTGAATGAGGGCGCCAGGGTATTGATCTGGCTCATGCTTAACACCGGATAATGGGTGCGTGCGCCCAAGGCAGCGACAAAGGGTTCCGCTTCCAGCTCCAGTCGCGCTTGCAGAAGTTCAGGCAATAAACGACCATTGCGGCCGGCTTCAGCCTGTACCGCATGAAGAATCTCCGGGGAAAGCAAGGCTTCGCTCGCCATTATTGCAAGCTCCCCGCCAGTTCGAACACGGGCATATACATCAGCACCACAATTCCGCCGATAACCAGGCCGATCACCGCCATCAGCAAGGGCTCAAACAGACGGGTGAACCAATCCACCCATCTGTCCATGTCATCGTCATAAAACGCCGCAATGCGTTCCATCATTTGATCCATGTGGCCGGTTTTTTCCCCCACCCTCAACATGCGCAATGCGACGGGTGTGGTCAGCCCATGGCTGTGCATGGCGAGGGAAGTTGGCTTGCCGGTGCGGATATCCTCTGCTGCCTGTTCAAGCAGGCTGAACAGTGCGGGCGGCAGAAGATCCTTGGCCATATTGAGGCTGGTCAACATGGGCATGCCGCCGGACAGCAACATGCCGGTTGTGCGGTAAAACCGGGCCAACTGATAAAGCTTGAAGCGCTCGCCGACAAGCGGCAAACGCCAGATCAACTCCGATCTGCGGCGGCCGAATGCCGGCAACCGGAAGATATAAATGGCGCCGGCAAGCAAAAGTGCGGTGATGGCCAATACCCACCCGCCATGCTCCGTAAACAAATGGCCCCAACTCAGCAGGAGCTGGGACATCCAGGGCATTTCGCGTCCCGAGTCCTCATAGACCTGGGCAAAGCGCGGAACCACAAATCCAAGCAGGAAGGCAGTGACCAGCCCGCCCGCTATTAGAAGCAGCGCAGGATAGATCGAGGCGCTGACGATCTTGCGCTTCACCTTGTCCATCTGCTCGCGATAATCCAGATAGCGTTTCAAGGCCGGCGAAAGCGCACCGGTCTTTTCTGCCGCCCGTATGGAGGCGATATACAAAGGCGGAAACAGGCTGGGAAAAGCCTGTAGTGCCTGGGAAAAGGTCTTGCCTTCATACAGGTGATGGGTAACCTGCTCGAGCAGGTTGCGCGCATCGTTGCGCTCGGCCTTTTCTGCGAGGGTTTCGATGGCTTCGACCAGACTCAGCCCCGCATCCAGCAACGCCATCAACTCCTGCGAAAACAGTGTGAGCGAAAACGGATTGCGCGATGTCAGGCCACGGCTGAACCCCAAGGGGCGAATGCTAAGCAGCGTAGCGCCCTGGGCAATCAATTGGCCGCGGACGTCCGCTTCATCGAGCGCATTCAATGTCATGCTGACTACGGATTGCTGCCGATCAAGCGCCCGGATCTGGTAACGCATCGCCGTCACCAGTTGACGATATCTGCTGATTCGCCTTCGCCGCCCGGCTTGCCGTCCTTGCCGAATGAATAGAGGTCGATTTCGCCATGCTCCCCAGGAGAACGGTACTGGTAAGGCTGGCCCCACGGGTCATTGGGCACCGTCTTTTTGAGATACGGCCCCTGCCAGCGGGTTTCTCCGGCTGGCTGGGCATTCAATGCAGCCAGCCCCTGTTCCGTCGTCGGATAATGGCCTACGTCCAGACGGTACTCATCCAGCGCCTTTTCAAGGCCATTGATCTGCGCCTTTGCCACTTTAACCTCGGATTTGCCGACCTGTGCGAAGTAACGTGGCGCAACAAAGCCAACCAGCAAACCGATGATGACAATCACCACAAGCAGTTCAATCAGGGTAAAGCCGTGTTGGTTGTTGGCGGAATTCGACTTCATGGTTGCTCCGTGCTGACCGGACATTCTCGCTCGCAACGTTTACAGTTTTGTTATACCCCCTTCTTTCCTGGGAGTAGGGTCACGGGATCGGATCGCGATCAAAACCAACAAATCAGTCAGTGGCGCCTATGCCGTACCGGATCACCGCCCGCCAGCCAAGAAAAAACCTCCCGGCTGCCGCCGGGAGGTAATTCGACTGCAGGTGGCTTAAGAGGGATTACTTGGTCGCTGGCAGGGCGCCATCCTCGGTGCCGATGTAGCCGATGGGGGTCTTTTTCCGGTTGCCCCACTTGGAATCGTTGGCGTTCAATACGTCCGCCTCGCTGATCCCTGGCGCGCCCTTGAACTCGCCTGCCGAAGGTCAAAATTCGGGAAACCCGCCTCTGAGCCTTGCAACCCGCTATAGGGTCGCTTCCTGTACAAGCAGGGCCTTCAGATTGCCTACCGGCCCGTTTCCCCTTTACCCTCTCCCCAATTTACCCATGAGGACGTATGTTTAGAACACTTTGAACGTTATTACGAGGGCGAGGGCTGTCAGGAATGCGGTCACGCCGATCTGCACTGCGGGGTGGGAATCGGACAACAACTGGTACGTTCCCCATCCGGCGAGTGGCCCGATCACCAAGCCGATGGGCACCTCCAGAATCGCGCGAATCAATCCCCGATCACTTGCCATTCCCAGACGACCGCTGCCGACGACCAGCCCAACCCAGGTCGCGGTCGCTGCCACCAAAAGTATCCCTGCCAGTTGCAAAGCTTCGGCTCCGACCGTGCGTGACACCACAACCTCATCGGTGAAGGCGCGCACCTCATGAATTAACGCTTCCCGGATCACCGCCACTGCCTGCCTTACACCTCGCTCCTGAACTGTATTGATCACCTTCCCGGTATCTGCAGCAATCCCCCTGAGCCGTCCCTCAATCACCTCACCGGCCCCCAGCACTTGCTGGCGCAGCTCTGATCCTGCCGTACTAGCGCTGGCCTCCATTGCCTCCGGGAGCGTCTTGAACAACGCTGACATCATGCTCGCTGCATCCCCGGCTGCGGCGGCGGCCGCAATCGCATCCACCACCGCACTCACCAGTACCCAAGCCACATCATCGGCGTGAGTAATACCCGCATCGGCCGCCCGCTTCAATAGCGCCTCGCGCCACTCCACCGGCACCGAACCCAGGGCCAGCTCCCGCGGCGTCTTGTGGTACGGAGTCGCCATCTCATTCCCTCCCTTCACACAGAAGGGCGGCCAGATCATGGGCCTTCATCAGCCAGCGCTTGAGCATCGCCTTCTCCGTCAGACTCAGTCCAGCCGAACTCACCAGTTCCGAGAACGGCCCAGGCAGACTCAACACCGTGTCCCTGAGTGCGTCCGGACGCAAAGCCGGCACCCTGACTTCCTTTCCCCCTCCCATCAACATCCGCTCCCGCTCGGACTGACATTTCATCCAATGGAAGGAGCGGGGGTCACCCAGGAACTCCGGCAGCGCAATGAAGCGATAGCGGGCTTGCCCGAGGATGCCGTTCTCCCAAGACCGAAGTAATCCCTGGGTACTGGTCTCGTACGCCCCCACCGAATAGACCACCGTGAGCGCATGACCCAGGGATTCCGCCACCGATACCAGTACGTCGGCCAGACTATCCAGCGTATCCCCGGCCCCGGCCGGCAGATTGACCACGATGCTCTGCGCCGTCTGGGCCTCCAGCCATTCACCGAATTTGGCCACTGCCGCCTCGGTTGCTCCCGCCTGATTCAGGTTCACGGCTCCAACCGCTACACGCTGGGCAAAGCGCAAGGCGATATCCGGCTGGCCGAGGTCGCCCTCCAGAATGGCGACCTTACGTCCTTCCGCCAAGAGATAATCCACCAGAATGGCCGAGAGCATGGATTTGCCCGTCCCGCCCTTGTCACCATGAGAAATCACCACCATTTGTACTCTCCTTTATTTCAGAACCTGAACCCCCAGCGCCTGCAGGCGCTGGGCATTGTCTTCAACCGCATCCGCAGGGGTCACTTGTCGAGACCGTGTACCGGAAGAGGGTGGGGACCGCAAAGACGGAAGCACGACCTCGCCTGATCGCAAGCGTCCCTTGGCAATCTGCACGCAGGCCCGGCTGTGCGCATGCTGTACCGCCTTGGCGGCCTTGCGCAGATCACTCACGTCCAATCCAATATCCGGACCCAGCACCACGGCAATCTGTCCCCAGGTCACCCCGCGAAGCCGTGCTTCGGTGATGGCGTTGGCATACTGGGCAATACGCCCGGTCAATTTGGGAGAGACCACATCCGGCAGCAACACCATAAACTTTTCCTGATTCAGTAGATGTCCCCAATCGGCCGGCCGGGAAATCGCTCGATGCCCCAAGGACAAGGCCCCCCTTGCCGACAGAATTCACCCCATGTCGCCAACCTTCCCCCTTGGTCCAACCTTGACGTCAAGCCCGGTGTCACAAACCCGGGGCAGGGGTGGACAGTCGGAGGCAAACCTCGACATCGGCGGATTTCTGTCGGATGACGCGGTCGGAGGATGGGAATGGTTAGTACAAGGTAAGGGTTGTCCGGACAGGTTTCCCATGGACGGCCGATGGCCGATCATGGGAAAGAATGACCGCCCAACCACCTGGTCAGGCTGCGCCCGACACCCGAGACAATGGATTGCTCCGCGCTACGCTTGTCGCAATCATGGAAAGGATCCACGACCTTGACGTCAAGGTCCATGAACGCGGATGGGAGGTGAGTCATTCATATGAAATCACGCAGATGAAATCACGTCCTTACAACGAATCCTTCCGGGCTCATTGATTAGGTGAACCCGACATAACAGGGTGAGGGAGGACGGGAATGAACAAGAACAGACGGATCAAATTTAGCTGCACCGAACAGGATGAGGAGATGATCCGGGACAAGGCGGATCGAGCCTGACTCGCCCTGAGTGAGTATCTGCGCCGCACCGCCCTGGGCCGCAAAGTGATTTCCGTGGTTGACCGCGAGATGGTGGGGGAGCTGCGCCGGCTCGGCGCCATGCTCAAGCACTTCTATCCCAGAACCGCGAACTGGACGGGGGAGGAGAAACGCCGCTACTGGGCCGGCCATGAACAGATGATCAGGCTCGCCAAGTTACTTCAGGACCGGATCGGGGGCAAAGAGTGATCATGATGGACAACGGACACCGGACGGCGTCCATCGCTCGCCCCCCTGACCCTGAATAGCCATCTTTGGAACAAGCATCCGTTTCCCGACCTTGACGTCAAGCTCGAAAAATCGCCCTCGATTTCAGTAATGCCCCTAGAACAGGCGCCAATCCGGGGAAATAACCCTAAATCCCCACAAAATTCATTTCCCTCGCCGCGGATTACATAGGTTTAGCCGCGTAAACGTGAGCGGTTATCCGCAGGTAACCGAAAGTGGGAGCAGTTCATGACGTGTTTCCCCGGAGATGGATTGTTCCCATGAACACCCTAGACCTGAAGGCTGCGGCAGCCCTGCTGCACATCCATCCCGTCACCTTGAGAGAGAAGGCTTGCCGGGGAGAAATTCCCGGGGCCAAGATCGGCAAGAGCTGGGTCTTTGTCGAACTTGATCTGATCGAGCATATCCGGTCACAATATCCGCTGCGGGTGAAGCAGGGTGACCAACAGGAGAAAGTGTTATGTCACTCTACAAACGCAACGACTCGTCCGTCTGGTGGATCAAGATCCGCCACAACGGACAAACGATACAAAGAAGCACTGGGACTGAAGACCGAGTATTAGCGCAGGAATACCACGACCGGCTCAAGGCCAGTTTGTGGGAACAATCGCGGCTCGGGACCAAGCCCCGTCGCTCCTGGCAGGAAGCGGTGGTGCGCTGGTTGGCGGAAACGTCCGACAAGCGTACCCACCGTGAAGATGTAGTAAAGCTCAAGTGGCTGCATGCCCACCTGGGGAAGCGCAATCTGGATGAGATCACCCTGGACGTGATCGACGCCATCCGGGAAGCGCGCCTCAGGGAAGGCACGAAGACCACAGCCAATCGCTATTTGGCATTGGTGCGGGCGATTCTCAGACGGGCACGTGACGACTGGGAATGGCTCGACAAGGTGCCTATGGTGAAGCTTTACAAGGAGTCGGAAGGGCGCGAGCGCTCCATTACGCCGGAACAGGCCAAGCGGTTGCTGGATGAACTGCTGCCCCATCAGCGTGACATGGTGCTCTTCACCCTGCTGACCGGGTTAAGGCGGGCGAATGTGGTGGGATTGGAGTGGTCAAGGGTCGATCTGGAACGCGGTCATGCCTGGATTGATTCGAGCATGTCCAAGAACCGCCGCGCGATCGCGGTACCGTTGAATCAGGACGCCATCGCGATTTTGCTTCGCCAGGTGGGCAAGCATCCACAGCGGGTGTTCACCTACCAGGGCAAGCCTATCGCCAACGCCAACACACGGGCATGGCGCAACGCATTGAAGCGGGCAGGGATTGAGGACTTCCGCTGGCATGATTTGCGCCACACCTGGGCGACGTGGCATCGGCGGGCGGGCACGCCCACGCATGAGCTGCAACGTCTGGGGGGATGGAGAACGGCATCGATGGTGGAACGTTATGCCCACCTCGCACCGGATCACCTGGCTGAGTCCGCGGCACGCCTGGGCAGTGTAGTGAATGGCTACGATTTGGCTACGGTGGCCAAGAAATGAGTTAGGCCAAATTAGTCGTCAAGCCCCGAAAATCTTGGTGGCCAGGGGCAGAATCGAACTGCCGACACGCGGATTTTCAGTCCGCTGCTCTACCGACTGAGCTACCTGGCCTACTGAATTTTTGACCGGAGTGCGGTCAGAAGAGCCCGCAATTTAACCGTGTATCGCGTTTCCAGTCAAGTTAACGTCCAAACCGGGATGGCGGCCGAGGCCCTGTGCAGCATTTTTTTACTGGTTCATGCGGGCCAGCGTACGTTGTGCCTTTTCGAGACTTAGCAGATCAGCGAAGCATTGTGCGTTGGTATTTTGTTTCGCGTTCATCAGTACCAAAAACAGTTGTGCGGTGGAGTAGGCGTCTGCAAGCGCACTGTGGCGCGCAAAATTGCCAATGCCAAATTCACCCATCCAGTCGTCCAGAGAGCGATGGTGCTGCATCAGTTCTGGATGGAGTGCCGGCGCCAGATAGGCGAGGTCCAGCCAGGATTGCGTGAAGTCTGCCCCCAGGTGCTTCTTGATTGCCAGTCGGATGGCAGTTTCATCAAACGCGGCATGAAAGGCGACAAGCGGAACTTTGCCTGCAAAATTCAGAAATTGAAGCAATGCTTCGCCAGGATCGTTACCCGCCGTTTGCATCTTTCCCCCGATGCCATGAACCAGAATATTGTCGTGTGTGCTGGGTGTCGCTTGTTGCAGTACAACTTCAAATGCGTCGTCGAGACTGATCTGACCATCCTTTACTGCCACTGCGCCAATGGCAATAAGCTTGTCCCGGGTTGGATCAAGGCCGCCGGTCTCGACATCCACAACTACGTAACGGGAGGTTGCGAAGGAGGTGTGCAGATCTGTCCTGGGCAGGGATCGCCAGCTCTGTAGTTGCGCTTCTGCGTGTGGAGAAAGTTTTGGCCTGCGGCGAAACAGACGGGAAAGAAGCGTCACGAGAGGGCAGGTGGATGAGATGAGTCCAAAGAATGCGCCATCCAATGGCAAAAAAAAAGCCCCCGGCAACGGGGGCGGACAGCAGTGCGGGAAGCCTCAGTGGGCGACTGCACCTTCGGCGTTGATGCCTGTGTTCTGCCGGACGTAAAGCTCATCCCACATGTCTTCGGCGCGCTTGTCCCGGTAGAGCAGGGAGCCCAGGATCACGCACAGGAAGCCAAGAGGGATCGAGATGATGCCCGGATTCTTGAGCCGGAGCAGGGGCTTCTCAAGACCGACCAGACTGGTTGTCTGGCCCCCCATTTTGGCCAGATCGTCCTGGGCCTTCTTGATGTCCTTTTCAAGCTTGCCGGCGTCCTTCCTGGCTTTTTCCAGCGCTGCCGGATCAGTGATCGAGGCCATGCTCGCATTCAGCTTGGCCAGTTTTTCGATCGCACCGGGCTTCGCCTCGGCAGCGGGCTTGTCCGCTTCGGCATTCTGGCAGACCGAGAACAACTCGCAGATGAAACCTTCGCTCGCCTTGGCAGGCACGGCGTCCTTGGCCGGCGTGCCGTCGAGCACGGCTTTGGCGCCACTGATCACGGCCTTGGGATAGGTCATGTTGGGCGATATCATCACGAGGGCAATGGCCGAGAAGGAGCCGACCAGCATGCCGAGCACGATGCCACCAGTGTTGCAGCGCTTCCAGTAGAGGGTGAGCAAGACGGCGGGCAGGTTACCGGATGCAGCTACCGCGAAAGCCATGCCGACGAGATGCGCCACGTTCTGTCCCTTGGCCATGATGCCGATGATGATGGCAGCCACGCCGACGATGACGGAGGAAACGCGCGCCGCCTTTACCTGTTCGTCGGGCGTAGCGCGGTTGCCGCGAATCACGCCCACATAGATGTCGTGCGCCATGGCCGATGCGGAAGCCAGCACCAGGCCGGCAACCACTGCGACGATGGTGGCGAAGGCCACCGCGGCGACGAAGGCGAGGAAGAAGTTGCCCATCATGGTGTTGGCGCCACCGCCCAGATACTGCGCCAGAATTGGCGCAGCCATGTTGCCGCCCTTGTCGAGCGCGGTGATATTGGCTGGTCCGACTATAGTGGCCGCACCCAGACCCAGGAACAGGGTCAACAGGTAGAAGCCGCCAATGATGCCCATGGCCCAGACCACGGATTTGCGGGCCTCCTTGGCGTTTGGCACAGTAAAGAAACGCATCAGGATGTGCGGCAGACCCGCCGTGCCCAACACCAGGGCCATGCCCAGGGAGATCTGATCAATCGGGTTTTTCAGGAACAGGCCCGGCTCCAGGAAGCGTTGGCCCAGCTCCGTGGGTGTCATATTGGTTGCGGCATTGCCCAACAGTTTGGCCACCTGTTTTTGTACGCCATCGTTATTCACCACGCCATCCAGGAAACCAGGCAGCGAGAAGCCGTAGGGTGCCCATACCAGTGCAACCAGCACCAGCGAGGCTGCCACGAGCAGGATGGCCTTGACGATCTGTACCCAGGTCGTCGCAACCATGCCGCCGAATACGACGTAGGACAGCATCAGGACGCCGACACCAATCACGGAGACTTCGTAATTGATGCCGATCAGCGTCTTGATCAGCACGCCGCCGCCAACCATCTGCGCGGTCAGGTAGAAGATCGACACGGTTATGGTCGAGATCGCAGCAATGGTCTTGGTCTTCTTGGGGTCGTTGCGGAAGGCCAGGATGTCGCCCAGGGTGTACTTGCCGATGTTGCGGCAGGGCTCAGCAATCACCAGCAGCACCGTAATGTAGGCAACCAGGAAACCGACCGAGTACATGAAGCCGTCGTAGCCGTAAAGGGAAATCAGGCCCGCAATACCGAGAAAAGAGGCGGCCGACAGATAGTCGCCAGCGATGGCCCAGCCATTCTGCGCGCCGGAAATGGTGCGGCCTGCAGCATAGAACTGGCTGGTGGAATGCACCCGCTTGGAGGCCCAGTAGGTGATGTACATGGTCAGCGCGATGATGCCGCCGAAGACGAGGAAGGTCAGCCATTTCCATTCGTCGGCGACCGCGCCCTCGCCGGCGAAGGCAACGGGGCTGGTCAGCAGCAGAAGCAGTGAGGACAGCAGGTATTTGCAGTGCATGGCGTCTCCCCTATTTGATCTTGTGGACATCGTTGATGATTTCCTGAGCCATGGAGTCGAACTCCGCATTGGCTCGCCTGGCGTAAATCACAGCGATGACCCAGGCCACGATGAACTGGGATAGGGCAAACAGCAGGCCAACATTGAAGGGCCCCCAGATTTGAATCTTGAAGAAATTCTGAAAATAGGCCGTGCCGATAGGCAACAGGAAGTAATAGACCATGGATATGATCATCAGGCTCCACAGGAAAGCGGTCTTCTTTCTGTGAAGAGCCTGGAACCGCGGGTCAGCATCAATCGCGGCCCAATTGGGTTGGGGACTGGACATTGTGAGCTCTCCTCTCTATTGGTTACTTGTTATTTGCCTGTACTCATCGAAGCCCGGATACAAGCTGGGTGTAACATTAACTTAAATAATAATGAATAAAAAGGCTTTTATATTGGGTGCCTTTGGGTGCCTCAAGGCCGTTCAAAATTCGAAATAGCTGCCCACTTTGGCCTGGAGCTTGCGGGCCTGGCGGAACGCTTCCTTGAGGATGCGCCGGTCAAGATCATTAAGCTGTTCGGGGTCAATGCGATTCGTTGGCGTCTCCCCTTTTGTCTGCGCCAGGTGTTGGCGTCGCAAGCGCAGCAACTGGATGAAGTGGAAGGCGGCGACCCATGCTCCAACCTCACCTGCGGGCATGTTCCAGGAACGGGCCGCCAACCTGAGCCGCGCTGCCGTGCCGGATTCGCGAATGCCGGCATACAGTGCAAGGATGCGGGCGGCATCGACAAAGGGAGTGACCCCATTGATTTTGAGGTCGAGAGTGTTCGCCTGGCCGCCATTCGACGAAACGACGAAATCGCGCACCAGGCCCAGCGGAGGGCGATTGGCAAGCGCATTTTCGGTCATGCGTTTTAGAAACAACCGGTTTTGTTTAATGGTGCCATTCAGCCATGACCGCAGATCATCACTCAACTCGGCTGCGCCATATAAGGGCCGGAAGTCGAAAAATATCGTGGCATGCAGGAGGGCCGTGCTGTCACCCCGATGAATCCAGTTGGCAAAGGTGGCGCGCCACTCCTCCTGGCTCAGGCACCATTTAGGATTGCTCGCCATGATTTCGCCTTTGCATACAGGGAAGCCGCACGTTGCCAGTGCGTCATTAATGCGCCGACATACCGGCAGCAGAATAGTGCGAACCGACTCGGCGGGCTGGTCACTCCGAAAGATGAGGGCGTTATCCTGATCGGATGCCAAGGTTTGTTCCCTGCGTCCTTCTGAACCCAGCGCCATCCAGCACCATTGAATGCCGGACAAATCAACACGGGCTGTTTCAAGTTCGATGACGCGCTGGGATAGCTGGTCGTTGAGCGCCGAGATGATTTGTGTCAGCGCTTCAGCATCCAGGCCCTGTGCGATCAGGTTGTGAGTCAGGGCGGGGATGTCCGGTGCAATCCTTGAGAGCGCTTGTGTCGAAGCGGCCTGACGAATGGCTGCCGCCACGCTTTCTACGGACAGACGTCGCAGTGAAAACAGGTCCTTTTCTGAAAGGACGCCGACGAGCTTCTCTTCGCTCGTGACCAACAGATGGTGAATGCCATGCTGCGCAAGCGCGAGCAAGGCTTCGGAAGCGGTGGCGGTCGCGGGAAGGGTGATGGGCTTCGCCGTCATCACCTGATGAACCGGGGTATGCATGGCCAACCCGGCCAGCGCAACGCGATCGAGCACGTCACGCAGGGTAAGAATGCCAATGGCCTTGTCTTCCGCATCGACCACGGCTACCGAACCAACGCGCTCGCGGCTCATCAATGCGAGAGCGTCCACCAAAGGGTCATCGGGAAGAGCCACAACAGGGGCACGAGTGATCAGGCTTTTGAGCGGACGGGCAAACCCTGCCTCGGCATGGTCCCTGGTGGCGTATTCAGCCTGAATCGTCTTTTGCGATTGCTCGAGCAGGCTGGCGATACGGCGCGTGCAGAAATCGCTGAATGCTGGACTCAGTTTCAACAAGGCCTTGAATTGAGCGGCCGGCAATAGATAACAAAACGTATCAGTCGTGGCACGGTAATGATGGCCAACCGCGCGATTCGCCAGCAGTGCACCCAGCGGAAAGCATTCACCGTCATGCAATTGCATCAATCCGCCCTGCCCGGCCTGGCCTGCTTCAAGTGTTCCCTGCTTGATCACATAAAACCACTCGGGCGGACCGGCCTCCGGCTTGAGCACCTCTGTTCCCGAGGGAAAGTAGGTCAGGTGCAGCCGGCTGGACATCCACTCGACATGAGCCTGCTCCATTTCGGAAAATGGAGCGTGTCGCCGCAGATCCTGGACCGTGGCGACCAGCAGGGAAGTCGCTATAGGTGACATGGCCATCTCGACAGGCTAGCCGGGTTGAATGATTTTTTCCACTTCCCCCCGCAACTGGCTCCGATTCGCCAATGGAATCAACCAGGCACAAAGTCATGATCCTGGGGTTGAAGGCCGCACGTTCGTTATTCTTCGTCCTGCCCGGTCCTTGATCCCCCTCTCGGCGCAAGTCTCTCGGTTCCCCGCCACAGTCATCCCTCCCTGTCGATACGCCCGGCCGGAAAAGGGGAATTGATCATGCCCATATTCGCCCACTGGGAGTAGGGGACTCAAACCAGCCAGTTTCAGTCGTTAAATGGAGCTGAAAATTTTGCTGCTGGGCGGCTGGTTTGTGTAGAAGGCAACGTTCCTTGATCGGACTGCAGCCTCGATCCTGGTCCCGACTCGGAACAGTCGCCTGGCAGTTCGGCGGTGGTTAGTGCAATATTTGACTGATGCAGATACATCGCCTGAAAAGACGGCCCCTGTTTGACTGACTTCATTTTCGCGGATATGGCCCTGTTCCCACCCCCGATTGAAGTAACTTACATCCTCTATGGGTTCGCCTTCCTGGCGATGGGTTTGATCATCGTCATTCGCCTGGAACACGAGAGCGAACTGGAGCTGGCAAACATCCTATGGCTCCTCGCCGCCTTCGGCTTTACCCACGGCTTCCTGGAGTGGACTGACCTCTGGCTGGTCATACGGGGCGCCAACCCCGGCTTGACCACTGCACAGCCCATCATCCTTCTGGTCTCCTACCTGTTCCTGTTCGAATTCGGTCGCCGCCTTGTGCTGATCTCACTGTCCGCGACTGTCAGAGCGAAACCGGCCAGCAGGCTATTGGATGTGTGGATTTACGCGCCCCTGCTGGGCGGGATACTGGCCGGCACGGCGGTCTCCGACCAGCCCGCTGCGGCGATGACTATTGGATCCCGCTATCTCGCCGGATTCTTCGGGTCATTCTTGGCGGGAGCGGGATTTCTTCTTTACTGGCGTAACCGTCTCAAGTCGAACCTGCTGACCTCTGACGATCGCGTGATTCGCACTGGAAGCCATGCCGCCAGCGCAGCCTTCGTCGCCTATGCAATCCTGGGCGGACTGGTCGTGCCGCGAGCCGACTGGTTTCCCGCCTCGGTAATCAATCAGGAGACCTTCCTCGCAACATTCCGCGTGCCCGTGCAATTGCTGCGCGCGTTATGTGCCGTTTTGGCGGCCATCTCAGTGGAAGCCCTGCTGCGGATATTTTATTCGGAGGGAATGCATCGGATAAAGGAAGCCTTGCAGAAGACACAGGAAGTTATTCACGAGCTACGCGTTGCTGCCGTTGCCTTTGAAACCCAAAACGCGATGATGATCACGGACCCTAAAGGTGTCATCCTTCGAGTCAATTCCGCCTTCACTCGTCTGACCGGCTACAGCCCTGAAGAAGCCATAGGGCAGAGACCAGCGCTGCTCAAGTCGGGACACCACAATCAGCTCTTCTATCAGAACATGTGGGACTCGCTGAACGAGAAAGACCGCTGGCAAGGTGAGGTTTGGAACAAAAGCAAGGATGGCCGTATCTACCCTGAACTGTTGACCATCGCGGCGGTTACCACGCCCGAAAAAGGCGTCACCCATTACGTCGGAAGCTATACAGACATCACCCAGGACAAGGAGATCGAGGCGGAGATTCATCGCTTGGCCTACTATGACCCACTTACCAAGTTACCCAACCGTCGCTTGCTGCGAGACCTGCTGGGCCATGCTGTTGCCGCCACGACACGGAGCAAGCAATACGGTGCAATATTCTTCATAGACCTGGACAATTTCAAGAGTCTCAACGACACCCGCGGCCATGATATCGGCGATCTGCTACTGATCGAGGTAGCAGATCGCCTGCGCTCGGCAGTGCGCCAAGGAGACATGGTGGCGCGTCAGGGGGGCGACGAATTTGTCGTACTGCTGGAAAATCTGGGCGCAGACGCCGATGACGCGGCAGCGCTTGCCAAACAGATCGGCGAGAAGCTTCGGGCGACCACTGACAGGGTATTCATGCTCGAGGACCATGAATACCATTGCAAGCTTAGCATCGGTGCTGGTCTGTTTTGTGGACAGCATTCGGTCGAAGACCTGTTAAAGCAAGCCGACCTTGCCCTGTATCAAGCCAAGAAGGAAGGGCGTAATCTGTTGCGCTTCTTTGACCCGGCAATGCAGACATCGATGGATGTACGCAGCGCGATGGAGACTGAACTGCGCCACGCGCTCGGTCTCAACCAGTTGCATCTTTACTACCAGCCACAAGTTGATGCCTACCATCGCGTGATCAGCGTCGAAGCCCTGCTGCGCTGGCAGCATCCGCAACGCGGAATGGTTCAGCCCAATGACTTCATCCCGCTGGCTGAGGAAACCGGCTTGATTCTGCCGATCGGCCTGTGGGTGCTGGAGACTGCCTGCAGCCTGATCAAAGCCTGGGAGACGGCGGCGAGCACCCGCGAGCTGCGCGTAGCAGTAAACGTAAGCCCCCGCCAATTCAGGCAGGCAGACTTTGTGGCTCAGGTGCGGACGGTACTGGAAGCCAGCGGCGCGAATCCGGCGCAATTGAAACTCGAATTGACGGAAAGCCTGGTGCTGGGCAATGTTGAGGACACGATTGCAAAAATGCATGCGCTCAAGCGGCTGGGCGTAGGCTTTTCGATGGACGATTTTGGTACCGGCTACTCGTCCCTGTCTTACCTGACGCTGCTACCGCTCGATCAGCTCAAGATCGACCGGTCGTTCGTGCTGAACGTTCCGGGCAACAGAAGGGACGAGATCATCGCCCAGACTATTGTCACCTTGGGCAGGGGCCTAGGACTGAATGTCATTGCCGAGGGTGTGGAGACCATGGCGCAGCGCGAGTTTCTCGAAGCTCACGGCTGCCATGCCTTTCAGGGCTATCTGTTCAGCCGACCGCTGCCACTGGAAGAGTTGGATGAGTTTTTGAAGCGGGGTTGACGCGAATTCGGTGACCGCTGAGTCACTGGAACCGGACGGGTTGCTGAAGGTAGTGCTGGGTGTCGCCTCTGCGGAGCGTCCGCTCGATCAACAGGATGCAGTCGCTTCAAGCCAGGCTTCGTCTTCGGGTTCTTGCACGGACTTTCCGACAAAAAAAGCCCCGCACTCGCGGGGCTTTTGCAGAGCAGGGTGAGCGCTGGATCAGAAACCCATGCCGCCCATGCCACCCATGTCGCCACCGCCCATCGGCGGGGCAGAGCCTTTGTCTTCCGGCAGGTCCGCCACCATGGCTTCGGTGGTAAGCATCAGGCCGGCAACGGAGGAGGCGTTTTGCAGCGCGGTGCGGGTGACCTTGGTCGGATCGAGCACGCCCATTTCCATCATGTCGCCATACTCGCCGCTGGCCGCGTTGTAGCCGTAGTTGCCCTTGCCATCCAGCACCTTGTTGACTACGACGGAGGCTTCCTCGCCGCAGTTGGCCACGATCTGGCGCAGCGGCTCTTCCAGCGCGCGGGAAACGATCTTGATGCCGGCATCCTGGTCGTGGTTGGCGCCCTTCATGTTGAGAATGGCAGTACGGGCGCGCAGGAAGGCCACACCGCCGCCCGCCACGATGCCTTCTTCCACGGCAGCGCGGGTGGCGTGCAACGCATCTTCCACGCGCGCTTTCTTTTCTTTCATTTCGACTTCGGTCGCAGCGCCCACCTTTATGACGGCTACGCCGCCCGCAAGCTTGGCTTTACGCTCCTGCAGCTTTTCCTTGTCGTAATCGGACGTGACTTCCTCGATCTGCTTGCTGATCTGGGTAATGCGGGACTTGATCGCGTCGGCGACGCCGGCGCCATCGATAATGGTGGTGTTTTCCTTGCCCACCTCGATGCGCTTGGCGCGACCCAGGTCATTCAGCGTGGCTTTTTCCAGTGTCAGGCCAACTTCCTCGGCGATCACGGTGCCGCCGGCCAGCACGGCGATGTCTTCCAGCATGGCCTTGCGGCGGTCGCCAAAGCCGGGAGCCTTGACCGCGCAGGTCTTGAGAATGCCGCGGATGTTGTTGACCACCAGGGTGGCCAGCGCTTCGCCGTCCACGTCTTCAGCGATGATCAGCAAGGGCTTGCCGGCCTTGGCGACCTGTTCGAGTATCGGCAGCAGGTCGCGGATGTTGGAGACCTTCTTGTCGTGCAGGAGCACAAAGGGATCTTCCAGAACCGCCATTTGCTTGTCGGCATTGTTGATGAAGTAGGGGGACAGGTAGCCACGGTCGAACTGCATGCCTTCCACCACGTCCAGCTCGTTGTCGAGTCCGGAGCCGTCTTCAACGGTGATCACGCCTTCCTTGCCCACCTTGTCCATGGCGTCGGAGATGATCTTGCCGATGGATTCGTCCGCGTTGGCGGAAATTGCGCCCACCTGGGCGATTTCCTTGCTGGTGGTGCAGGGCTTGGACAGCCTCTTCAGTTCGTCGGTGATGGCGATGACCGCCTTGTCGATGCCGCGCTTCAGGTCCATCGGGTTCATGCCGGCGGCCACGTACTTCAGGCCTTCGTTGAGAATGGACTGGGCCAGCACCGTGGCCGTGGTCGTGCCGTCACCGGCGACGTCGGAGGTCTTGGAGGCGACTTCCTTGACCATCTGGGCGCCCATGTTTTCCAGCTTGTCTTTCAGCTCGATTTCCTTGGCGACCGAAACGCCATCCTTGGTCACCGTGGGGGCGCCGAAGGAACGGTCCAGCACTACGTTGCGGCCCTTGGGGCCCAGCGTTGCTTTTACTGCATTGGCCAGGATGTTCACCCCAGCCACCATGCGGGCGCGCGCTTCGTCGCCAAATTTCACCATTTTTGCAGCCATGTTTTACTCCTAATTCGTTTATCTGTTGAAGAGAAGAATGTGATTACTTCTCAATCACGCCCATGATGTCTTCTTCGCGCAGGACGAGGACTTCCTCGCCTTCCACTTTCACGCCCTGGCCGGCATATTTGCCGAACAGTACGCGGTCGCCGACTTTCACATCCATGGGGATGATCTTGCCGTTGTCATCCCTCTTGCCGGCGCCTACGGCGAGGACTTGGCCCTGGTCGGGTTTTTCGGTGGCAGTATCGGGGATCACGATGCCGGAAGCAGTCTTACGCTCTTCTTCCAGGCGCTTGACGATGACGCGGTCATGCAAAGGACGAATTTTCATTCATAGTCTCCATTGAAAATCAATGAGTTAGTATTTTCCGCCGAGGCGGAACGGGAAAATCAAACCGTGAGTTGTTAGCACTCTCGGTCAGAGGCTGCTAATGATAGGGCCTTGGCCAGGGTATTTCAAGGGGGAGGCGCAACTAAAACGGCTAAACACCCCAATTGTGACGTATGGACCGAATATTGAACCGGAATAACCTGGTCCGGGCTGCTCCATTTTGTTTGCGCGCGATCGCGTCGTCGCCGGGCTGAAGGCTATGGCGGCCCAGGTTAGCCAGGGAGACGTACTGATGAGGTGATGCTAATCAATGGACCGAATCGACGAGGAAGCGGCCGCAGATTTCGCGACGGGCCCGGAGTATTCGCTTGCAGCGCTAGGGGCCACGCCAGGTGGCGTGCTGTTATCCGTTTCCTCGGCCATGTTTTCGCTCCACAGCGTGACCCGGTTCCGGCCGTTTCGCTTGGAGTGATAAAGCGCGAAATCGGCCAACTCAATCAGTTCGGACACGCTTTCCGCACCAGATTTCAGACTGGCGACACCAACGCTACCGGTAACGCGCAAATCCTTTACGCTGCGGAGTCCTTCGCCAACATGCTGCTGGACCTCGTGGCGCAGCCTTTCGGCCACATCCATTGCAATCTCCTCGGGGGCGCCGGGCAGCATAATGCAAAACTCTTCCCCACCGTAACGGCACAGCAGGTCGCTGCCTCGCATGTGCAGCGTTAACGCGCGTGCCACCGCTACAATGACCTGGTCCCCAACAAGATGGCCATACGTGTCGTTTACGTTCTTGAAAAAGTCGATGTCGAACATGATGCAGGACATGTTGCGCGCTTCATGCTTCAGCTTGTCAAACAGCGCTTCAGCCATCGAGTAGAAGGCGCGGCGGTTGAGACAGCCGGTCAGCGAATCACGCGTGGCAAGGCGTGTCAATTCTTCGTTCTTCTCTTCGATATGCGCGCGAGAAGCCTCGAGTGCAGCCATGGCAGTTTGCATTTGCTCGTTGGCACGGTGCAGTTCCGTCACGTCGTAGAAGGTCACTATGCCGCCGCGCAGTTTGCCGCGCGCATCCTGGATGGGCGCGGCATTCACGACTACCCTGACTTCGCTTTGGTCCGGCCGGGTAAAGGTAAGTAACCTTCCGTTGACATTGGCCTGGGTTCGCATGGCATTTTCCCAGGGGATTTCAGTAGCATTGCCGCCGCTCTTAAGCCAGGATAATCCGCTCAGCGGTTTGCCGATCATGTCTTCTGAAGCATAAGGATGAAGGTGCCGGAACGCCTTGTTGTACATCATGATGCGACCGGCCTTGTCGATTACGGTCACCCCTTCTGTCAGTGCATCGAACGCAGTGCGAACGCGATCCGGAATTGCCGCAGTGGGATCCAGATACTGCAGCGAGCGCCGCATATACAAATAGAAAGCCAGAAACCCTACCGGCACCACAATCAGGCCAATCGCCACTACCGGCATGCGCAGCCAGTCCATGAGAGTTTGGGGCGTCACAGGCCTGTAGCTGATTTCCACATCGCCCCAGTGCATATCCTTGTCAAGGATCGGGACGCGCACATCGGTCAGTGTTGATCGTCCCCCTGCCGGGGCTTGCCAGTGATGCAGATGATCACCTGCCTCGATGACAACGCGGCCATCCTCCCGGCGCACGGCCAGCGACAGGATGTCCTTGTCCCGCGCAATTGATTCACCCATCGTCGCTTTCAGGGCATCCCATTGATTGGCTTGAATCAGGCTGGTAATTTGCACGGCCAGTCGCTCGCTCGTGCTTTCGCGAACTTTGCGCAGCATGTCCGTCTGGTCGGGCACCAGGTTCAATACGATGTCAACGGCTAACAGGATGGTGACAACCATCGATGTGAGCCCGACTGCAATTCGTGCGGCGGGTGTCAGACGGGGGAAGAACCGTGTCATGCGGTCTGCTCCTGCGGGTTCTTGGTTTGGGTCTGACCTTTGCTGTCTTGGTCCTCGTCAAACTCCCACGACGCGTCATCCTCATCCTCGTCACGGCCCAGCACTGGCAGCACGTCAAATGAGCGCCAGGCAGGCAGGGAGGTCAGCAAGCCGGTGAACAGGCCGCCTGCGCGCAGGGCCCACCACACCGCGCCAACAGACAGCGTTGCTGCAGAAATTTGTGCGCCTTGGGTAATAATTTCGACCTGGAATTTTTCATTCTGCGCAATTTCCACATGGATGGCGGGCGCAATCGCAGGGTGGCCTGAGTCACCTGCCACGTGCTTGGCCTGGATCATTTCCAGCAAACGCAACAGGATCCCGCCCTGGGTTTCCGGATTGGTCAATAGGTGGCGATAAGCATGCTCAGCGCTGGCAGGCAGAGGCGCAGATGATCCGAGACTGGTGCCTGGCGAGGTTGCTGTCGGCGTGGTGCGAGCGTCGGCACTCCCAAAGCTGGGCTGGGCAACACGCTGCTCTCCTGCAACGGGAACGGGGACAGGCGTGGATGCCGGGGACGGTGGTTCGCTGGAGGTTGCGGGTGCGGCTGCTTCGCCGCTGTGCGGTGTCAACGTCTCGGGCGCCGCGCCAGGTCCAATTGGAACCGGATCAATCGTCGCGCCGCCTGGCGGCGCGACGTTCGTCTTGGCGACCGCGGCGGTCGGTGCACTGCTGACGGCCTCGTTGGTGCCGTGGCCGTCGGTGTAGCTGACCTGCACGCTGATCGGCGAGCCGACGTCGGCGTTGCCCAGGGTGTAGGTGGAGGCGGTGGCGCCGGCGACGGCGACCCCGTTCCTCAGCCACTGGTAGCTGAAGGCGCCCAGGCCGTCGGCATCGCTGATGCCCGAGGTATCGGCGCTGAGAGTCTGGTTCTCGGTGGCGGTGCCGGTGATGACGGGCACGCCCACCGGGGCATGGTTCACCGGCGTGACGTCGACCGTGATGGTCTTCGGTGTCGGATCGAGGTCGATGCCGCCGTTGGCGGTGCCGCCATTGTCCTGCACCTGGAAGGTGAAGCTGGCGTAGGCGGCGCCGTTGGCGTTGGCCGCCGGGGTGAACACCAGCTTGCCGGCGCTGATGTCGGCCACGCTGACCAGCTGGCCGGCGGTCACTGCCGTGCCGTTGTCGGTGAGGGTGCCGGCGCCGGGCAGGGTGCTGATCTTGACGTTGAGCAGGTTGTTGGCCGGGCTGTCGCTGGGGTCGGTGTAGCCGAAGTCGCTGGTGGCGAACACATACGCCGTGTCCTCCAGCGTGGTCACCGTCTTGCTGGTGCCCACCGGCGCGTCGTTCACGGAAGTGATGGTCTCGCCCAGGGCCACCGTGGCGGTGGAGATGTGCGTGGTGCCGCCGGTGGCGCCGGTCAGGTTCAGCGTCGCGCCGCTGATGATGGCCTGGCCGCTTTCGATCAAATTGGCGGCAAGGGCCGTGGCCGCGCCGTTGTAGTTGGCCGCCGGCACGAAGCGCAGCAGGTCCGAGGCATTGAGCGTTAGCGCCGTGCTTGTGGTTGTGCTGGAGAGCGTGGTCCAGCTGGTGCCGCCGTTGGTCGAGTACTGCCAGTTGCCCTTGCTGGCATCGACCGTGTAGCTGCTGATGGCGATGCCGGCAAAGGTGTTGGCGGAGGACCCGCCGCTGACCTGGTCGGCCACATCCGAGAAGTTGGCGCTGAACAGCGAACTCACGGTCGCTCCCGGGGGCGATGCCGTGTCCTCATTGATCGCCGCCAGGGTAGCGCTGCCGGAGGCGACTGGCGCGTCGTTGACGGCGGTGACGTTGATGGTCAGCGATTTCGTGATCGTATCCACGCCACCATTGAGTGTGCCGCCACTATCCTGCACTGTGAACGCGAAGGTGGCGCCCCCGCCGTTTGCATTGGCGGCCGTCTGGAACTGCATACCCTGGATCTGGGCCAGGGTATAGTTGGTGTTGGCGGTGACCAGCGTGCTGCCGTCGGCCAGCACCACGTTCCCCAAGGCGACACCCGGTACGGACGTGACCTTGTAGCTCAGCGTCTGACTCGCCTCATCCGCGCCCCCTCCCGGGCCAAACGCCAGACCGCCCAGTCCGAGCGGGGTCAGCCCAGAGTCTTCGAGGACCGTGAGGCTGCCGGAAGTGCTCGCCGCCAAAGAGATGTTCGATATGTCGCTGGAAAACGCGTTGCCGCCACCAATCCACAAGGCGACGTGCGTATTGGCGTCGATCCCGGGTACGGCACCTGCCATGAGCTGCGCGAGAGTGAACGTGGAAGGCAACGCGGCGATGCCGCCCGACTTCGTGAATACGGTGTTGCCGTTGAAAGATCCGCCGTTAGCTCCCAGCGTGACCGTTCCATAGCTGTCACCGTTAAGGCCTGTGAACTGGGCGCCTGAGAAACTGAAGAACTGGCCGTCATTGCCGGTGTCCAGATAGATATTCATCGCCAGCGCGTTGCCGGTGCTGGCAAAACTGCCCCCCTCGAGATCGGCAAGCTTCAGTGAGCCGTCAAAGCCGATAATCACCCCAGACGAACTGCTGCCTCCCGCGCTGCTGCTCAGGTGAAGCACGCCGCCCTGGGGTTCGCTCTGGATGGCCCCTGTGTCGACGGGCGTGCTCTGCACGAACCAGTTCCCGCTGGAGTCGTTGTAGGCATAGACGCCATTGAAGTTGGCACCGGTAAATACTTGCACCGGCGCGTCGTTCACAGCAGTGATGGTCTCGCTCAGCGTCACCGTGCCTGCGGAGATGTGGGTGGTGCCGCCGGTGGCGCCGGCCAGGTTCAGCGTCGCCCCGCTGGTGATGGCCTGGCCGCTCTCGATCAGGTTGGCGGCCAGCGCCGTGGCCGAACCGTTGTAGTTCGCCGCCGGCACGAAGCGCAGCAGGTCGGTAGCATTCAAGGTGACCGCCGTGGTGGCGGTCGCGCTGGCCAGCGTGGTCCAGCTAGTGCCGCCGTTGGTCGAGTACTGCCAGTTGCCCTTGCTCGCATCCACGGTGTAGCTGCTGATGGCGACGCCGGCGAAGGTGTTGGCAGTCGACCCGCCGGTCACCTGGTCGGTGCTGTCGGAGAAGTTGGCGCTGAACAGGGCGCTGACCGTCGCCCCGGGCGGGTTGGCGGTGTCCTCGTTGATCGCCGCCAGGGTGGCGCTGCCCGAGGCCACCGGCGCGTCGTTGACCGGAGTCACGGTCAGGTAGACGGTCGCTGATGGCGAGTTGAGCGAGCCATCGCTTGCGGCGAAGACGAAGCTGTCGATACCGTTGAAATTAGCGCTCGGGGTGTAGCTGAACGAGCCGTCCGGATTGAGCGTGAAGGTGCTGGCATGGCCTGGCCCGCTGACCAGAGCCGCAGTGAGCGCGCTGCCTTCCGGGTCGGTGGCGAGCGTCAACACGCCAGGAAGGGTCACGACCAGGGGGTTGTCTTCGGCAGTCGTGTAGTCGAGGTTGCTCGTGCGGCTCGGCACGTCGGCCGCAACGCCGTTGCCTAGTACACCGTTGTTACCCTCGGTGGAACTGTCGACGGCGGTGGTTCCTGAACTTTCGCTGAAACGCCAGTAGCCGACTAATCCGGCCTCGTTACCTGCAAGCGCGGTATTGTAGGCAGCCTGGATCTGGGCGCCGCTGCGCGCGACGTTCCAGACCCGTACCTCGTCGATCAGGCCAGTGAAGCGCTGACCCGTGGTGTTCTGGCGGCCGCCGATGCTCAGGTCGTTCATCGTCGGATAGACATCTCCGATGTTGCCCGTGCCGTTATATGTGTCTACCAGCGTGCCGTTGGCGTAGGTTTTCACCACCCCGTTGTTGTAGGTCACGGCGATCTGCACCCAGGTGTCGGCCGGAATGGTGTACGAGGTCTCTACCCAGTTCCATCCCGGCGTGGTGTTCGCGAAAGCCCATTGCAGCTTGCCGTCAGCCGCGATGCCGATCTCGTATTCGCCTTCCTTGTTGACGATGACCTGTGTGCCGCTAAGCGCTCCAGTGCGCTGAACGGTTGCCTCGACTGTGAGCGTCGAGGTCATCACAAGGCTCGGCTGCGTCGGCACGACCACGAGGTCGGTGCCATCGAAAGACAAGGCGCGGTCGGTCACGGTCGGCGCATCGTTGACCGCAGTGACGCTGATAGTGCGCGTGGCAGTGTTGCTGTTCGCCACGCCGTCGTTGACCGCGAACGACACGGTGCGCGTCGCGGTGCTGGGATTGTCTG
Source organism: Thiobacillaceae bacterium (assembly GCA_049578545.1). Classification (GTDB taxonomy): domain Bacteria; phylum Pseudomonadota; class Gammaproteobacteria; order Burkholderiales; family Thiobacillaceae; genus DASQBT01. Next base: position 43,282 of record JBAUMF010000027.1, read on the forward strand.
ATGAATTGAAATACGTGACGTTTTGCAGCGCGGTCTGGTAGTTCGCCACCGTCGTGGCGCCCGTCAGCGTCAACACGCCGGTGCCGGCGTTCCAGCTTCCAGTGATCCCCAGCTGATTCGTGAAGCCGAGCACGTCCTGGCCGTTGGCGTAGTTGGCAGAGAGCGTAACCGTGGCACCGGTGAGATTGGCGCTGTCGACATCGCTCACCGTCAAGCCGGGATCAATCGCCGTGGCCGCGGCATTCTCCGTGTAGGAAAGTGTCGTGCCGGTCGTGGTGACCACCGGCGGATCGTTGACCGGGGTGATGGTCTCGCCCAGGGCCACCGTTGCGCCGGAAATGTGGGTGGTGCCGCCGGTGGCGCCGGTCAGGTTCAGCGTCGCGCCGCTGGTGATGGCCAGCCCGCTTTCGATCAAATTGGCGGCAAGGGCCGTGGCCGCACCGTTGTAGTTGGCCGCCGGCACGAAGCGCACCAGATCCGTGGCATTCAAGGTGACCGCCGTGGTGGCGGTCGCGCTGGAGAGCGTTGTCCAGGTCGAGCCGCCGTTGGTCGAGTATTGCCAGTTGCCCTTGCTCGCATCGACCGTGTAGCTGCTGATGGCGATGCCGGCGAAGGGGTTGGCGGAAGAGCCGCCGGTCACCTGGTCAGTCGCATCCGAGAAGTTGGCGCTGAACAGCGAACTTACCGTCGCCCCGGGCGGTGAAACCGTGTCCTCGTTGATCGCCGCCAGCGTCGCGCTGCCCGTGGCCATTGGTGCATCGTTGACGGCATTGACGGTGATCGTGGCCGTCGCGACATTCGAGTCCGCCGAGCCGTCGTTGACGACGTAGGTAAAGCTGTCGGTGCCGTTGAAGTTCGCGTTCGGTGTGTAGCTGAAAGTCCCGTCTTTGTTGAGGGTGAAGGCAGAGGCGTGGCTCGGGCCGCTGACCAGTGCGACGGTCAGCAAAGTGCTGTCGACATCGCTGTCGTTAGCAACCACCCCGCTGGTGGTTGGCGCAGTCTGCGCAGGGCCGAAGCTCACGAAGGCGTTGGTTTCGTTGAGATACTCTGCGTGAATCCAGTCCGCGGAACGTACCGTGCCGGAGACGCTCACCTCGTCAATCGCGCCGGCAAAGGTGCGGATGGTCCCCAGCGAGAAGTTTCCGACGTGGAGATCTAACGCAGCGTCGCTGACTGCGGCACCGACCGGCGAGGAATTCACGTTCGTGCCAACCTGTACGCCATTGATGTAGAAGATCGGGACGTTGCCCGCGGACGAGGAGTTGTACGTAACCGTCACCTGCTGCCAGGTGTTGAGGCTGATCGATCCGTTCGCCGACCACCAGCTGCCGAGGCCTGCGCTGAAGCCCTGCTGGAACAGCAGTGACGATGTCGACTGCGACAGCTCCAACGCCCAGCCTCCAGTCGGAAGGGTGGCATTGGACTTGTCCAGTAGACGACCGTAGCCGTTCTGGCCCCAGCCGCTCGGATCGATCCACGCCGATACGGTGCCGCCACCAGCAAAGACGTCGTCGATGCTTGCGCCCGAGCCGAGGCTGATGTCGCTGTTCACGCCGTTGAACGATTGCGCGGGACCAACTTTGCCCGGCGTGGTCGTGGCGCCTGCGTTCACGCCGTCGTTGTTGTTGGCGGTCACGTCGAGCAGGGTGCCGTCCATGAACTGTACCGCCCGATAGCTGCTACCCCAGACTGCTTCCGGATTGGCCCCGGCCGGCGCTGCGGCGTTGCCGTAGTACATGGTGATGGAATCGGTGACCGAACCGCCCGTGATCTGGGGTACCTTTACCCAGACATAAGAGGTGCCGGCCTCGTTCCACTGTTCGATGTCATAGGCGAGCGGCGTCCCATCGGCGGCAAAGAAACGCAGGTCCGCCCCATTGTTCTGCGTCTTCGTGTAATCGATGTTTCCCGAGTTGAGGACAACCAGCACCGGAAAATTGACGAGTGTCTCGCTCTGTGCCGAATTATTGAAGGTCAGGGTCTGGCGGGCCGTCCAGGCAGCGTCGAACCAGTTGGCCGTCAGCGTGCTGTCCTCGGCGACCGTGTAACTGTCGTTGCCGGCGACCGGCGGGTCGTTGACCGCCGTGATCGTCTCGCCCAGCGCCACCGTGGCCGACGAGATGTGCGTGGTCGTTCCGGTCACCCCGGTCAGGTTGATCGTCGCGCCGTTGGTGATGGCCAGCCCGCTCTCGATCAGGTTCGCACTGAGCGCCGTGGCCGCCCCGTTGTAGTTGGACGCCGGCACGAAGCGCAGCATCGTCGAGGCCGCCGCGTCCAGCGTGATCGCCGTGGTCGTCGTCGCGCTGCCCAGCGGGGTCCAGCTACCACCGGTATTGGTCGAGTACTGCCAGTTGCCCTTGGCGGCGTCGACCGTGTAGCTGCTGATGGCGATCCCGGCGAAGGTGTTGGCGGAAGAGCCCCCCGTTACCTGATCGGTGCTGTCGGAGAAGTTGGCGCCAAACAGCGCACTGACCGTCGCCCCTGCTGGCGAAGCGGTGTCCTCGTTGATCGCCGCCAGGGTGGCGCTGCCGGTGCCGACCGGCGCGTCGTTGACGGCGGTGATGGTGGTCGACAGGTTGGCGGTGGCGGCGGCGATGGCGGTAGTGCCGCCATTGCTGATGGTGTTGACGTTGACGCGGGTCTCGCTGCCCGCCGTGGTCGAGAAGCCGCCCGCGTAGGTATTGTCCAGGCCACGCACCGTCAGCGTGGGTGGCGTGCCGTTGTAGTTGCTGACCGGCACGAAGCGGATCAGGGTGGAACTGCTCAGCGCCAGCGCGGTGCTATTATCGGCCACGGTGCCGATGGCAAACCAGTTGCTGCCGCCATTGGTCGAGTACTGCCACGTTCCCTGCGTGCCGGCGTTGGCGCTGTTGCCGACCACAGCGATGCCGGTGAAGCTGGCGCCGGCGTCCGGGTCAGAGAACTGGCCATTGAAAATCGTGCTCACGGTCTGGCCGGCAGGATTGGCTGTGTCCTCGTTCACGGCAGCGAGCGTGCCGTTGCCCAGGGTCGGGGCGGTATTCACCAAAACACCCTGCCATTGCGTTTGGTCTGCGGCATCAAGTACCACAGCTGTCTGAATCTTCCCCACTTGATATTCCAGCACCCAGTTACCGCCCAGCGCAGCACTGCCGGTCAGGTCGGTGGAAGCCGCCACGTCGGCGCCTGTCAGGCGTGACAGTGCATCGACGAGCGCCTTGCCATCGGCCTGCTGCGCGACATCGCAGCCGTAGATCAGGATATCGGCGTCGCTGGTGAGGGAATTGCCCCAGGCTTTTATCTGTGCGGCGTTCTTTACCAGCGAGTCCAGGTCGAGGCCGATGGAACCTAGCTGCACCAGATCATCGGCGCCGTGGGAAATGATGTGGATGGCACTAATGTTCTGTTGCTGGCTCAGGTAATCGCTGATCTGGGCGATGCCGTCGCGATTGGGATCAATCAGTACGACTTCGATGGGATGGCTGTCGGTGTTCTGTTTCTGGATGTCGGTCAGTATCTGTTGATAGCCCTGCACTCGCGTATCGAGGAACACGACTTCCGAACTTGAGTGCTGGGCGGCTTGCTGCTGGCGGCTTGTTGCGTTGGCGAATTCGCCATCGGTCCCCACCATGCGCAGCTCCGCGACGGCGGCATCGGTTTGCGGCGCCAGCACATGCCCCAGCAGCGGTGCCAGGTCCGCCGAAAACAGCAGGCGCGGTTCCAGCTCCTCGATGATCGGCCGGCGAGCGAAGGGGGCTTTAGTCCTGGACATGATTCATGTCATCCCGTGCGGCCATTGCAAGGATCGATGCGATGTGACCATCCAGCCTGTTCTGGATGGTCTCGCGTCGCTCGCCATGGCGTTCATGCGTGGGTCGCTCTTCTAGCGCAGGCTGACCGCTTTATCTGTTATCGGCTGACTGTAGCGATAGGACGCGGGTTTGGCCGCGCCGCTATAGACAACCGGCTCCAGCCCCAGATCGGCCTTGCAGCGCAGGCCTGCAGGCAGCTCCTGGTTGGGGTTGGGGAGCGTCAGCCGGACACGGAAGGTATTGCTGGCGCCATCGACGATCTTGTCCACCAGCGAAACCCTGGCCTGCACCGGGGCGGCATCGGGAAGCTCTGGGGAAATGGTGGCCATCATGCCTTTCTTGACCTTGCCGAAGTGGGCGGCCGGCACCATGACTTCGACATAGAGCGGATCGATGCTGACCACGCGGGCGACCGACTGGTTTTCAATGTGCTCGCCCGTGGTGAGATAGCGTTCCGCCACAATCCCGCTGATGGGGCTGGTGAGGGTGCGCTGCGCGAGCTGGCTTTGCGCCAGGGTTCGTTCACGTTCCCAGATGCGGCGCTGTTCGCGCGCCTGGGCAAGCTTCTGTACGGCGACCTGTTCTTCGCTACGCGCCTTGTCCAGCGCCTGTTCGGAGATGAATTTCTTCTTGATCAGGTCTTCTGCGCGCAGCGTGCTTTGGTGTGCAAAATCCAGCGCGGCAATTGCGGCCTGCTCATCCGCTTCGGCCTGGGCCTTGCTCCTGGCAACATCCAGCGCAGCGCGTTCAACATCGTTGCGCATGACGGCGATCACCTGACCTTTCCTTACATAGTCGCCGCGCTCGACGCGGAGTTGTTCGATCACACCGATGACCGAGGTGCCGACTTCGGCAACCTTGGAAGGCTGGATCAGGCAGACCAGCGGCTGGCCCGCAGAGGCCAGCTGGCAGGCCAGCATGGCGGCGGCAAACACCAGGGAGTGGGTAAGGGCGCGTTGGGTGAAGACGTTCATGGAGTACCTCGTCAGTTCATGTTTGAATTGGAAAAACGCTTGGCTCTTTGCGTCAGCAAGGCGGTGAATTCCTGTTCGGGCAGCGGCGGGCTGAACAGATAACCCTGGAACTGGTCGCAGCCGTGCATTTTCAGAAAATTCATCTGGGCGGTGGTTTCCACCCCTTCGGCGATGACCTTCAATCCGAGGCCGCGTGCCATGGCAATGACCGAGCCGACAATCGCAGCGTCGCCCGAATCGTCGGGCAAGTCGCGGACAAACAACTGGTCGATCTTGAGTTCGTCCAGCGGAAAGCGTTTCAAATAGGACAGCGATGAGTAGCCGGTACCAAAATCGTCCATGGACAGGCACACGCCCAGGGCCTTGATTCTGCGCAGCATGTCGACGTTGGTTTTTGCGTTTTCCATCAACAGGCTTTCTGTCAGTTCGATGATGAGATTGCTGGCACTGAGCCCGCTGGCCTGCAACGCGGACTGAATGATGGTGGGCATGTCCCCACGGCGGAATTGCAGGCTGGAAACGTTGACCGCGATCCTCAGATCAAATCCGCTCTGCTGCCATTGCGCCGCAGCCTGGCACGCGCGAAGCAGAACGAGTTCACCCAGCGGCAGGATCAGTCCGGTTTCTTCCGCCAGCGGAATGAAGTGAGCCGGGGAAACCTGCCCCAGCTCGGTGTGTTTCCAGCGTGCCAGCGCCTCGGCACCGATAATGCGTCCCGTGGTCATTTCCACCTTGGGCTGGTAATGCAGTTCCAGTTCCTTGCGCTCGATCGCCTTGCGCAGCGCAGTTTCCATTTTCAGGCGCTCGAACGACCGGGCGTTGGTTTCCGGAGAATAAAACGCATAGGTATTGCGCCCCTGCAGTTTGGCCTGGGACATGGCGAGGCCGACATTGCTCAGCAGGTCGGTTCCCTGCAGTCCATCCTGCGGGAACAGGGCGATGCCCACGCTGACGGTGACGAACAGTTCGTGCCTGCCCAGCATGAGCGGTGCTTTCATCGTATCCAGCAGACGGCGCGCAATGACCGATGCATCCTCTGCCTGCTTGATTTCCGAGACCAGTACCATGAACTCATCCCCGGCCAGGCGCGAGAGGCTGATGGCGTCCCCGCTGTCCTTGAGCATGCTGAGGGTGTCTGAATCCCGGAGTGCGGCAGAAAGCCTGCGCGAGACAACCTTCAATACCTGGTCGCCCATTTCATGGCCGAGGGAATCGTTGATCTGCTTGAAGCGGTCGAGCCCGATCTGCAATAGTGCGGATTGTTTATTGTGGCGCCTTGCCAGCCGCAGCGTCCAGGCCAGCCGTTCGAGAAACAGCTGCCGGTTGGGCAGGCCGGTGAGCGCGTCGTTATAGGCCAGCTGATCCTGATAGGCCTTGAACGCCAGTGCGTTCCTCAGTCGCAATATCAGTTCACTGGGGTCGACCGGCTTGGCCAGAAAGTCGGTGGCGCCCAGTTCAAGCGCCTTCAGCTTGGTATCGGAATCGCTGGCGGCAGTCAGCACAATCACCGGCATATAGCGCAGGGTAGATTCGCCGCGAATCTCGGTCAGCAGCTCAAAGCCGGATTTGCCCGGCATGACCAGATCCAGCAGGAGTACATCAGGGCGCTCCTTGAGCAGCATATCCAGCGCCTGGGTGGAGTCATCGGTGGTCAGAAAATGGCTGTAGCCCGCATCTTCTAGAAACGCCTGCACCACATCCAGCATGATTGGCTCGTCATCGACGAGCATGACCTTGGCATCTTTCAGCGTCTGCAATGAGGTCAGCCGGTCCGGCGAGGACATTTGGTCTGCCAGAGAATCATCCCGGGCGAAGGTGGATAAGGGATTTACTGCCATGATCATGTCCTCAGGGTTTTACCTGCGCCGTCAAGGGCGCCCGCGCATTGTTGTCATCCGATCCTGGCCGAACAATGCGCGCGGCCAGGTCGCGCAATTCGCCGATCACTTCGTTAATCCCTTGTTCCTCGCTGGCCTTGGCCAGCTGTTCCAGTGTTTTGGCCGGCTCGGTAAAGGCATCGAATCCCACCGTGCCGCCTGCGCCCTTCAGCCAGTGCGCCAGTTCTGCCAGCGCCTTGTAATCCTGTGCTTTCCAGGCCTGTTCCATGGCGTCGAGCTGCCCTCCCAGCCGGTCAATAAACTTGTCCACCGCCGGGCGCAGCCGCGGATTGCCTGCCAGCCGCGAGACCACGGGTGCCCTCGGCACGCTTCCCGCCTTATATGTAGTTATCGGCAAGGCGGCCGATTTGTTCAGGCTTGGCGCAATCTGCTCGCCGCCAGCCAAATGGGCGACGGTGTCCATCAGCTTGTCCAGGTCAATGGGTTTGGTGAGGTAGGCGGTGAAGCCCGCGGCAAGGATTTCCTGCTCGAAGCCTTTCATGGCGTGGGCGGTCAGCGCGATGATGGGGGTGTGGACCCCGCGGCTGCGCAGCAGGCGGGTGGCGGTTTCGCCATCCATCTCCGGCATTTGCAGATCCATTAGAATGAGGTCGTAATCGCGGGCCAGGACTTTCTCGACCGCGATGCGGCCGTTTTCCGCCTGTTCGGTCAGCGCACCCGCCTCTTCCAGTACCAGACGAACCAGTTCGCGGTTCTCCTCGCCATCGTCCACAATCAGCACGCGGACCTTTGGCAGCCTCCAGCTTGCACCCCCGGACAGGGCATCCGCCGTTTGCTGTTGGGTGATTTCCTCCGGGGTGAGCAGCCTGACCTGTTCGATCGGCCCTGCAGGCAGGCTGACGGTAAAGGTGCTGCCCTTGCCGGGGACGCTTTTCACGCTGATATTGCCGCCCATCGCGCGGGCAAAGCGGCGGCTGATGGTGAGGCCCAGCCCGGTGCCGCCAAATCGGCGGGTGATAGAGCTTTCCGCCTGCGTGAATGGTTCGAATACGCTGTCCAGCTTGTCTGCAGCAATGCCGATGCCGGAGTCGGTGACGTCGAAGTGCAGCTGCGCCGTGGGCCGGCTGGGCAGGAAACGCAGCGTGACCCTGACGCCACCCTTGTCGGTGAACTTGATGGCATTGCCGATCAGATTGGTCAGGATCTGGCGCAGCCGCGCCGGGTCTGTTTCGATGCTCTCGGGCGCCGAGCCGGGACAGTCGAACTCGATGCCGATGCCTTTTTCGGCGGCCTTGACGCCCTGCGCCCGCACCACTTCGTGCGCGATCTGGTAAGGCGAGCAGGCAATGTGCTCGACTTCCAGGCGGCCGGATTCGACCTTGGACAGGTCCAGGATGTCGTTGATCAGTCCCAGCAGATGCGTCCCGCTGGCGTGCACAATATCCAGATGCTTGCGGTATTCCGCTTCGTTTTTCGCCTGACCGCGGCGCAGCAGTTCGGTAAAGCCGAGAATCGCGTTCATGGGCGAGCGGATTTCATGGCTCATGTTGGCGAGAAAGTCGCTCTTGGCCTGGTTGGCGCTTTCCGCTTCCTTCTTGGATTTCCTCAGCTCGATCTCTTTCTCTTCCAGCAGCGTCACGTCGTCGAGCGACACCATCACGCCGCCATACTCCCCCTTGCCGACCAGGATGGGCGAGCAGTTGGTCATGAAGGTGCGGCGCTTGCCGTCTGCGCCGGTCAGCCACAGCATGCCATTGCGCACCGGCGTCCCGGTTTGCAGCGCCTGTTGCCAGGGGTAGTCATTCGCAGCGGGCTTCTTGCCCTGGGCATCTTCCCATTCCAGCGTGGCGGCGGTTTCGCCAGTGAAACTGGTTTGCTTGCGGCCGAGCAGATCGGCAAAGGCCTGGTTGGCCAGCACGATATGACCCTTGGTATCCATCACCATCAAGCCTTCAGTCAGTGTGTCGAGGGCGGAGCGCACGCGCTCGGGCACGGCGCGCGAGGGGTCCAGATGCTTGAGCATGCGGCCCAGGTAGAAATAGAACAGGACGAAACCGGCGATCATGAAAAGCAGCGAGAGCCGAATGCGCGGGTCGTGCAGCAGCCCCATCAGGCCCGCCGGCTTCAGCGGCTTGAACGCCAGTTCGACCTGGCCCCAGGAGTGTTCGCCGGAAAAGATCGGCACCAGGATGTTGGAATCATTGGAATACTTGCCTGCGGCAGCGACCCAGTTGCTGATGTGGTCGCCCCATGAAGTCAGGATCTGGCCGTCGGCAGTGCGGATGGCCGCCGACAGCAGGTCCGGGTTGCGTTTCACCACAAAACCGAGCGTGGCCTGCAATTGCCCGATTTGATCCTGACTGATCAATGCCGTGCTGTATGCGGCGATTGATTCCGCCAGGGCGGCGCGCCCCTGGCGAATGGCCCTGTCCTCGTCCGGCACCATTTCAAAAAAGAAGGCCAGCAACAGCAGGCTCAGGGTCAGGGACACCAGCCCCATGGTGATATAGAAGCGCGCGCTGATTTTTCTGAGGAGGTGTCTCATGGTGCTTTCCCGTCCGTGGTTTGGGGATCCGGCCTGGGCTTATCGTTGGAATTTTTCAGCATGCCTTCCAGCGAATCGTCATCGGCATCGCCGCTCTTGCGGCGATTGAGATGGCCCAGGATGGGTAGCGGGTCGATCAGACGCCACGCAGGCATCGAAGACAACAGGCTGGACAGCAGGACGCCGCCGCGCACCAGCCACAGCACATAGCCAACCGACAGGCCGGTGGAAACCGCCAGGGTCGAGGCCACCGTATTCTTGTCCAGGCTCAGCTGCTGCCGGATTTCGTCCTGCAACTGGTTGAGCTGCTGCTGGAAGCCGTGATTGCCCAGGCTGGCTTGCAGGGCCTGCAGCGCCTGCGGGTCATTGGCAATGGCATGCAGGGTATCGTTGAGCGAACCCAGCAGCCGCAGCTCGGGCGGGTTTCCCGTCTTCTGCAGATAGGCGTCGAAGACGGCCTGGACCGGATTCTGCGTGCCGGAACTGCTGTGGGTGGCAGTGTAGGGACCCTTGTCCACATGTAGGGAACCCGTTGTTTGCTGGTTGGCGTCATTTGTTGTGGTCAGCGGGTTGAGAGGCAGTGCGGCGACTGGGGCCGCGGTCTCGTCAGCGGGAGCAGGCGGCTGGCTCGCGGGGGGCTCGGCCGGAGCCGCGGGCGGAGTCGCAGGTGGAGTCGCAGGTGGAGTCGCAGGCGCACCGGCGTCCGCCTGAATATTTGCGGGTATATTGATCGTGATGGACAGGGTCCCGGTCACTTCGGCACCAGCGGTGTCGGTGACCTTGATGCTCAGACTGTCGTGCGTGCTTGAGGCGGATGCTTGCGTATATGTCACGCGACGGCTGTCGATGTCAGCCTGGGTAAAGGTGTCGTTCAGCGCCAGTGGAGCGCCATTGAGCGCAATGGTGCCTTGGGCAGGTGGGCTGGTGAGGACAAAGGTCAGTTCAGATGCGCTGTTGTCGACATCCGTGGCCAGCAGATTGGCGCTGGTCAGGACGATGGTTTCGCCCATGTTCATGGTCACGGGGGAAGTCGTCAGGGCGGGCGCGTCATTGACCGGATTCACGGTCAGGGTGACGGTGGCCGTCGCTGAATCGAGCGTGCCATCATTGGCCTTGTAGGTAAAACTGTCGGTGCCGTTCCAGTTTGCATCAGGCGTGTAGCTGAAGCTGCCGTCGGCGTTCAACACCACAGTGCCATGAGCGGTGCCGCCGACCAGTACCGCGGCCAGGCTGGTGCTATCCACATCCGTGTCGTTGCTCAGCACGTTGCCGGTGATGGCCGTGTCCTCATTGCCGGAAGCCGTATCCGCGTTGGCCACCGGGGCGTCGTTGACCGGCGTGATGTCCAGAGAAGCGGACCCTGGGGCAGTGAGGCTGCCGTCGGTCACGCTGTAGCTGAAGTTCACGGTCGTGTCATCGTTCAGCGCCGGTGTGTATGTCCAGCTGCCATTGCCATTGTCGACCAGACTGCCAGAGCCGGAAGCGATGGTGAGCCCAGTGGCGCTCAGGCTGGGACCGTCGACATCGCTGGCATTGGCCAGCAACTCCGCCTGGGTGATGAGGCGGGCGCCGCTATCTTCGGCGATGGGCACCAGGATGACCGGAGACGTGGTGGGTGCGTCATTGACCGGCGTGATGTCCAGCGAAGCGGACCCCGGGGCATTGAGGCTGCCATCGGTCACGCTGTAGCTGAAGTTCACAGAGGTGTCGTCGTTCAATGCAGGGGTGTAGCTCCAGGTGCCGTCGGCATTGTCGACCAGCGTGCCCGAGCCGGAAGCGATGGCAAGGCCGGTTGCCGTAAGGCTGGGACCGTCGACATCGGCTGCATTGGTGAGCAGCTCGGCCTGGGTGATGACGCGGGCACCGCTATCCTCGGCAATGGGTGCCAGGGTGACCGGCGTCGTGGTGGGAGGGTCATTGACCGGGGTGATGTCGAGGGAGGCTGAGCCCGCCACGGGGAGGCTGCCATCGGTCACGCTATAGCTGAAGCTCACCGAGGTGTCGTCATTCAGCGCCGGCGTGTACGTCCATGTGCCGTCACCGTTGTCGCTCAGCGTGCCGGAGCCGGAAGCGATGCTAAGTCCCGTGGCGCCCAGACTGGGGCCATCGATATCACTGGCATTGGCCAGCAGCTTGGCCTGGGTGATGAGGCGGGCGCCACTATCTTCGGCGATGGGCGCCAGGGTGACCGGAGAGGTAGTGGGCGCGTCGTTGACCGCAGTGACATTGACGGTGATGGTCTTCGGCGTCGGGTCGAGGTCGATCCCGCCATTGGCGGTGCCGCCGTTGTCCTGCACCTGGAAGGTGAAGCTGGCGTAGCCGGGGCCGTTGGCGTTGGCGGCCGGGGTGAACACCAGCTTGCCGGCGGCGATGTCGGTGGCGGCGACGAACTGGCCGGCGCTGACTGCCGCGCCGTTGTTGCTCAGCGTGCCGGCGCCCGGCAGGGTGGTGATCTTGACGTTGAGCAGGGCATTGGCCGGGCTGTCGAGCGGATCGGTGAAGCCGAAGTCGCTGGTGGCGAAGGCATAGGCCGTGTCCTCCAGCGTGGTCACCGGGGTGCTGGTGCCCACCGGGGCGTCGTTGACCGCATTCACCGTGAGGGTGACGGCAGCCACATTCGAATTCAGTGACCCGTCGTTGGCCTTGTAGGTGAAGCTGTCGGTGCCGTTCCAGTTGGCGTTCGGGGTGTAGGTGAAGGAGCCGTCCGCATTCAGCACCAGCGCGCCATGAGCCGGGCCGCTGGCCATGGCGGCTGTGATGGGGTCGCCGTTTGCATCGCTGTCATTGGCCAGCACGCCGGTTCCGGCCGGCACGGTCAGCGTGTTGTCTTCGTTGACGCTGTAGCTGTCTGCCACTGCAACGGGCGCGACATTGGCGAAGCTCATGCTGGTTGTGCTGCTGGTACTAAGTGGCCCACCGGCGCCCGTGTTTCCCAGATCATCGACGGTTACGGTGATATTGGCGTTGTTGCCGGCGTAATTGTTTTTGGGCGTGTAGACCATGCCATTCAGCGCCGCGTTGATGTCGGCGAGGGTGCCGGTAAAGACCATCTTGGTATCGTTTGTGCCGGTGCCGTTGCTGAAACTCAGGCCGGAGATGCCGCTGAGGCTGAGCTTGCCCTCCTTGATGTCCAGCGTAATCTGGACGGCATTGCTGCCTGCATCGACATCAGAGATCGATATTTGGTTGCCGTTGCCCGCGGAGAAGACAATCGGCACATTCTCGGCGGCGGGCTGGGTAGCCGGCAGGCTGATCACCGGCGCATCGTTGACCGCGGTAACCACGATGCTCGAACTCGCGGCCGCACTGCTGAATGCGGTGGTGCCGCCGTTTACGCCGGCATTGGCGTAGCTGGGCGAGGCATTGGCAGAGGGCGTGCCCGTGGTCTGGTCCCAGGCCTGGAAGCCGAAGGTGGCGGTCTCGCCGTTGAGGCCGTCCGGCATATAGCGCACCTGGCTGGTTGAACTCAGTAGCAGGGCGTTGCTGCTGCTCACGGCGCCGAAGCCGGTCCAGGTCACCCCATTGGTGGAGTACTGCCATGTGCCGTTGCCGGTTACCGAGGTGATCGCGATGCCCTTTGAAGCACCGCTGTCCACATCGGCCCAGGAGGCGGCGCTCAGGATGGTGTTGACCGTGGTTCCGGACGAGGTTGTGTCTTCGTTCGTTCCGGTCAGTGTGACAGTGGCACCGCTGGTGATCGTTGGCGCGTCGTTGACTGGCGTGCCGGTGATCGTCTTGCTGCCGGTGATCGGTGCGGCCACGCCGTCGCTGACGCTGGTGGCGATGGCGAAGTTGCTGTTGTAGTTCAGGGCCGGGGTGAAGGTCAGCCCGGCAAGCAGGGCATTGACGTCGGCGATGGCGCCGCTGGCACTCCACACCCCGATGCCGGCGTTGTAGGTCGAAGTCACTGCGCCTGAGGTGCCGGTGCTGAGGCTGCCGGCGGCGGGAACGGACAGCGTCAGCATGGCGCTGACATCGGCGCTGTCGACATCGCTGATGATGATGTCGGTCAGGTTGAGCGGGATGTCTTCCGTGTAGGCTTCAGGAGCGCTCAGGTTGGTGGCGGTGGGGGCGTCGTTCACCGCCGCCACGCTGATGCTGCGCGTGGCAGCGGTGCTGTTGGCCGCGCCGTCGTTGGCCACGAAGGACACCGTGCGTGTGGCCGTGTTAGGCGCATCGCTGGTGTTCACGTAGGTAACCGAGCGCAACGCCGTCTGGTAGTTGGCCACGGTCGTGGTGCCCGAAAGGGTCAGCACCCCGGTGGCGGCGCTCCAACTGCCCGTAATGCCGTTCTGGTTGGTAAAGGCCAGCACGTCCTGGGCATTGGCATAGTTGGCAGATATCGTCACCGTGGCGCCGGCCAGATTGGCACTGTCGACGTCGCTAACCGTCAAACCGGGATCAATCGCGGTCGCCGCGGCGTTTTCCGTGTAGGCGAGCGTCGTGGCGGTTGTGGTCATCAAGGGGGCGTCGTTGACCGGCGTAATGTCCAGGGTCGCAGACCCGGCGGCAGCAAGGCTGCCGTCAGTGACGCTATAGCTGAAGCTTACCGCCGTGTCGTCGTTCAGCGCCGGCGTATATGTCCAGGTGCCGTTGCCGTTATTGACCAGGCTGCCGCTGCCGGAGGCGATGACTAGGCCAGTGGCGGTGAGGCTGGGACCATCCACGTCAGCAGCGTTGGCCAGCAGTTCTGCCTGGGTGATAACGCGCGGTCCGCTGTCTTCGGCGATCGGCGTCAGGGTCACCGGCGAGGTGGTGGGGGCCTCGTTGACGTTGGTTACCGTTACCGCGATGCCCTGGGTGTCGGTCAGGCTGCCATCCGAAACCTGCACGGTGACTTCATAGGTATTGTCGCTGTTGGCGTCGGTCGGGTTTTCAAAATCGGGTGCGGCGATGAAGCTCAGCGCGCCCGTGCTGGGGTTGAGGGTGAATTTCGACTGGTCTGCCCCGCCGATAATGCTGTAGGTGAGGGTCTGCGCGGGCAGGTCGGTATCGATGGCGGTGACGGTGGTGACGGCGGTCGTGTTCTCGGCGATGGAGACGGCAGCGGTGTCCAGCCCGCCGTTGGAAGTTATGACTGGCTGCGTGTTGGTGCCCGCAACAACGCTGGCCAACCTGAACGACACGCCATTGCTGTCGACAGCGTCCTTGCCGCTCCAGAGAAATACCGCCTGGCTGCCATTCCAGGCGACGCTCGGGGCACTCTGATCGCCGGACGTGTAGACATTGATGATCTGTTCGTTTTGGTAGGAGGAAGCGTTGTTCTTGAAGTGGCGGGCGACAATGCCATAGCCATTGCCGTCCTGGTTCTGGCTTTCCCAGGTGACAATGAAATCGCCCGAGTTTTGGAGGGTGACGGCGGGGTTATCCTGGTTTGCGTCGGTGTATTGATTGACGAGAACGTCCGGATGTTGCGCTGTGCCGGCATTGTCGAACACATAGGCGTAAACGCCGGTGCCTAAAGAGGGGATCAGCAAGGAGGCCGAATTGTCTGTCATGACAACGACAAACGCGCCCGAACTGTTCATCGCGACATCGGCTGCATTCTGGTCGCCAAAGGTGACAAACGAGTTGATCAGAAACTCGCTTTTCATCGTGTTGCCGGCCGAATCAAACAGCCGGCCGTAAACGCCGTCGCCACTTCCGTCCTGCCCATTGCTGGTCCAGACAATGACAAAGGCGCCGGAGGCGTTCATTGCCACCGAGGGGTCGAATTGATTGCCGGTCGCGTAGCTGTTGACCTGGAATTCCGCGCCCCATGTGCCGGTCGCGTCGCTGAATCGCCGGGCATACACGCCCGTGCCATTGCTGTCCGGGCCGGTCCAGGCAACGACAAAGCTCCCGGTTGAACTCATGGCCACGCTGGGGGAAGTCTGGTCGCCGCTGGTCGTGGTGTTGACCTGCACTTCGCTGCCATTTGTCGTGGCGTTATTGTTGAAGCGCTGGGCATAGATGCCGTAGCCGCTGCCATCCTGGTTCTGGCTTTCCCATACCACCACGAAATTGCCGCTGCCATCCATGGCGATGACAGGATTCTGCTGATTGGCGGTTGTGGTGGTGTTGACCTGGATTTCACCCGTCAGGGGGTTGCCGGCCGCATCAAAGCGGCGCAGATAGACGCCATTTTGGCTGCCATCCTGGCCCCCGCCGCTGGTCCACACCACGACAAAGCTGCCGTCGGTGGGGTTGATCGCAATCTGACGCGATGAGGGCGTGGTGGTTTGATCGTTCAAAAGGGTTGTGTTGACCAGGGTCTGGCTGGGGGATGGGGTGATGCTGAGCACGCCCTGCCAGGTGGTCTGTCCCGGGCCGAGCAGCATGGCGGTTTCAATGCTTCCAGTCTGATCTTCCAGCACCCAGTCGCCCCCCAGCGCGGCGTTGCCGGTCAGGTTGGTGGAAGCGGCGACGTCGGCGCCGGTCAACCGGGACAACGCATCGACCAGCGCCTTGCCGTCGGCCTGCTGCGCCACATCGCAGCCGTAGAGCAGGATGTCGGCACCGCCGGTGAGTGAGCTGCCCCAGCCCTTTATCTGCGCGGCATACGCCGACAGCGAGTCGAGGGTCAGGTTGGAGGAGCCCAGCTGCACCAGATCATCCGCGCCGTGGGAAATGATGTGGATGGCACTGATGTCCTGATGGTGGCTCAGATAGTCGCTGATCTGGCTGATGCCGTCCTGGTTGGGGTTGATCAGGACAACATCGATGGGATGGTCACTGGTGTCCTGCTGCTGGATGCCAGCCACAATCTGCTGGTAGTCCGGCACCCGCGTGTCGATGAACACGACTTCATTGTCTGTCTGCTGGGCGGCGGGTTGCTGGCTGGTGGTCGTGTTGGCGAATTCGCCAGCGGCATTGAGCACCCGCTGTTCGGGCGCAGGATGAAGGAGGTCGAGCGCCAGGGGCGCGAGATCGGCCGAGAACAGGATGCGTGGTTCCAGTTCTTCAATCAGCGGGCGGTGGCGGAAGCGTGGTTTCAGCATGCGCTATTCCTTGAACACGGCCAGGCGGTCGAGCTGCTGGTCCTGATGCAGCAGAAGTGCGCGTTGCGATTGCTGGCGCGATTCCTCCATGCGCTGGGTGAAGCGTGAAAGCAGCCCACCGAACCAGACAGGCAGCTGGCCGTTGTCGTGCCGCGCCAGTTTTTCGGCCGTATGCTTGAGCCATGCAGGCAGCGACAGCTGCATGAGCGGGGATTCGAGGCTGAGCAGGGTTTCCACGCTGCCGGGATCGCCCTGGCGCGCGCAGCGGCCCTTCAGTTGCCGGTCGATGCGGCGTGCGCTGTTCATCTGGCAGCAGATGACATGCAGCCCGCCGCGCTTTTCCACGCCGGGCCCCAGCGGGATGTCGGTGCCGCGCCCTGCCATGTTGGTGGCGACGGTAATGCGGCCCGCGTGCCCGGCCAGCGCGACGATGTCGGCTTCCTGCTTGTCGTTGTGGGCGTTGAGCACGGTATGTGCAATGCCCTGCTGCGACAGGTGGGCGGACAGGCTTTCCGAGTCGGCGACCGAATCCGTGCCGATCAGGACCGGACGGCCGCTGCGTGCCAATTCGGCCACGCGCGTTGCCACCGCATGCCATTGCTGCGCCCGGCGCAGAAACACGCGCTGCCCGAATTCCTTGCGCTGGCTGGGTTTGCGCAGGGGCACGCGCATCAGGTTCAGGCCATAGACACGGGAGAGCTCGGCGCGCGATTCGGCCAGCGTGCCGCTCATGCCGCACAGCCGCAGATAGCGCGGGAAAAAGCGCTGGTAGGTGATTTGCGCGCGGGTGACCGTTTCGCCGCTGACCTTGCATTGCTCCTTCAGTTCGATGAACTGGTGCAGCCCGCGCGACCAGGTGCGTCCAGGTGCGACGCGGCCGGTGGTCTCGTCGATGATGTGCACGCCATCGTCGCGCACCAGGTAGTGGCGGTCGCGCTGGAACAGGTGCAGGGCGGCCAGCGCCAGGCACAGGTTTTCTTCGCGATGGCGGCGGTTGTGCCAGACCGGATGCAAGTCGTCGGTTGCACTTTCCAGGACAGCGCGGCCCGCATCGGTCAGGGTCGCCGCCAGCGCATGCGGGTCCAGGCTGAAATCCGTGTCGGGGTTCAGCGTGGCAGCGAGTTGCAGGATCCCGGCGGCAGCCTCGCGCTTGCCTTCGTGCTCATGCAGTTCGGAGATGATCAGCGGCACGCGCGCTTCGTCGATCAGGATGCTGTCGGCTTCATCGATGACGGCCATGCACAGGCCGCGCAGCAGGGTGTTCTGGCGCGAAGCGGCGGCGGAAAAATGCGCGGCGTGCCAGGCCAGGTCGGTGCGGTGCTGGCTGCGCACCGGCAGGTCGCGCAGGTAGTCGAACACCAGTTCCTTGGCGGTGCAGTAGGTGATGTCGCGCGCGTACTCCGCCCGGCGCCAGTTGCTGTCCATGCTCTGCTGGATGGCGCCGACGCTCAAGCCCAGCGCGTTATATACCGGGCGCAGCCGGGCGGCGTCGCGGCTGACCAGATAGTCGTTGGCGGTGATGACATGCACCGGAATGCCCGCCAGTGCGCCGCTGGCGGCGACCAGCGCGGCGACCAGGGTCTTGCCTTCGCCGGTGGCCATTTCCGCCAGCTGGTTGTCGAGCATGATGGCCGCAGCGATGCGCTGGGTGGAAAACGGCGACATGCCAAGATGGCGGCGGCAGGCATCGCCGGTCAGGGCAAATGCCTCGGCCACGTTTTCCGTGCTGAGGCCATCGCGCGCGAGTTCCTGCCTGAGTCGGCGCACCGCTGCGGTGAACTCGGTGCTCGAAAGCGCGCTGACCTTCTGTTCGAGTGCCAGCGAACGCTGCGCAATCCGGTCGTAACGGCGCAACCCGGGTCGGGCAAGACGCATGGCCGCGGCATTGAGGCGGTTGGCCCAGGCCTGGTCCTTCCCCGGTACGCGTTTTTCCGGGTACAGGCCCCAGATCAGTCCGGGTTGCGGCAGGGCGTTGGCGTGCATGGCGTGCATCCCTGGCTCAGTCCGCAGCGCTGAAATGCTTGAGGAACAGCTGGCGGATGCTGCGGCCCCATTGCACCGCCAGCGGCGACGCGCCGTGATCGAAATGCACCCAGGCCCGGCCGCCTACCCGGCGGGTGGCGTTGGGCGGCAGCGTCAGGTCAACCAGAAAGACCGGCTCCAGGGTCTTGGTGCCGTCCTTGTCGCCTGGGTCGGTGATGTGGCTGCCGCCGGCACGGTCGCCCAGAGCCGGGCTCGGCAGGGTTTGCGTGGCTGCCGGCGTTTCGCGCGTCAGCCCCGCATCGATCTGCTGCCACGGGCGGTCGGCCAGCAGCACCTCGACGCCCCTGGTGCGTTCGCGCACGAGGGCGACGTCGTGTTCATCCACCACGGCCCGCACGCGAACCTGCTCGGGACTGAACACATAGCCCAGCATGGCGCCCTGCTTCAAATAGGTTCCGGGCAGGTCCTGCTCGCGCGGCAGGACCAGCTTGCCGGCAATCTGGGCGCGCAGCTGCAGCTGCCCCATCCGTTCCTCGACGCGGGCCAGTTCGGCTTCGGTCTGCTGCATGGCTTGTTCGCTGTTGATGGCTTTCAGCGGATCGCTGAGGAACGTCTGATAGTGCTCGGCTTGCAGACCCTCGAGCTTGCCTTGCAGTTCGCGGTGGCTGGCGTCCAGTCGCGGGTCTTCCAGCACGGCGATGAGTTGGCCGGGCTTGACCATGTCGCCGTCGCGCGCCGCCAGGTTGACGATGAAGCCGCTGGTTTCCGCCCTTAGCTGGGCGCGCTCGGGCAGCCACACCACGCCGTCCGCCACGGTGGTGGACGGCATCGGGATGACGCCCACGGCGACAATGGCGAAGATCGCAAGGCCTGCCGTGATCAGCCGTGCGCGCAGCCGCTGCGTGCCCAGCATGGGCGAGAAGAAGGCAAAGCGCAGCACGGTGTAGAGCGGCCGCGCGAGGCTGCTATAGAGCAGGAAAAGGCCTGCGAAGAGGCCAAGGAATACTGATTGGGACGCCAGCCAGAAGGTGATGAGCATGCTGACGAAGAGCTTGTACAGCCAGGACAGCGGCGCATACAGCAGCAGCCAGACCCCCTCGCTGCGCGATGGCTCGGGTGACTGCGCGCCCGGCAGCCTGAGGAGATAGCGCTGCGCCAGGTAGGCCCAGTAGCGGCTGCTGCGCGGGGCCAGGTTGGGCAGGTTGAGGGCATCGCTCATCACGTAGTAGCCGTCGAAGCGCAGCAGCGGATTGCCGTTGAACAGCACAGTGGAGACGCTGCCGATAAAGGCAAAGATGAAGGCAATGTCGCGCATCAGGCCCGGCTCAACGTTGAGCCAGACAAACAGCGCGAGGGAGGCGATCAAAAGCTCGGTCATGATGCCCGCTGCGCTGACCATGACGCGCTGATAGGTGGCGCGGAAGGCGGAAGCTGCGGAGGCATCGACATAGGGCGCCGGCACCAGCACCAGCAGGGCAATGCCCATCTGCGTGACTTCGCCGCCCCAGCGGCGCACCGCCAGACCATGGCCGAGCTCGTGCACCGCCTTGATCAGGGGATAGCACAGCCACATCAGAATCAGGTAGCGCGGCGTCAGCAGATACGTGGCGGCGTGGGCGCGCAGTTCGCTCCAGTGGGCCAACGCGCTGAGCAGGGCCAGGCCCACAATCACGGCCCACAGCCCCAGCACCCAGGTGCGGAAGATCTGTTGCGCCAGGCCGTCGAGGCGACGCAGCAGATTTTCGGGGTTGAACAGATTGAGGCGGAACGACAGCGGGTTCAATGAGCTGCGATTCTGCTTGCTGGCGCGCTCGTCATGCCGTTCGAACAGCGTTTCCACGTCCGACAGCTTGTCCAGCTGCAGCATGCCCGCTTCGGACAATTCACCGATCAGGCGAATGATTTCTTCCTGCGTGGGCGCATGGTCGCCGAGCTTTGCCAGCAGCACTTCCCAGATTTCATTTGTGGTGTGGCGGCCATTGCAGCGACCGGCGAATTGATAGGCGCTGTCGTTCAGGCGGTGCTGGCGACCTGTGGCGGTATCGGTAAACACGTACCACAGTGCATCGCGGCTGCTCTGCCGGCGCACCTGGACATGGCCGCCCAGTTGCGGATGAAGCTGGGCGACACGGAACCAGTTGGAGCTGAACAGCGATTCGGACTTCATGCCCCCCAGGACCACAGCTTGATGCGCACCCAGTTGGCTGCGCGGTTGACCCAGTTGATCAGCATGGAACGCTTGTCCACGTCGATTTTGGCGAAGCCCTTCATGCCGGGCCGCAGCGCCGGCAGCTTGCCTTCCAGGGCGGCGTAGACGGGAAAGTAGTGGCGGCCTTCTTCCGTGGTGGCCAGCGGGGTGATGCGCTCAACGCGGAACGGCAGGGTCTGTGAGGGCATGGCTGCCAGGATCAGGCGGCCGGTTTGGCCGCGCTTGAGATCGGCAATATCGGATTCATCCGCTTCGATCATCACGCGATAGCCGCTATCCGGTGCCAGGGTCATGAGTTCGGCCCCGCGCTCGACCGGCGCGCCAACCGACTGGCTGAGGTCGCCCTTGATGACGACCGCGTCAAACGGGGCGCGCAGGCGACTGCGATCAAGCTGCTGCTGGAGCAGGGCCAGCTTGGCCTGGATGGCATCGGCCTGGCCCTGGTTGACGATGAATTCGGTACGGTCGCTGCGCGCCTGCGCAGAAATGAGGGCGTTTTCGTGCTGGGCCAGTTCGGCTTCCAGCCCGCGCTGTTCAACCAGCATGTCCTGGTCGGCCAGTTCGGCCAGTACCTGCCCCGCCTTGACCCGATCGCCCGGCCGGGCATAGACGTTGTGCAGATAGCCGTCCGTGGGAGCCGTGAGGACGCGCTGAATGGATCCTTCGAGTTCAGCCGGGGCGCTGACGTTATGGCTGGTCGGCAACAACAGCGCCAGGGCCAGAAGTGCAAAGCCGGTGGCGATGCCCGCGATAATGGGCTTGCTGGCAGGCGTGCCGGTATTCAGCAGGGCGGCGAGATCCTCGCGGATGCTGGTGCTGAAGCGCCGCCACAGCGGCAGGCCGTTTTCATACTTGAGCGCGAGGAAAGGTGCCAGCATGGCCACCACGCGTTCGATGTGCGCGGCTTCTGCCTTGCTGAACTCGCTGTTGCGCCGCTCCATGGTCAGGGCACCGATGATCTTGCCGTCAAACGCCAGCGGGGCGGTGCAAATGGCATAACCCTGGCGCCGGGCCTGTTCCTCGTGCGCGAGCAAGATGGCGGGCTTGCCGCCATCGGGTTCCGGGTAGACCAGCGTGGCGCCCTGTTCTGCCGCCTCGTCCATGGCTGCGGCGACCAGCCGTGCGGTTTCCTGGCGCGCATGGACCTCGGCCACATACGAAGCAGCGACGATGCTCATGCCTTCCTTTTCGCGCCAGCCGATGCTGACGCGCTCGCACCTCAGGCTGCTCGCCAGTTGCTGGGCCAGCGCCGTGGCGGCTTCGTCAAAGCGCTTGCGTCCCAGCAGTTCGGCCTGCAACTGCAACAGCTGCTGGGCAGACAGGGCAACCTGCATGGTCTCGGTCGCCACATCGCGGTGTTGCGACACGGCCGGGGTGGCAGGGATTTGCTTGGCTTGGGTTTGCATTCCGCGCTTCTATCTTTTTTCCATTTGGCTAATTCATTTATCGGCACGGGCCTCGATGTCTTGATGCCGGCTGCGGGGCAGCGCTCTATTGCCAGGCTGGCACGCTTTTCCGCACGGCTTCAAGCAACAGGAGCGAGTGCAGCGCAGGCGTGGCGGCGCATCCGCTTCCACTGCCCGAAGCCCTTTTGAATCAGGCGAATAAGGGGGAATCGGCAGGCGTCGCGATATTGGGCATGGGTGAATTCCCACGCTGTTGTTGACGTTAGCCCAGCAGGGCCGTCGGGATATCGACAAAATGCGGGACATTTACCCTCCAATTCAGTTGACGACGAGCCGACGAACGGCAGCGTTAACCGGCCCTCGATGGCTCCGCCGGGAAGCACAGCCCGGGGCGATTACAATGGGGGCTGTTCATGTCCCGTGCTCGTTCATGTCCAGTTCATTGCAGAATCGCTCGCGCCAGTTTCTCTGGCATCCCTGCACCCAGATGAAGTCGCTGGAAGCCATGCCACCGCTGGCGATTGTGCGTGGCGAAGGACCGTGGCTGATTGATGAATCGGGCAGGCGCTATGTGGATGCGATTTCGAGCTGGTGGGTCAATCTGTTCGGCCATGCCAACCCGCGCATCAACGCCGCCATCATCGACCAGCTGGGCAGGATTGAGCATGTCATGCTGGCCGGCTGCACCCATGAGCCGGTGGTGGAGCTGTCGGAGCGGTTATCAAGGCTGACGGGTCTGGGCCACGCGTTTTACGGATCGGATGGGGCGTCGGCGACCGAGATCGCGCTGAAAATGAGTTTTCATTACTGGCGCAATGTCGGGCGAACCCGGAAGACGCAGTTTGTCAGCCTGCAGAACGGCTATCACGGCGAGACGCTGGGAGCGCTGTCGGTGACCGATGTGGCGCTGTTCAAGGATCAGTATGCGCCCTTGCTGCGCCAGTCGGTGCAGATGCCGACGCCGGATGTTCGCCTGGCCGAGCCGGGAGAAACGGCCGAGTCTTACGCACTGCGCTGCGCCGATAAGCTGGAGGCGCACCTGGCCGAACATGCAGATGAGACGGCTGCCTTCATTCTCGAACCGCTGGTGCAGGGCGCGGCAGGCATGGCCATGTATCACCCGGTTTACCTGAGCCGCGCGCGTGAAATCTGCGACCGCCACCAGGTGCATCTGATCGCGGATGAGATCGCGGTGGGTTTCGGCCGCACGGGAACGATGTTTGCCTTCGACCAGGCTTGCTCTATCTCGCAAGCCACGTCGAATGCCGAAACCGCGTCCCCTTCCCGCTCCCGGCGCTCCGCGCCCGCCGAGTCCGGTGGACGCACTTCTCGCCGTACAGGAACCATGTTTGACTTTGAACAGGCTCCCTCTGCCTCGCAAGCCACGTCGAATGCCGAAACCGCGTCCCCTTCCCGCTCCCGGTGCTCCGCGCCCGCCGAGTCCGGTGGACGCGCTTCTCGCCCCACCGGCACGCTGTTCGCCTGCGAACAGGCAACCCTGCGGCCTGATTTCATGTGCCTGTCCAAAGGCATTACCGGCGGTTACCTGCCGCTGTCCTGTGTGCTGACGACGGACGAGGTTTACGCCGCTTTCTATGCTGACGAGACGGCGCGCGGCTTTCTGCATTCCCATTCGTATACCGGCAACCCGCTGGCCTGCCGGGCTGCGCTGGCGGTGCTGGATATCTTCGAATCGGAACAGGTTCTTGCCGCTAATCACGCCAAGGCAGATGAATTCAGCAGCGTGCTGGCGGAAGTGGCCGCTCACCCACGAGTCAGCCATTTCCGTCATCTGGGCATGATCTGGGCGTTTGACGTGAACGATGCCCGGCCAGGATTTTCAGCACGCTGGTATCAGGAGGCGTTAACGCATGGCGTGTTGATGCGACCCATCGGCAATTCGGTTTATTTCATGCCGCCCTATGTGATCAACTACGAAGACATGGTGCTTATGGCGAAGTGTGCGCTAACTCTGCTTGACTCTGTTGTGGCAGGGTGAAGGTTGCGCACTTGATGCAGACAGCAGGAAAGAATGATGAAACTCAAATTTTTCGGTGCGGCCAGGGAAGTGACCGGTTCCTGCTACCGGGTGGAAACGGAATCGGTCGGCTTTCTGGTTGATTGCGGCATGTTCCAGGGACGCGATGCGGACAGCAAGAACGAGCATGCGCTTGCCCTCAACGTGAAGGAACTGGATTTCGTTTTGCTGACGCATGCCCATATCGACCATTCAGGACTGATTCCCAGGCTGGTGGCGGAAGGATTTGACGGACCGATCTATACGACCCGTGCAACATGCGACCTGCTGGCCGTGATGCTGCTCGATTCCGCCCACATCCAGGAAAAGGACGCGGAATGGGAAAACGAGCGGGCGCGCAGGGGCGACAAGCGCGCGGACAAAAATGCAGCGCCGCTGTATACCGTGGCCGAGGCTCGCGCCAGCCTGGACAGCCTGCACCCGGTTGCGTATGACAGCGAGATCAGGCCGCATTCCACCGTGCGTGTGCATTTCCGCGATGCCGGTCACATCCTCGGTTCGGCGATCGTGGAAATCGACCTCGACACGGAAGGGGTGACCCGCAAGCTGGTGTTCTCCGGCGACCTTGGCCAGCCCGGCCGCCCGTTGATGAACGATCCGACCCCCATCGAGAAGGCTGATTACCTGATTGTCGAGTCCACGTATGGCAACCGCAATCACAAGTCCCTGGAACAGACGATCGAGGAACTGGTGGAGGCGGTCAACACCACGATCGAAAGGGGGCGGGGCAATGTCATCATTCCGGCATTTGCGGTCGGCCGCACCCAGGAAGTGCTCTACCTGTTGTCAGACCTGGCGCGGCAAGGGCGCATTCACCAGCGTCCGCATGTCTTCGTTGATTCGCCCATGGCGACCGCGGCAACTGAAATCACTCTCAAGCATCGCGCCATCCTCGACGAGGAAGCGCAGGAGATGTGGCACCGCCACATGAGTGGAAGCGGTGATCTCTCGATCAAGTTTACTGAAAGCGTAGATGAGTCCAAGGCGATCAACCTGATCAGAAGCGGTGCGATCATCATTTCCGCCAGCGGGATGTGTGATGCAGGCCGCATCAAGCATCATCTGCGGCACAACCTGCCACGCTCGGAGTGCTGTGTGGTGATCGTCGGCTTCCAGGCCGAAGGCACGCTGGGCCGGCGCCTGGTGGATGGAGCTTCTACCGTTCGGCTGATGGGCGAGGATGTGCCCGTTCGAGCCCGCATTTACACCATCGGCGGGCTGTCCGCGCATGCCGACCGGGACGCGCTGCTCGGCTGGCTGCGGCACTTTCGCAAGTCGCCCCGGCAGGTATTCGTGGTGCACGGCGAGGACGAGGTGGCGCAGAATTTCGCCGCCGACCTGAGTTTGAAGTTCAAGTGGCAGGCCGTTGCGCCTGTGCCGGGACAGGAATTCGACCTGGCCTAATTGGCGGATTTCTTCAGCAGTTCCTCGACGTAACGCGACGGAATGGCATAGCTGATTCCACTTGGATCTGTCAGCGCGGCCTCTTTCGCGCCTTTGACAAAAACGGCATTGACGACCCCATAGACTTCCCCGGTCTCCGGGCTCCACAGCGGGCTGCCGCTGTTGCCGGGATAGGCAATGGCGTCCAGCTGAAAGATACGGTAGGGGTTGGATGCCTGCCGGATGGCGCGGACGCTGAGAGTGGCGGTATTTGCCATTGGCGTGTAGATGGGAACAATGGCAGCCAGCCCGGCCCGGTTGGTCGAAGCATTCAGGCCCAGGATCGAACCGATCGGGTAGCCGGTGAAATAGAGCTGATCGCCTTCCCGCGGCGAGTTTGCCTCATCACCCAGTTTCAGCGGCGGCACGGCCTCCCCCGCAAACTGCAGCAGTGCAAGGTCGTGCTCAGGATCGGTGGCGATGACCTTGGCGAGGCGATAGTTGACCTGCTTTCCCTGACCCAGAAATATTGCCCAGGATTCATTCTTGGCCAAATCGAGTAGCGGTTTGACGATGTGATAGCAGGTGGCCACGGTCTTGCCATCGCCCACCACGAAACCGGTTCCCTTGAGCTGCCCCCTGGGGCTGCGAAGTGGCTGGTAGGTGCCAATGCCTACCACGGAAGGCTTGACCCTGAGCAGGGTGTCGGCCACGTCAGCCCAGGCAGGAAAAGCAAAGAGCAACGCCAGCAACAGGCTGGCCCGGGCCTTGCAGAGCAGATTCTCCGTAGATGTCTTTGCTCCGATGGGGTTTGTCATGAAGCTTGGGTAAAATCGGGCGGGACGAAAAATATTGATCAACATTTAGAGGCCTTTTTCAAATGAGCATCGTGGCTGTAGTGGGACTGGGCTATGTAGGTTTACCTTTGGCAGCGGAATTCGGCAAGCTATACGACACCATTGGATATGACCTTTCCGTCGGGAAAATAGAAAGTTACCGGCAATTTTGCGACCCCACTGGCGAAGTTTCAACGGAAAGCCTGAAGGCGGCGACCCGTCTCAAGGTCACCACCGACCCGGCCGAACTGTCCAGGGCTGATTTCATCATTGTCGCGGTTCCCACGCCGGTGGATGAAGCGCATATCCCTGATTTCTCGCCTCTGGTGGGATCTTCCACCACCGTAGGCAAGCACATGAAGAAGGGCGCGACCGTGGTATACGAATCCACAGTCTACCCCGGCGCAACCGAAGAAGTGTGCATTCCCATCCTGGAAAAGAATTCCGGCATGAAGTGGATGCAGGATTTCCATGTCGGCTATTCACCGGAGCGGGTGAATCCGGGTGACAAAGAACACACCATCACCCGGATCAAGAAAGTGGTTTCGGGTGACGATGCGGCGACCCTGGAAAAGGTAGCGGACTTGTATGGCAGTGTCATCACTGCAGGCGTGCACAAGGCCACATCCATCAAGGTCGCCGAGGCAGCCAAGGTAATCGAGAATACCCAGCGCGATTTGAATATCGCATTGATGAACGAGCTTGCGCTGATCTTCCACAAAATCGGCATCGATACGCTGGAAGTGTTGCAGGCGGCCGGCACCAAGTGGAATTTCCTGCCGTTCCGCCCGGGCCTGGTCGGCGGCCACTGCATCGGCGTGGATCCATACTACCTTACCCACAAGGCCGACATGCTGGGTTATCACCCGCAGGTGATTCTGGCCGGTCGCCGCATCAACGATGGCATGGGCGCGTATGTGGCGCAGCAGACCGTCAAGCAGATGATCGCCAATGGAGTGCAGGTCAAGGGTTCCAGGGTCAATGTACTGGGCCTGACCTTCAAGGAGAACTGCCCCGATCTGCGCAATTCGAAAGTGGTGGATGTGGTGAAAGAACTCCAGTCGTTTGGCTGCGACGTAAACGTGCATGATCCACTGGGCGAGCCCAAAGAGGCGGAACACGAATATGGCATCAGCCTGACCCAGTGGGAGAATCTGCCGCAGTGCGACGCGATTGTCGCCGCGGTCGCCCACAAGGCCTACCTCGACAAGCCGTTTGGTCAACTGACGGCAAAGCTCAAGAAGGGTGGCACCTTCACCGACGTGAAATGCGCTTATGATCCAGCGGCTGTCACTGAGGCCGGCTTCAGGCTCTGGAGGCTTTGATGTCGCGTTTCGCTGCAGTGCAGGCCGAACTTCGGGCCGCGCCCAAGACCTGGCTGGTTACTGGTGCCGCGGGTTTCATCGGCTGCAATCTGGTGGAAGCCCTGCTCAATCTGGGCCAGAAGGTCGTGGGGCTGGATAATTTCGCCACCGGCTATCAGAAGAATCTGGATCAGGTTGAGGCCAGTGTCGGTGCGGCCAAATGGGCGTACTTCCAGTTCATTCGCGGCGATATCCGCGAACTGGATGATTGCGCGAGGGCCTGCAAGGGCGTGGATTACGTGCTGCATCAGGCGGCGCTGGGTTCGGTGCCTCGTTCCATTGAGGATCCGTTGCTGACCAATGCTTCCAATATCACCGGCTTCGTCAACATGCTGGTGGCCAGCCGGGATGCCGGCTGCAGGCGCTTTGTCTATGCCGCTTCCAGTTCAACCTACGGCGACCATCCGGGCCTGCCCAAGGTGGAAGACGTGATCGGCAAGCCGCTCTCACCCTATGCGGTCACGAAATATGTGAACGAACTCTATGCCGATGTGTTTGCGCGCTGTTATGGCACCCAGTCGATCGGCTTGCGCTATTTCAACATCTTTGGTCGCCGTCAGGACCCCAACGGTGCATACGCTGCGGTCATCCCGCTGTGGATCGCCAGCATGATTCGAAATATGCCGCTGTATATCAACGGCGATGGCGAAACCAGCCGGGATTTCTGCTACATCGACAATGTCATCCAGGCCAACATCCTGTCGGCGACGACGGCAAAGCCGGAGGCAATCAATCAGGTCTACAACGTCGCCGTCGGTGACCGCACAACCTTGAACGATTTGTTCGAAGCGATTCGTGTCAATCTTGTGCCGCGTTTCAAACATCTGGAAAATTTCAAGCCCATCTATCGTGACTTCCGCGCGGGCGATGTGCGCCACTCACAGGCCGATGTCATGAAGGCGCGCAACCTGTTGGGTTATGAACCCACCCACCAAATGGCCGAGGGGCTGGAAGTGGCGATGGACTGGTATGTGAACGATTTGTCGTGACCAAAACAATCGGGCCATAATTCAGGCATGTCCCGATTCATCCTGCTGTTGCTTGGTTGTCTGTGGCTTGTTCCTGCGCAGGCAATTTCTTCCCCCGAGTTGCCCGCAGCCGTTATCAGCGCGCTCAAGAGCGTGGGCATCTCACCATCGCACGTAGGTGTGGTGGTATGGGAGGCGGGGAAATCCGAGCCGCGTCTTGCTCACAAGGAGAAATCGAGCTTCAACCCGGCGTCGGTGATGAAGTTGCTGACAACCTATGCAGGACTGGATCTACTGGGCCCGGCGTATACCTGGAAGAATGAAGTCTATGTGGACGGGCCGATCGTCAAGGGAGTTCTAGACGGCAATCTCTACATCAAGGGTTATGGCGACCCCTATCTGACCCTGGAGCGATTCTGGCTGCTGCTGCGTGAACTGAAGTTGCGCGGCATTGACGACATTCGCGGTGATGTCATTCTCGACGCAAGTTACTTTCCGGGCGATGCGCCGGACCCCGCCAGTTTTGATGGCGATCCGCGGCGTGCCTATAATGCGCCCCCTTCGGCATTGCTGGTCAATTTCAATTCCACCACGCTTCGACTGGCGACGGATAGCGGTGTGTTTTTGGTCAATGCTGACCCGCTTCCGGTCCCGCTGATATTGGAGAACCACATCCAGATTGGCTCCGGCTCCTGCAACGATTGGCGTGATCACCTGGCGATGGAATATCAGAAGAACAATGGTACGCCGCGTCTGGTATTGACTGGGACCTATGCCTTGTCCTGTGGAGAAAAAACCACCGAGGTCAACCTGGGCGATCCGCTGGATACGACAGCCGGGTTGTTTCGCGCGCTGTGGGCAGAACAAAGCGGCAAGCTGCGTGGGGCGGTGCATGCCGGACTTGTACCACCGGCTGCACGGCTCTTTGAACAGTTTGATTCGCCGCCCCTTGCGGAGGTGCTGAGAAGCATCAACAAATGGAGCAACAATGTGATGGCGCGTCACTTGTTTCTTACCCTGGGCGCAGAGGGGAAGGGACCGCCGGCCCGATTGGACAAGAGCATAGCCGTCATGCGCGGCTGGCTGAAAGCGAAGGGAATTGATACATCAGGAGTTGTGCTGGAAAACGGCGCTGGACTGTCCCGCATCGAGAGGATACGACCGATCAATCTGGCAAAGCTGCTGCAGGATGCCTGGCAAAGCCCGTTATCTTCTGAACTTGAATCTTCCCTGCCCATTGTTGCAGTGGATGGCACCATGAAAAGCCGTGGCAAGGATGATGATGTTGCCGGCCATGCGCACATCAAGACAGGTACCCTTGCAGGTGCAAAAAACCTTGCGGGCTATCTCGTCGACAGAAATGGACGACGCTGGATTGTGGTCTTCTTCATCAATGACCTGAATGCCGAGCGTGGGACCGATGCCCAGGATGCGTTACTGGAGTGGGTCTATCAGGGGGCAGGAATCAGGAATCAGAGAACAGAACGATCGGCCGACCCGCCATGAGTAATTGAGCGGACTAAGATCCAAGTTCGCTCATCATCGCATCCACGCGCTTCCTGACAGCTTCATCCATGCTGATGGGTGTCCCCCACTCCCGCTGGGTCTCACCGGGCCATTTGTTCGTGGCGTCGATACCCATTTTGCTGCCCAGTCCGGAAACCGGGCTGGCGAAGTCGAGGTAGTCGATAGGGGTGTTTTCCACAAGCAGCGTGTCACGCGCAGGGTCGACACGCGTGGTCAGCGCCCAGATGACTTCTTTCCAGTCGCGCACATTCACGTCTTCATCAGTCACCAGAATGAATTTTGTGTACATGAACTGGCGCAGAAAGCTCCACACGCCGAACATGACCCGCTTGGCGTGGCCAGGATAGCTCTTTTTCATGCTGACGACGGCGATGCGGTAGCTGCATCCTTCCGGCGGCAGGTAGAAATCGGTGATTTCGGGAAACTGCTTTTGCAACAGTGGCACAAATACCTCGTTGAGTGCCACCCCGAGAATGGCGGGTTCGTCCGGCGGCTTGCCAGTGTAAGTGGAATGGTAGATCGGGTCATGCCGCATCGTGATGCGGTCGATGGTAAATACCGGAAATGTTTCCACTTCATTGTAGTAACCAGTGTGGTCGCCAAAAGGACCTTCTGCTGCCAGGTCATCTGGGTGGATGTGTCCTTCGAGGACCATCTCGGCATGGGCCGGCACCTGCAAATCGCTGCCGATGCATTTGACCACCCCGGTTTTCGAGCCGCGCAGCAAGCCGGCAAACTGGTATTCGGAAAGCGAATCGGGCACCGGCGTCACGGCAGCCAGAATGGTGGCCGGGTCAGCACCCAGCGCTACGGCGAGGGGAAAGGGCTTGCCCGGATGAATCTGCTGGAAATCGCGAAAATCCAGGGCGCCGCCACGATGCGCCAGCCAGCGCATGATCACCCGGTTGGGGCCAATCACTTGTTGGCGATAGATGCCCAGGTTTTGCCGGGATTTGTGCGGACCTTTGGTGACCACCAGGCCCCAGGTGATCAATGGCCCGGCGTCGCCTGGCCAGCAGGTTTGGATGGGCAATCTTGACAGGTCAACTTGGTTCCCTTCCCAGACCACATCCTGGCAAGGGCCGGAGCGCAATTCCCGGGGCGCCATGTTTAGCACCTGCTTGAGCATCGGAAGTTTTTCCCAGGCGTCCTTCAGGCCATTGGGTGGCTCAGGTTCTTTCAGATAAGCCAGCAGCTGACCGATTTCCCTCAGCTTGTCCGGACTACCTGCGCCCATGCCCAATGCGACCCGCCTCACCGTGCCGAACAGGTTGCCCAGCACTGGCATGTCATGGCCCCTGGGTTTCTCAAACAGGATAGCGGGCCCGCCCTGTTTGAGCATCCGGTCGCAAAACTCGGTCATTTCCAGATGCGGGTCGACTTCCAGTCGAACGCGTTTCAATTCGTCCTGCTTTTCCAGCTGGGAAATGAAATCCCTCAGGTCGGTATAGTTCATGAACGGCTTTGTCTCAGGAGCACCAGGACCGTCAAGAATATACCGGGAAAGGACACCGTTACGCTATCCGGTTTCAGGGACAGCGCCCTGAAACCGGATAGCGCAAGATCTAATCGGTGTATTCAATAACCTTGACCACTTTGACTACACCGCCGCTGGTGGCGGCGACCTCTGCTGCCTTGTCTGCCTCGGCATGGGTCAACAAGCCCATAAGATAGACAACTCCGGCCTCGGTAACCACTTTTACATGGTTGAAGCTGACCCCCTTCTTGCTATCCATGAGCCGGGTTTTGACCTTGGTGGTAATGCTGCTGTCATTGGCTTCAGAGGTATAAGATGTAACCCCGGATACCGCGACTTCGTTGTATACCTTGCGCACTTTCGGGACGCCCTTGATGACTTCTTCAACCCTGGCCTTGGTCGCGTCGTCGGGGGCCTGGCCGGTAAGCAGGACGTTGTGATTGTAGCTGGTGACGCTGACGCTGACCGCAGCGTGGGGGAAGGCTTCATGCAGGCGCTTGAGGCCACGCAGTTCGATTTCCTCGTCATCCACATAAGCGCCTGCCTTGCGCCGGTCGTCGGCAACCATTACGGCGGTCGCTGCACCAGCCGCCACCACGGCCACACAACCATTGAGCGCAGGGGCCAGAGCTGCAATCAGAGCCAGATAAAGAATTCCACGCATTAAGCTACTCCCAATAAGACGCTATCCACCACATCGCAAAGACAGTGGACGGTTAATAAATGAATTTCCTGGATGCGGGCGGTGTTTTCCGCCGGCACGCAGATAAGAACGTCATTGTCGTTCATTTGTTCCGCAAGATTTCCTCCATCCCGTCCGGTAAGCGCGACCACAGACATGTCGCGCTCGTGCGCAGCCTGGGCAGCGCGGATTACGTTTTCGGAATTGCCACTGGTTGAAATGGCCAGCAGTACATCACCAGGCTGGCCAAGCGCAGATACCTGCCGGGCGAAAACCTGATTGTAGGAATAATTGTTGGCAATGGAGGTGAGCGTCGATGTGTCAGTTGTGAGTGCTATCGCAGCCAGTCCGGGGCGCTCCTTCTCAAAACGATTCACCATTTCCGAAACCCATTGCTGTGCTGTTGCAGCCGACCCGCCATTACCACAGGCCAGGACCTTGCCATCGCTCATAACACATTGAAGAATCCGCTCGGCTGCCCGGGCGGTCGGTGCAGACATCTGTTCTGCAACCTCTAGTATCTGTCGAGCTGCGTGTTCGAAATGATCCCGAATGCGAACTGAAGAATCCATCTGCCTATTATCCCACATCACCAAATGCGTTCCTGATCCAGACCGGGTGGTTGTGCACCCCATCCAGGGTTACGACGTCGAATCGGCAGGGGGGAACTGCGGGCTGCCTGGCAAGGTACTCCCGGGCGGCCAGCGCGATGCGTCGTTGTTTCGCAGCGGTGATGCTTTCGGCTGCGCTACCGAAGTCCTTGCGGCTGCGGCTGCGTACTTCAACAAATACGAGCACGTCCTGATCCTGCATGATCAGGTCGATTTCGCCAAAGCGGCTGCGTACATTGCGCGACACGAATGTCAGGCCTTGAGCTTTCAAATAAGCTTCCGCCCGTCCTTCGGCGGATTTTCCGAGGAGTAGTCGCAACATGAGAAAATAAGACGGTGAGCAAGGTACAGTTGAGGCTGACGCCCGGATTATATGTAGTCGCCACCCCAATCGGAAATCTGGGGGACGTTACCTTGCGTGCGCTGGAAGTATTGGGACAAGTCGACTGCGTGGCTGCGGAAGACACAAGGGTAAGCCGCCAGCTGCTCGACCACTTCGGCTTGCGCAAAGAAATGATTTCAGTGCGCGAACATAATGAGCTTCAAAGTGCGGAAGGAATCATTGAGCGCATTCGGGCCGGCCAGACTGTAGCGTATGTAACGGATGCGGGTACACCCGCGGTGTCTGATCCGGGCGCTCGCCTGGTGGCCGCAGCCAAGCGCGAGAATGTTCCTGTTGTTCCGCTACCCGGCCCCAATGCTGCCGTGGCGGCCCTGTCTGCCAGCGGACAGGTATTTGAGCACTGGCTGTTCTACGGGTTCTTGCCGGCCAAAGGTGAAGCCAGAAAGAAGGTGCTAGAGGGTCTAAAAAGTCTGCCCTATGGCCTGCTGTTCTACGAGTCGCCACACCGCATTCTTTCGACTGTGGCAGACATGAATGCCATCCTGGGGGCAGATCGTACCCTGACCATCGCGCGCGAATTGAGCAAGCTGTTTGAGCAGATTCATTCCCTCCAACTTGGCGAAGCGGAAGCCTGGCTTGCACAGGATCCCAACCGTCAGCGGGGTGAATTTGTTCTGATTGTCTCCGGAGTATTGCCTGATCATAATCAGGACGTACGCGAACAGAAACGGGTTCTGCATCTGCTGCTGGAGGAATTGCCTGTCAGCCGTGCGGCGAACCTGGCGGCCAAATTGACTGGAGCGAAGAAGAATACCTTGTACGAGTTGGCGTTGGGAATGAAGCAGGGGATTCAGGAATGAATGTAATAACACTCACCCGTCCAGATGACTGGCACCTGCATCTGCGGGATGGGAACGACATGGCTTCCGTATTGCCTGATACGGCAAAGCGCTTTGCCCGCGCCATCGTCATGCCCAACCTGAAGCCACCGGTCACCACCGTCAATTTGGCATCTGCGTATCGAGCCCGCATTCTGGCCGCACTGCCGCCGGGGTTGGCTTTCGAACCGTTGATGACGTTGTACCTCACTGACAACACAAGGCCCGAAGAAATCGCTCGCGCCAAACAGAGCGGCTTCATCCATGCAGTCAAATATTTTCCTGCCGGGGCGACGACCAATTCTGATTCGGGTGTCACTGAACTGACCAAAGCCTACCCGGCCATTGCGGCGATCGAAGCACATGATTTGCCGCTCCTGCTGCATGGAGAGGTTACCGATCCAGATGTGGACGTGTTTGACCGGGAGGCAGTGTTTATTGACCGCCTTCTCACCCGGCTGATAAGAGACTTTCCAAAACTCAGGATCGTGCTGGAACACATCACGACTCGTCAGGCGGCAGAGTTTGTAACTGCTGCCTCGTCCAATCTGGCGGCAACGATTACCGCCCATCATTTGTTATATAACCGGAATGCAATGTTTAAGGGGGGTATCCGCCCGCACTATTATTGTCTGCCGGTTTTGAAGCGCGAGTTGCACAGGGAGGCTCTGATTAACGCCGCGACCTCCGGTAATGCCAAATTTTTCCTTGGCACTGACTCTGCCCCCCATGTGCAAACTGCCAAAGAGACTGCATGCGGTTGTGCGGGGATCTATACCGCGCATGCTGCAATCGAGCTCTATGCAGAAATCTTTGAAGCCGCAGGGGCGTTGGGAAAGCTCGAAGCCTTTGCCAGTTTTTACGGAGCCGATTTTTATCATCTGCCGCGCAACACAGAAAGAATTGGCTTGAAGAAAGAGAGCTGGGCGGCACCCGATGAAATCACCATGGGTGGACAGCCACTTATTCCGCTGCGTGCCGGCGAAGCGATTGGCTGGAGGTTGGTTTAGACAAAACAACGGCAGGTCTTGCGCCTGCCGTTCCGGAAGCATGAAGGCTTCCAAAATGCCGCAGATTATCTGCGGCGGGGAGATTGTCAGGGAAAGGCGGGAATGGTCGGTTCCGTCATGTTGCCACTGCTTTCGGGATGCTGGCTGATCACTTGCCGCTTTATTTCATCAACGCGGCCACCTGGAACATCAACCATCATCAGAATGCGGCCAGATTCAATGCCGGCCTCAAATGTTTTCAGGCGCGAATTGGGGATTGACGAGGCCACCATGCTGGATACCCAGGCGCCGAAAGCTGCGCCTATCAAGGCAGTAACCAGAATGGTCACCAGTTGAAGGTTGACACCTGCTGGCGGGAAGAGAATGGCAGCCAGCCCGGCGAGAATGCCAATTGCGCCGCCTAGGGCCAAGCCTGTTTCGGCGCCATGGACAACATCGGTTTTTTGCAAGACGCTCGCTTCATGAAGTCCCTCCAGGGGAACACCATCTTTGGCGAGAACATGAATGTGACCATCCTCAATACGGTTCAAGAGAAGTTCATCACGAATCCGTCTTGCTGTTTCGGTGTTGGGCACCATGAAGTAAAGCCGTCTCCTCATTTGTGTTCTCCTCAGTTTCATTGGGCCCGCAAGGACCGGAGCGGAGTCGCAAGTCCGGCCCCATGTCTCTTGTTAGACAATTAAAATGAACTAATCAACCTTATAATGAATATGGGTGAGTTGATCGGGCAATCGCCGCCGGCTTTGCCGGGGGAGGAAAGTCCGGGCTCCATAGAGCAGGATGACGGCTAACGGCCGTACGCCGCAAGGCGAGGAACAGGGCCACAGAGACGAGTCTTTGCAAACGCCGCGCTTGCGCGGCTGCGTTGCAAAGGGTGAAACGCGGTAACCTCCATCCGGAGCAACACCAAATAGGCAGGCGATGATGTGGCTCGCTGAGTCTGCGGGTAGGTGGCTTGAACCCGTCAGTAATGATGGGTCTAGAGGAATGATTGTCCATGACAGAACCCGGCTTATAGATCTGCTCACCCAATTTAATTTAATTCAATGAGTTATATGGATAACCTTAGATGAATAGTAAAAAACCGCGCCTAGAGCGCGGTTTTTTATAACCATGACTCTTTTCATCTCGTTGCGCTAAGTCATTGAGCTTTTTGGGAATTTTTCAAATTATCGCTTGACTCCTCCCCGTAGGCTTCTCTATAGTGGGTGAATGTGGTTTTTTGTGGGTAATTGTGGATAATCCGCACCCACGGCCAGAAGGGGAGATGGGGTGTTCAGGGGAGTCACAACCGTCAGTCTGGATAGCAAGGGGCGCCTGGTCGTGCCGGCCCGCTATCGGGATGCGCTTGTCACCTTGGCGGAAGGTCGGGTGGTGGTGACGGCCGACGCCAGTCAATGTCTGCTGCTTTATCCCGAGCCTGAGTGGGGGCCGGTCGAAAAGAGACTTATGGAACTTCCCGCATTCAATTCGCGCATTCGTCAATTGCAGCGGCTTATGGTGGGTCATGCCGAAGTCCTCGATCTGGATGCCAACGGCCGCATCCTGTTGACCCCATCCCTGCGCCAATTCGCCGCCCTGGAGAAATCTGTCGTTCTGGTAGGGCAGGGTTCGAAATTTGAATTGTGGAATGACGCGCGCTGGAATGCGCTTGTGGAAGAGGCGTTGTCATTCAAGGATGGTGAAATGCCCCCCGAGCTGGAGGGATTCACCTTGTGAGTGATTTGGTCCACGTGCCGGTTTTGGCACGTGAGGCACTGGAGGCATTGTCGATCAAGCCCGCAGGTCGATACGTGGATGCAACGTTTGGGCGCGGGGGGCACAGTCGTTTGATTTTGCAGCAGCTGGGCCCGGAAGGAAGTCTGTTGGCGCTGGATCAGGATCCGGCGGCGGTAGAAGCGGGTAAGGAGATACGTGATCCCCGCTTTACCCTGGTTCAGTCACGCTTCTCGCAGATCGGAAACGTGCTGGCAGAGAACGGATGGGAAAGGGTGGATGGCATCTTGCTGGATATCGGCGTGTCGTCACCTCAGTTGGGTGAAGCGGAGCGGGGCTTTAGCTTTCGTCAGGATGGTCCCTTGGACATGCGCATGAACCCCGAACAGGGAACGAGCGCAGCGGACTGGCTGGCAGTGGCAGAAGAAAAAGAGATTGAGGAGGTGGTGAGGAATTATGGCGAGGAACGGTTTGCTCGACAGATTGCGCGCGCGATTGCTCAGGCGGGTGCGACAACGCCAATCCACCGAACCGCTCAACTTGCGCAGATCATTGCCGGCGCCGTTCGCAGCCGCGAACCGGGGCAGCATCCGGCGACGCGTACCTTTCAGGCTTTACGGATTTACCTCAATCAGGAGCTTGAAGAGTTGAAGGCAGCGCTCCCGGTGTGCGTGCGCAGCCTGCTGCCGAGCGGCCGGCTTGTGGTTATCAGTTTTCACTCGCTTGAAGATCGCATCGTCAAACGCTTCATGCGGGAGGAGGCGGCTGGAGAACAGGCTCCAGCAAAATTGCCTGTACGTGCAGCAAATCTGAAGCCAGGTCGCCTGCGATTGATTGGCCGTGCGATTCGTGCATCAGAGCAGGAAGTTGCAGCCAATCCCAGGGCACGGAGCGCGGTGTTGCGGGTTGCGGAGCGTGTGGCATGAAGCGGCTGGACATGTTTCTTACGCTGCTGCTGGTAATTTTTGCCTTGGCCGTTGTTCAGGTGCGCGATCGGGCGCGCCAGTTGTTCATGGACAAGGAAAGCCTCGACACAGAGGCACGCGAACTCGAAGTGGAGTGGGGCAGGTTGCAACTGGAGGAGGGCAGCCTGGCAAGTCATAGTCGTGTGGATCAGCTGGCCCGCACGGAACTGGGGTTGGTGCCCGTGCCCCTGAACAAAATTGTCCTGGTACCTGCAGCGGAACCAATGGAGGCGCCGCATTGAATTACTCCAGCAAGCGTCTGCTCAAGCTCCATCTTGCATCCTGGCGCATGGCTTTATTGGCAGGTCTGATCTTGTGCTGGTTTGCCGCACTTGCGGTTCGGGCTGTCTATTTGCAGGGGCTCAACAAGAATTTTCTCCGCGGGAAGGGTGATGAGGTGTCTGCCCGGGTTCTTTCCATCCCGGCCCATCGCGGCATGGTGGTCGATCGCTATGGCAAACCGCTGGCGATCAGCACCCCGGTCGAAGCGCTTTGGGTTCGACCCGAAGAGACGGCAGATATTGACAAGCATCAAATGGCAGAACTGGCCCGCATTCTCAACATTCCTGCGAGCATACTGAGCAACAAGCTTCATGCCGACAGACAAGGCGAAGTGGCAATTGATCGGCTTCTCACGCCTGATCAAGCTGCTCGCATTGCTGCTTTGGGAATGCCGGGGTTGAATCTTCATCGTGAATTCCGCAGGTTCTATCCTGAAGCCGAAGTGACGGCTCACGTTGTGGGCTTTACCAATGTGGATGATGTGGGTCGTGAAGGAGTTGAGCGAGCCTACGATGATTGGCTTTCGGGCAAGCCCGGATCGCGTCATGTCCTGAAAGATCGCCGTGGCCGTGCAGTGGCGGATATCGGTCCGATGCGCGGTGCACAAATGGGAGGCAATCTGGCACTCTCGCTCGACCTCAAGCTCCAATACCTGGCATATCGCGAGCTTTCTACAGCGGTCATGACCAACAAGGCGAAAGGCGGCAGCATTGTCGTGCTGGATGCCAAGACCGGAGAAATTCTCGCCCTCTCCAATATGCCTGTTTATAACCCCAATAATCGTTCGCAATACGACCCGGCGCAGACCCGAAACAGGGCGGTAACTGACACGTTTGAACCGGGTTCCACGATGAAGCCGTTCACCATTGCCGCAGCTCTGGAACGAAACCTGGTGAGGCCAAATACGGTTATTGATCTGCCGGATGATTTGAAGGTTGGTGGCAAGCTTATCCGTGACGATCACTATCATCCGCAACTAACCGTTACGGAGATTCTGCAGAAGTCCAGCAACATCGGCGCCGTGAAAATGGCCATGAGGCTCAAGCCCGAGCAGTTCTGGGATACCTTGAATCGGGCCGGGTTCGGGCAGACTCCGGGCTCGGGCTTTCCAGGAGAAGCTTCCGGAATTCTGCGCGATCCGAAAACCTGGAAACCTGTCGAGCAGGCGACAATGGCTTACGGCCATGGTATTTCGGTAAGTCTCCTGCAACTTGCACGCGCGTACATGGCATTTGCCAACGATGGCGTGGTCATGCCGCTCACTTTCCTGAAGCGCGATGTGGACGACATGAACGGAGAGCGCGTTCTCTCAGTTGAAATTGCACGCACGGTGCGGAACATGATGGAAACCGTCACGCAGGAAGGCGGTACGGCAGTGCTGGCCCAGATTCCTGGTTATCGCGTCGCGGGCAAGACAGGAACAGCACATAAGCTGGTGAACGGACATTACTCTCCTGATCAATATGTCGCCTCTTTCGTGGGCATGGCTCCAGCCTCCGATCCCCGGCTAATCATTGCGGTGATGATCGACGATCCATCGGGCTCAGCCTACTACGGTGGTATGGTTGCTGCCCCGGTTTTTGCTCAGGTCATGGCTGCGGCGCTGCGTCAGTTGGGTATTCCGCCTGACGAGCCGGAATCACCGGCTACACGTTTGACCGAACATGCCCTGTTCATGCGACCGGATCGGGCCTGAATATGGAAACCGCTGAACATATCCTCACGCGCCTGGGCACAACGGCCAAAGATCTGACGGCAGACAGCCGCAAGGCGGGGCCTGGCGTGGTATTCGCCGCCTATCCGGGTACCCGGCAGGATGGCCGCGATTTTATATCCAGCGCGATTGCCCGCAATGTGGACGGAATATTGTGGGAGAAAAAGGGATATGCATGGGACCCGGCCTGGTCCTTACCCAATGCAGGTGTCGATGACCTGAAGAGCCGAGTGGGTGAGGTTGCCAGCCAGATATATGGCCAGCCGTCGGAGCATTTGCACATGATCGGTGTAACCGGCACCAACGGCAAAACCTCGGTCACGCACTGGATTGCACAATGCCTGAACTGGCTCGGGCGAAAGGCTGCATTGCTGGGAACCTTGGGTAACGGCTTTCCCGGCGGCCTGAGTGCGAGCGCAAACACGACACCGGATGCTATTGAACTGCAGCAGTCTTTGGCACTTTACCTGAAGCAAGGGGCCCGGGCGTGTGCCATGGAGGTTTCCTCGCACGGCCTTGATCAGGACCGGGCCGCAGGTTGCAAGTTCAATGTGGCTGTCCTCACCAATCTGTCGCGCGATCATCTTGACTACCACGGTGATATGGATGCCTATGCTGCTGCCAAGGCGAGGCTTTTCCATTGGACGGGGCTCGAAACGGCTGTGCTGAATCTGGACGATGAATTTGGCCAGCGTCTGGCGAAGGAAATCCATGGGCCAAAAGTTGTCGGGTATGGCTTTGGGCGAGGCACCGTTGTTGGTGAATTGCTGCAGGCTGACCGCTCGGGCATGCGCATGGCGATATGGTCTAGCCATGGGAAAGCGGAACTGACTACCCCGCTAGTGGGGCGCTTCAACGCCAGCAATGTCCTGGCAGTGCTGACCACCTTGCTGGTCTCAGATGTGCCAGTGGACAAGGCCTGTGATGCCTTGGCGCATATTGTGCCGCCGCCAGGCCGGATGCAAACCATGGGTGGGGGTGCACAACCACTGGTGGTGATTGACTATGCCCACACCCCCGATGCACTTGAAAAAGTCCTGGCAAGTTTGCGAAAAATCTGTGCTCAAGGTCGCCTGATTTGTGTCTTTGGTTGTGGGGGAAATCGTGACAAGGGCAAGAGACCGCTGATGGGCAAGGCTGCCAGCCAAGGCGCGGACAGCGTCATTGTCACCAGCGACAACCCACGCAATGAAGACCCGATGGCCATTATTGATGAAATTACACCCGGCATGGACTCGGGCTACAAGGTCGAGCCTGATCGCGCCCGCGCGATTTTCGAGGCAATCGGTTTGGCCCACGCGGAAGACGTGGTGCTGGTTGCCGGCAAGGGGCATGAGGATTACCAGGAGATAAATGGCGAAAGACGCCCTTTCTCCGACGTGGATGCAGCAATCAAGGCGTTGGAGGCGTGGTCATGAGCGGTAAGCAGGGGCCCCACAAAGTGGGGATGCGCACGCCTGCGAATGACCACTCGCAACGACATGGAGAGGTTGAGTCTGTGATGGTGCCTCAAGAGGTGCAGTCATGATGGGCCTTGCGGAAGCCTCGGTCGCCATGGGCGGGCAGTTGATTGGAAGGGATGCAGAGTTCGACTCGGTTTCTACCGACAGTCGCAGCATTACCGCGGGCCAGCTGTTCATTGCGCTGCGTGGCGAGAAATACGATGCTGCTCGATTCGCCGCAGAAACGCTGGAAAAAGGTGCGGTGGGTGTGGTGCTCAATCATTATGGCGCACCACAGCTGAGCCCATCCATAGTGGTGGAAGATACGCGTATCGCGTTGGGCAGGCTGGCAGGCCACTGGCGTGAAAAGTTCTCCATTCCGGTTGCAGCCATTACCGGTAGCAATGGCAAGACCACAGTCAAGGAAATGCTCGCCGCAATCCTGCGCGCCGAGACAGGGAGTGCGGATACGGTGCTTGCCACCGAAGGCAACCTGAACAATGACATCGGCTGCCCCTTGACCATGCTGAAGTTGCGCCCACATCATCGTTACGTGGTGCTGGAAATGGGCATGAATCATTTTGGCGAGCTGGCCTATCTCACTCGCCTTGCGCGTCCCGATGTTGCCATGATCAATAATGCGCAATCAGCACATGTGGGGCTCCTCGGCTCAGTCGAGGCCATCGCGCAGGCAAAGGGCGAGATATTCCAGGGACTGAGTTCAGGCGGTACGGCGGTTATCAATGCAGATGACCCTCATGCCGATCTGTGGCGAGGCATGAATACTTCGCGGACCACCTTCGGCTTCGGTTTCTCCCCGAATTCCCAAGTCCGAGGCGAAGCCCTTCCTGATGAGACTGGACAAAGACTCCATATTCATACTCTGCAAGGAGATTTCGATGTTCACCTGCATGTCTCAGGCGAACATAACGCACGCAATGCACTAGGTGCGACGGCCGTCGCCCTGGCAATGGGTGCAAGTCTGGACTCAGTAAGACAAGGCTTGTCTGCGTTCACGGGTGTGAAAAGGCGGCTGCAAAGCAAAGCCGGCTTGCATGGAGCACTCTTCATTGATGACACCTATAACGCCAATCCCGACTCGGCTAAAGCAGCCATCACGGTATTAAGTCAGCGACCAGGAAAAACAATCCTGGTGCTGGGCGACATGGGTGAATTGGGTGACCAATCAGCCACGCTTCATGCCCAGATTGGCTTGGTCGCACGCCAGGCAGGTGTAAACCGGTTGTTGACCCTGGGCGAATCCTCCCGGTCGGCGACACAGGCATTTGGGGGCGGAGCCTCGCATTACGAGCGAATCCAGGAACTGCTGGCGGATCTGGAAAACGAGCTGGCGCCCGATGTGACCGTGCTGGTGAAAGGCTCGCGGACCGCGAAGATGGAGCGGGTCGTTGACAGTTTTACAGGTGAGCCCTGATGTTGTTATGGCTATTCCAAACCCTTGGTCAGAACATACGGGCGTTCAATGTCTTCAATTACCTGACCCTGCGGGCGGTGCTGGCTGTGCTCACATCCATGAGCATTTCATTTCTGGTCGGACCCTGGATGATCAGCCGGCTCAAGATCATGAAGTTCGGGCAATCGGTGCGGGACGATGGGCCGCAGTCCCACCTGGTAAAGGCGGGTACGCCAACCATGGGGGGCGCGCTGATTCTTGTTTCCGTCGCAATTGCCACATTTCTGTGGATGGACCTTACCAGCCGCTATGTGTGGATCGCGTTACTGACAACACTGGGCTTCGGCATTGTTGGCTGGGTGGATGATTACAAGAAAATCGTCCACAAGAATCCCAGAGGACTGACTGCACGATGGAAATATCTCTGGCAATCGGTGTTTGGCATCGGAGCCGCGCTGGCAATTGTGTTTACCACCAATCTTCCGGCGCAGACAGAATTGATCGTGCCTTTCTTCAAGCATGTGGCGATCCCGCTCGGCGTTGTGGGCTTCCTGGTGCTGACCTATTTCGTTATTGTCGGCTCGTCCAATGCCGTCAACCTGACCGATGGCCTTGATGGTCTTGCGATTCTGCCTACAGTCATGGTGGCTTCGGCTCTGGGTGTCTTTGCTTATGTTGCGGGCAACGCGGTGTTCTCCAGGTATCTTGGGCTGCCGCATATTCCGGGGGCAGGTGAACTGATCGTCTTCTGCGC
Source organism: Thiobacillaceae bacterium (assembly GCA_049578545.1). GTDB lineage: Bacteria > Pseudomonadota > Gammaproteobacteria > Burkholderiales > Thiobacillaceae > DASQBT01. The sequence continues at coordinate 86,412 of JBAUMF010000027.1, forward strand.
GGCAATAGCCGGTGCTGGCCTCGCCTTCCTGTGGTTTAACGCATATCCGGCTGAAGTGTTCATGGGGGACGTCGGTGCCCTGGCCCTGGGTGCAGCGCTCGGCGTAGTCGCCGTAATTGTGCGCCAGGAAATCGTGCTGTTCATCATGGGCGGCGTGTTCGTCATGGAAACCCTCTCGGTGATGATCCAGGTCGCCAGCTTCAAGCTGACCGGCAAGCGGATTTTCCGCATGGCGCCGATCCATCACCATTACGAACTCAAGGGCTGGAAGGAAACGCAAGTTGTCGTGCGGTTCTGGATCATCTCGATGATGCTGGTGTTGATTGGATTGTCAACACTGAAACTGCGATGAACTACGACAGCCTGCAACTCTCTGGCAAGAAAACCCTGGTGATGGGGCTGGGCGATACAGGTCTGTCCTGCGCGAGATGGCTGCACGCTCGCGGAGCGGCCGTAAGTGTAGCAGACAGTCGCAGTAATCCACCCAACGCACGCACCCTGCATGAAAACTATCCAGATATTCCGCTGCATGCCGGGCCGTTTCGCGATGATGAGTTGCAAGCCACAGAGATGCTGGTGCTAAGTCCGGGCATCGCGCTATCCGAGCCCGCCGTGTCGCGTGCAATTGCAAAAGGCGTCGAGGTCGTGGGCGACGTCGAGCTGTTCGCCCGTGCCATCGCTGCGCTCAATCGGGGCCGCGAGCACCCGATGAAAGTCATCGCCATCACCGGTTCCAACGGCAAAAGCACAACCACTGCACTTGTCGGTGAAATGTGCAAGACGGACGGGATGACGACGGTGGTGGCTGGCAATATCGGGCCGCCAGTGCTGGATGCACTGCTTGAAGTTGAATTGGGTGATGAATCTGTGCCCCGGGTTTGGGTGCTTGAATTGTCCAGCTTTCAGCTGGAAACCACTTCCAGTCTTGATGCCGACGCCGCTGCGGTGCTCAATATCAGCGAGGATCATATGGACCGCTATGCGGACATTGAGTCCTATGCTGCAGCAAAGGCACGCATTTTTTCCGGCACAGGCGTTCAAGTTCTCAACCGTGAGGATGCACGGGCAATGGCGATGGCACTGCCCGGGCGCAAGGTTGTGACCTTTGGCATCCGCAGCCCGGCCGACAAAGGTCAGTTTGGTTTTTGTGAGGGCGAGCTTTGTCTTGATGCTGAGCAGTTGATGCCTGCTTCGGATATGCCTATAACCGGTTTGCACAATGTGGCCAATGCATTGGCAGCATTGGCGCTAGCCACTTCGATTGGTGTCTCTGAAAGACAGGCTTTGCAGGGATTGCGCCATTTCAAAGGATTGCCGCATCGGGTGCAGTGGATAGCGGATATCGATGGTGTCAGCTACTTCGATGACTCCAAGGGGACCAACGTTGGAGCAACAGAGGCGGCCTTGTATGGAATGGGCCGCAAGGTGGTCGTCATTCTTGGTGGCGATGGCAAGGGCCAGGACTTTTCACCTTTGAAGCAGGCTGTCGCTGCAAACGCGCGTGCGGTCATTCTGATCGGTCGCGATGGTCCACAAATAGGTCGGGTCCTGGAGGGGTGCGGTGTTGCGGTCGTCTCAGCTGACAGCCTGGAAGATGCCGTGCGGGCTGCGCGCAGCTTCGCCCATCGGGGCGATGCCGTGTTGTTGTCTCCTGCTTGCGCCAGCTTCGACATGTTCCGCAATTACCTGCACCGCGCCGAAGTCTTTGTTTCAACCGTGCACGGGTTAAGCGGAGGCAGGGACTGATGCTGTACCCGGCGCGCAAGCCCAAACCCACCCAGGAACTGGATTTCGCCTTGATGTGGCTGACCATCGCCCTGCTGGCGTTCGGCCTGGTGATGATTTATTCGGCTTCCATCGCAACGGCGGAAGGCATGAAACAGACGGGTCACCAGAGCTACTACTTTCTGCTGCGTCAGTCTATTTACACGTTGATGGCTATCGGCCTGGCCCTGGCCATCTTCCAGATCCCCATGCGTGCCTGGCAGCAGATGGCGCCGTGGTTGTTCTTTTCCGGCCTGCTGTTACTGGTGGTCGTACTGATTCCGCATATTGGCAAAGTGGTAAATGGCAGCCGGCGCTGGATTGGACTTGGCTTCGCCAATCTCCAGCCGTCCGAATTGATGAAGTTCTTTGCGGTGATTTATGCAGCGGATTACACCACCCGCAAGGCTGCGTTCATGCATGACATCAAGAAGGGCTTCTTGCCCATGGCCGGAGTGATGATGCTTGCCGGCGGTCTTCTTTTGCTCGAGCCGGATTTCGGTGCATTCGTTGTCATCGTGGCGATCGCGATGGGTATCCTGTTCCTTGGCGGCCTTGACTGGAAAATCTTTGCCGCACTGATCGTTGTCTTGATGGTGGGATTTGCTGGCCTGATTGTCATTTCGCCTTATCGGCTTGAACGGGTGTTGGGCTTCTTGAGGCCATTCGACGACCCCTATGGGCGCGGTTATCAACTCTCCCATGCGCTGATTGCATTTGGTCGAGGGGAATGGTTTGGCCTGGGTTTGGGCGAGAGTGTGGAGAAACTCTTCTATTTACCTGAGGCACATACGGATTTTCTCCTCGCCATCATCGCGGAAGAACTTGGCCTTGCTGGGGTGGCAGCCGTAATCGCGCTGTTCATGATGCTGACCGTTAAGGCATTCATGATCGGTCTGCGCTCGGCCAAGCTGGAACGCAATTTCTGCGCTCTGGTTGCGCAGGGCATCGGTATCTGGCTGGGAGTGCAGGCCGGCATCAACATGGGCGTCAACATGGGCCTGTTGCCCACCAAGGGTTTGACATTGCCATTTCTTTCTTATGGAGGCAGCGGCATCCTGGCCAACTGCATGGCGATTTCCATTCTGCTGCGAATCGATTGGGAACAGCGCCAGATGAAGCGCGGCAAGACCTTCTGATGACAACGATCGCGCCTCATCCCCTCACCCCGATTCTCTCTCTAAAGTGGGCGACGGAGCAAACGCCGGACTGCGCCGGCATGAGCCCCCCAACGAAGCGGGGCAACACATCATGACCGCGGCCAATCGGACATTGATGGTCATGGCCGGCGGCACTGGAGGTCATGTCTATCCTGCGCTGGCCGTTGCCCACGAAATGCGGCTGCGCGGTTGGGAGGTGTTCTGGCTTGGAACGCGCAATGGCCTTGAGGCGCGTGTCGCGCCGGAGGCCGGGTTTGACATGGTTTGGCTATCGATGAGCGGCCTGCGCGGCAATGGTGTGATTCGGCTCTTCCTGATACCTCTGCTGTTGCTCAGGGCCTTTTTTCAAAGTCTCAAGGCAATACTTTCGCGCAGACCGGATGTAGTGCTGGGCATGGGGGGCTACACCGCTTTCCCGGGCGGAATGATGGCCTCGCTGATGGGCAGGCCGCTTGTCATTCACGAACAGAACTCGATTGCCGGCCTGACCAATCGTGTACTTGCCTGCCTGGCGGATCGTGTACTCACTGCCTTTCCTTTGGCGTTCAGGGGCGACAAGGACAAGCCCATTCCCTGCCGCAAGGTGGAAACCCGCTGGGTAGGCAATCCGGTGCGCGCAGAGATTGCGCACCTGGTGGATGAAGAAGATCGCTATGCAGGACGCGAGGGCCCGCTGCGTCTGCTGGTAGTAGGCGGCAGCCTCGGTGCTTCTGCGCTCAATGCGCTCTTGCCAGAAGCACTCGCACGGGTCCCGACCGAGCAGCGACCCGAGGTGGTGCATCAGTCAGGTCGACAGCATCAGGAGATTTTGAAGCAGAACTATGAAAAGGCCGGCGTCCTTGCGGATACGCGCGACTACATCCAAGACATGGCCACACTTTATGAATGGTGCGACCTTGCCGTGTGTCGTGCGGGAGCCATGACGATTGCAGAACTGGCCTGTGCCGGCGTGCCCGCCGTGCTGGTGCCTTTTCCCTATGCAGTCGACGATCATCAAACCACCAACGCAATGTTTCTGAGCGACGCTGGCGCGGCCTGGTTGATGCAGCAAAAAGAGTTAACTGCCGAAAAACTGGCCGATCTGTTAAAGGGCCTGAATCGGGAAATCCTGATGAAAATGTCGGGCCAGGCTCGACGTCTGGCCAAGCCTGACTCCACCCGGGCTGTCGCGGACGTCTGTGAAGAGGTGGCGGCATGAAGCATGCAGTTCACCACATCCATTTTGTCGGCGCGGGCGGCGCAGGAATGAGCGGGATTGCGGAAGTGCTGGTGAATCTTGGTTACACCGTTTCCGGTTCCGATCTTGTCGATAACGCGGCAACCCAGCGCTTGAGTGCGATGGGTGCAAGGATTATGAAGGGCCATGCAGCCGAAAACATTGCCGGGGCCGATGTAGTGGTGACATCGACTGCAGTGAAGGAAGACAACCCGGAAGTCATAGCGGCAAGAGAAAACCATATCCCCGTCGTGCCGCGCGCCATGATGCTGGCCGAGTTGCTGCGCCTGCGGCAGGGCATTGCCATAGCCGGCACGCACGGCAAAACTACCACAACCAGTCTGGTTGCCTCCTGCCTGTCAGAAGCGGGCATGGACCCCACCTTCGTGATCGGCGGCAAGCTTAATGCCGCAGGCGCCAATGCCCGGCTTGGCAAGGGCGATTTTATTGTCGTCGAGGCGGATGAGTCAGATGCGTCTTTCCTTTTGCTGTCACCGGTCATTTCTGTCGTGACCAACATCGATGCCGATCACTTGGACACCTATGGCCATGACTTCAATCGACTCAAGCAGGCATTCGTTGATTTTCTCCAGCATTTGCCCTTCTATGGGCGCGCCGTGATGTGCATCGATGACCCGCATGTGCGGGAAATCCTGCCCCAGGTCTCCAAGCCGATTACCAGCTACGGATTTTCCGATGATGCAGATATCCAGGCAGTCGACATTGAAACGGTCGACGGACAAATGCGCTTCACCGCCATTCGTCGAAACGGCAGCGTGACCCATTTACCCGTGATGCTGAATACACCGGGGCGACACAACGTGCTCAATGCACTGGCGGCAATTGGAGTGGCTACCGAAGCCGGGGCAGGCGATGCCGCCATTCTCAAGGCGCTTGCAGAGTTCAATGGGGTTGGCCGCCGCTTCCAGCGTTATGGCGAAATATCTGCAACGAGCGGGGGCGTTTTCACCCTGGTGGATGACTACGGCCATCATCCGGTGGAAATGGCCGCCACTCTGGCGGCGGCCCGCGGCGCTTTTCCCGGTCGCCGCCTGGTGCTGGCTTTCCAGCCGCATCGCTATACCCGCACGCGCGACTGCTTCGAGGATTTCGTCAAGGTTTTGTCCGAAGCCGATGTCGTGCTCCTGACCGAAGTGTATTCCGCTGGCGAAGCGCCCATCGTGGCTGCGGATGGCCGTGCGCTTGCGCGTGCCTTGAGGGTTGCCGGCAAGGTCGAGCCGGTATTTGTCGAAAACGTTGATGAACTGCCGGAGGCCGTCAGGGAGCAGGCGCGTGATGGGGATGTGGTGCTGGTCATGGGCGCGGGCTCCATCGGGCAGGTGGCGGCGAAGGTGGCAGGGCAATGACAGTCGCGCGCTTCAGATTCCCTGAAGATACAGGTGGCGGCAGCGCGGGCAAGGTGCTGCGCGGTGTGTTCCTGCATAACGAACCGATGGCACGTTATGTCTCCTGGCGCGCGGGGGGAAAAGCACAACGAATCTATACACCGGCCGATCTCGACGATTTGTCGCTGCTGCTGCAAGGGCTCAGCCCGAAGGAGCCGGTGCATATGGTCGGACTGGGCAGCAACCTGCTGGTACGCGATGGTGGAGTGAAGGGCGTGGTCATCCTGCTGCATGGGGTACTTTCCAAGATTGGCATTGAATCGCGCACCAACGGTCTGCCGCCCCCGGCGCCCGGCAAGGAAGATTCGGCTGTGGTGTACGCGGAAGCGGGCGTGGCTTCGCCGAAGTTAGCCCGTTTTGCTGCCAACCATGATCTGGTGGGCGCGGAATTTCTCGCCGGAATCCCCGGCACGGTCGGCGGCGCGCTGGCCATGAATGCCGGCTGCTACGGATCGGAAACCTGGAACCACGTGATCCAGGTATTGACGCTTGATCGCAGGGGCCACCTCAACGAACGCTGGCCCGAAGAATATGTACTGGGCTATCGCCACGTCGCGTTGAAAGAACCCGCGGAAGAATGGTTTGTCGGGGGCTGGTTCCGTTTCATGAAGGGTGACGGTGCCGCTTCTCGCGAACAGATCAAGACCTTCCTCAAGCAGCGTATCGCTACCCAGCCCTTGCAATTGCCCAATGCGGGGTCCGTATTTCGCAATCCGCCCGGCGATTATGCAGCACGACTGATTCAGTCCTGTGGGCTGAAGGGCATGAGGTTGGGGCAAGCACAGGTCTCGACTGTCCATGCCAACTTCATTGTCAACCTGGGAGGGGCGACCGCGAGCGATATCGAAGGTTTGATCGAAAAGGTGGAGGAGACGGTGGAGTCCATGACCAACGTGCGCCTGGTGCGCGAAGTGCGAATCGTTGGGGAAAGAAGATGAACCACGATGTGCACAAAGGACGCGAGGTTTCGCATGTTGCGTCTCGTTGCGGCCCCGATGGTGACGGACGCTGGAAGGATAGCTGTGAAGACGCTCTGGAAGACATGCGTGAAGATACGGACTACGTGTTTGCCAGGCATGCCGGGGCGAGAAGTACCGCCGGGACGCGGCGCAGGAGGCATTAAGTGAAAAGGTTTGGGAAGGTGGGTGTCCTCCTCGGTGGCACATCGGCCGAGCGGGAAATATCTCTGATGAGCGGCAACGCCGTGCTTCACGCATTGCTTGGAGTGGGGATCGATGCTCATGGCTTCGACACGGGTGGACACAGTTTGCATGATTTGGAGAAGCAAGATTTCGACAGGGTGTTTATCGCCCTTCATGGAAGACATGGCGAGGATGGAAGCATTCAGGGGGCCCTGGAATTGATGGGAATTCCTTACACCGGCAGTGGTGTGCTGGCGTCTTCGATTGGCATGGACAAATGGCGTACCAAGTTGTTGTGGCAGGCAGTGGGCATTCCTGTAGCCCGACATGTTCTGCTCGATGAAAACAGCGACTTCGAGCGAATTGCAGCGGATCTTGGCCTGCCACTGTTTGTGAAGCCTTCACATGAGGGATCGAGCATAGGAATTAGCAAAGTGAAACGGGTGGAGGAACTGCCGGCGGCATACACCGCGGCGGCGAAATACGACCAGGTTGTTCTCGCGGAATGCTTCATCGACGGGATGGAAGTCCAGTTTCCCGTGCTGGGAGAGCAGGTGTTGCCGTCCATTCGCATCGAGTCTGCCACCGAGTTCTACGATTATCAGGCCAAATATTTCCGCGATGATACCCGCTACGTCTGTCCTGGATTGGCGGCGGAAGCAGAAGTGCAATTGCGCCCCCTCGTTCAGCGTGCCTTCGATGTATTGGGGTGCAAGGGTTGGGCAAGGCTGGACTTGATGCTGGATCAAAGCGGCAAGCCTTATTTTCTCGAAGTCAATACTGTACCTGGTATGACCAGTCACAGTTTGGTGCCGATGGCGGCCAGGGCGGCGGGCATTTCATTTGAGAACCTGTGCGTAAGGATTCTGGAGCAAACCCTGTAATGGCGACCGTTGACAACAGCAAGACGCAAACACTGTACCAGCTTGGCACGGCCTTCTTCTGGCTGGCTGGTGGTCTGTTTGCCTATGCGCTGCTGGCCTGGGTACTGTCGTGGAAGGTATTTGCGCTGCACACGGTGCGAGTGACGGGTGGTGTGCAACACATCACGAAAGCCCAGGTAACGCTGATTTCCCAGCGAGTGCTGAAAGGCAATTTCTTTTCTGTTGACATGGAAGCCATGCGCGTTGGCTTTGAAAAGCTGCCCTGGGTGCATGAAGCAAAAGTGGCACGACTGTGGCCAAGCACGCTGGTAATCCACCTGACCGAAAACATTCCTTTTGCCCGCTGGGGTGATCACGCATTGGTGAATCCTGAGGGCGAGGTGTTTGAAGCGGCATGGAATGGCAACCTTCCACAGTTTAACGGCCCCGATGACACCAGCCATCAGGTGATGGAGGCTTTCCTGCAGTATGAAAAGATTCTTGCGCCTCTGAAAAGTCCGGTTGCATTGATTGAGCTGTCACCGCGCCTCACCTGGCGACTAAGGCTTGTCAACGGGCTGGAACTCGCGCTGGGCCGGCAGGATGCGGATTTGCGCCTCGCTCGATTCGCCATGCAGTACCCCAGTCTGGAAACCAGGCTCAACGGTCAGCTGCGCTATGTCGATTTACGTTACCCGGATGGATTCGCAGTCAGGTTGGGGCCACCCGCCTCAAGGCAGTCTGCACCCACTGAAAGAAGTTAGATGGCAATAAGCAAACCGAAGGACTCAAGAAATCTTGTTGTAGGCCTGGATATTGGCACTTCAAAAATCGTCTGCATCGTTTCGGAAGTCACTCCGGATGGCAGGCTGGAAGTGATCGGCATGGGCTCCAGTCCCTCGCGCGGATTGCGCCGCGGCGTGGTGGTGAATATCGAATCCACTGTCAATGCCATCCAGCGCGCCCTGGAAGAAGCCGAACTCATGGCGGATTGCAAGATACGGGAGGTCTACACCGGAATCGCTGGCAGCCATATCAAGAGCTTCAATTCCCATGGCATGGTGGCAATCAAGGATAAGGAGATTGGCCAGCTGGATGTTGACCGCGTGGTCGAAACTGCGCGGGCCGTCAACATTCCGATGGATCAGCAAATCCTGCACACCATTCCACAGGAGTTCGTGGTTGACGGCCAGGAAGATGTGAGCGACCCGCTCGGGATGAGCGCCATACGGCTTGAGGTCAAAGTCCACATCGTCACTGGCGCCGTCTCGGCTGCGCAGAACATCATCAAATGTGTGCGCCGCTGTGGTCTGGAAGTGGCCGACCTGGTCTTGCAGCCACTTGCTTCCGCAATGGCCGTGTTAACCGAGGATGAAAAGGAGCTGGGGGTGTGTCTGGTTGATATTGGTGGCGGTACGACCGATATCGCAGTATTCACGGATGGCGCCATCCGGCACACCGCAGTCATCGCGGTGGCAGGAGATCAGGTCAATAACGATATTGCCGTGGCTCTGCGCACGCCGCCCAAGGAAGCTGAAGATCTGAAGATTCAGCATGGCTGCGCATTACGTCAGCTTGCCGATGCGCGCGAGATGATCGAGGTGCCAGGCATTGGCGATCGGCCGCCGCGCACGCTTTCGCGCCAGACGCTGGCGGAATTTATCGAACCCCGCATGGAAGAACTTTATTCGCTCGTGCAGGCCGAGTTGCGCCGATCCGGATTCGAGGAGTTGTTGTCCTCCGGAATCGTCATCACCGGGGGCACGGCAGCGATGCAGGGCATGGTTGAGCTGGGCGAAGAGGTGTTCCACATGCCGGTTCGCCTGGGCTATCCGCGCTACGACGGCGGCCTGTCCGATGTTGTGCACAACCCGCGTTATGCGACCGCAGTCGGATTGTTGATGGCAGGGCTGGAAGGGCGCGATAGGGACACTTCGCCCAAGCTGGGAGCAGGCAGTGTGAAGGACATTTTTGAACGGATGAAATCCTGGTTCAAGGGCAACTTTTGAACATGGAAAACAAGCGGTATTGCGCCGTGAATAGCGGCGCAGGAGGGGGCTGTCAGTGGTGTTTATTTTTGATGTAACAAAGGAGAGCTGAGCATGTTTGAACTAATGGATGCAGAAACGCAGGACGCCGTCATCAAGGTGATCGGTGTGGGCGGTTGCGGCGGCAACGCCGTGGACCACATGATCGACGCGGGGCTAAGTGGCGTAGAGTTTATCGCCATTAACACCGATTCACAGGCGCTCAAGCGCAACCAGGCCAAGACCCAGTTGCAGCTCGGTAGTGGCGTGACCAAGGGACTGGGAGCTGGCGCCAATCCCGATGTGGGGCGTGAGGCTGCGCTGGAGGATCGCGAGCGCATCGCAGAAATGATTGATGGCGCTGACATGCTGTTTATCACTGCAGGCATGGGCGGCGGTACCGGAACCGGCGCCGCTCCGGTCGTGGCGGAAGTTGCCAAGGAATTGGGCATACTCACCGTAGCAGTGGTGACCAAGCCCTTCACCTTTGAAGGGAAACGTGTGCGCGCCGCCAATGCCGGCATCGAAGCGCTGACCCGTCATGTTGATTCGCTCATTATCATCCCCAACGACAAGCTCATGCAGGTGCTGGGCGAAGATGTGTCCATGCTGGATGCCTTCAAGGCCGCCAACAACGTGTTGAATGGTGCGGTTGCGGGGATCGCCGAAGTCATCAACTGCCCCGGCCTGGTCAACGTCGACTTTGCCGATGTGCGCACGGTGATGAGCGAGATGGGTATGGCCATGATGGGCTCCGCTCAGGCCAATGGTGAAAACCGCGCTCGTCTGGCTGCCGAGCAGGCCGTCGCCAGCCCGTTGCTGGAGGACGTCAATCTGAGCGGAGCGCGCGGTGTGCTGGTCAATATCACCGCCTCCAGCACGATCAAGATGCGTGAAGTGAACGAAGTTATGACCACCATCCAGGGCTTTACTGCTGACGAAGCCACGGTTATTGTCGGCCAGGTTATTGACGAAGCCATGGAAGGCAACCTGCGTGTAACCATGGTTGCCACCGGTCTCGGCAATCCCGTTTCCCGTCAGCCGTCCAAGCCCATGCAGGTTGTCCGCACCGGTACCTACGACGCGCCGATCAGCAGCAAGTCGGACGATGACGATGGCATGCCCAACGTAATTCGCGGTCGCCGCGAACGTGCTGTACAGGCCATGGTCGAGTCCGGTGTGGATATGCTGGATATCCCGGCTTTCCTCAGAAAGCAGGCTGACTAAGGCAGGAAACGCAGTTCCTCTCCGCGCTCTCCGGGGAGGAACTGTGTGTTGAGGCCTATTGAATTGGGCTGTTAGGCAACAGGAGAAGGAAGTCAGCTGGCCAAGCCTTGTCCTGAAAGGACGTTTGTGCCCTTAAATCAGTCTAGAATATAAGTAATTCTTAATTCAACAGACAGTATGCGCCACAGCATGATCAAGCAGCGTACTATCAAATCCCAGATCAAGGCCACCGGCGTTGGTCTCCATTCCGGTATCAAGGTCGAGATGACCCTGCGCCCTGCTGCGCCCAATACCGGCATCCTGTTTCGCCGTCTCGATTGCAACCCGCCGGTCGATATTCCGCTCGACCCTTATCGCATTACCGATACCCGACTGTGTTCTGCACTGGAAGGCAACGGCGCAAAAGTGTCCACCGTCGAGCACCTGCTCTCCGCTCTGTCTGGCCTGGGTGTAGACAACATCGTCATTGATCTGACTGGCCCGGAGGTCCCCATCATGGATGGCTCCGCCGCACCCTTCGTGTTCCTGCTCCAGTCTGCCGGTCTGGAGGAACAGAAGGCTGCAAAGAAGTATATCCGCGTGAAAAAGCTGGTTGAAGTGGTGGAAGGCGAGAAGCGCGTCAGCCTTTCTCCCTACAACGGTTTCCGCGTCGAATTTAGCATCGATTTTGACCACCCAGTGTTCGAGAAGAGTGGCAAGCAAGTCGTGGTCGATTTTGCCGAAACCTCATATATAAAAGAAGTCGCACGCGCCCGCACCTTCGGCTTCTCGCACGAAGTGGAAATGCTCCGCAACAATGGCCTTGCGCTCGGCGGCTCGCTTGACAATGCCATCGTTATGGACGAATACCGTGTGCTCAATAATGACGGCCTGCGCTACGACGATGAGTTCGTTAAACACAAGGTGCTCGACGCCATCGGCGATCTTTACGTGCTTGGCAAGCCGCTTATTGGCAGCTTCCAGGCTTACAAGTCCGGCCATGCACTCAACAACCAGTTGCTGCGCGCCCTGCTGGCCGACCAGGAAGCCTGGGAAATAGTCAGCTTCGACCGGATCGAAGAAGCGCCGGAAGCTCTTGTTCGCTGGCATGCCCAGCTCGCCTGAACCAACAGAATTTTCTCCGTTTCATTGTCGAATGGCTCCGCTAATTCAGTCGAACCTGATTTTCGTGACGTCATTGCGAGCGCCGCCGGCGCGTGGCAATCCAGTCAGGAAAATAGGATGGTAATACTGCGACTCATACTTGTTCTGACCCTGGCCGGTATTGGTGGCCTGGTGCTGGCCTGGGTCTTCACCAAGGACAGGCGCTATCTCAATTGGGCCGGTCGCGCACTGCGCTTTCTGTTTGTGTTTCTGGTGATTGCGGCGGTGCTGTTCATTATTGAGCGGTTGGTGCTCATCTGAGGCACGGCGCATGTTATGCAGAAGATGTTGTGATGCAAACTCCTGCATTTCTTCACATAATTCCTCGGGGAATAAATTGCTCACATGACGTTGAAGAGATCCAACATAATATTTGCGTTGTCTACTGCGATAATTTTTCAGTTAATGATCGCACTTGGTCTACTCTTGATCGTTTATGAAGAGCCATATGGGCTAACGCACGTGGCTGCAAATGGGGCGCAGTTGCTTAAGAATCTGAGTTCTGAACATGGCAAGCCAAGTGGCACTACCGTCCGCTATCGAATCCTTATTGGCTGGGTATCACCTCACGTTTAATCAACTCGGAAGACTATTGGTCACTTCATCTGTGGGCATACTGATTTGCTCTCTTGTCCAGATTGCGGGTGTCCTGTTCATATGGAAACGAGCAGGGGTCGATTAGGGATCTGCTCAGAGCCGATAATTCTCCTCCCACGCGCGCCTCCGTTCATATGGCTTCCGAGGCCGGGGGTTGCCCGGCGGCAAGTTACTTTTCTTGTCTCGCCAAGAAAAGTAACCAAAAGAAGGCGACGCCCGCTGTGTTGCCCCTTCGGAGTAAACCTCGACTGAATGTCCGAATTGGGCGGCTCGCAAACTCGCACGATCTGCCCCGAAAAATCGTTTGGGCAGCCACGTGCTCAAGCACGCTCGCCGAACCTCCCCCAATTCGGTCATTCGCCCTCGGCAGCACAGAGGGGAACAAGCCCAATCAGGTCTTATGCCTTCGGATCATCCTTCCCAAGACAGATTTCAGTTCCCCCGATTCCAGTTCCTGTTCCGCTTTGCTCAAAGTAGCCAACGCTTTCTGACTTAACCCGATTTTGGGCGTTTCCGGGCCGCGGTACAGGGGCAGGTCGGGTCTCACCATGATTTTGATCTGTTGGGTGGCCAGGCCCTCATCGGTGAGTGCCTTCGCCAGCCGCGGGCCTTCGCTGCGCAAGCGGGAGGCCAGCCCGCTGTGAGCACAGGCGACGGACAAGATCCCGTCCTTAAGGTCGGCGACAAACACTTGGCCGCGGAACGATTCAGGCAGCAGCTTATCCAACTTGGCCTGCAGGGCGAGCAGGGCATGACCCCGAGCCAGCACGTTACCCTGGACCGGTGAGGAAAGCAGTTCACCTACGCTCTTGGAAGCCGTCATTGCTTAACCGGGCAGAAATGCCCGCTGTGTTAAAATTCACCGATTTTCCTGCAAAAACAAACCTGTTCAGTTTACCCATGCTGCAAACCCTGGCAAAAAAAATATTCGGCAGCCGCAATGAGCGGCTGGTTAAACAATACCGGCAAAAGGTAGCGGCCATCAATGCCCACGAAGCGGCGCTGGAAAAACTCACCGATAAGGAACTGACCGGCAAGACCGCAGAGTTCAAGCAGCGGGTCGCAAATGGCGAGGCCCCCGATAAGCTGCTGCCAGAAGCCTTTGCCGTTGTGCGCGAAGCCAGCCGTCGCGTGCTGGGTATGCGTCATTACGATGTGCAGATGATTGGCGGCATGGTACTGCATGACGGCAAGATTTCCGAAATGCGCACCGGTGAGGGTAAAACTCTGGTGGCGACCTTGCCCGCCTATCTTAATGCTTTGATTGGCAAAGGCGTGCATGTGGTGACGGTGAATGACTACCTGGCCCAGCGCGACGCGGAATGGATGGGACGTGTCTACCGTTTCCTTGGCCTCACCGTCGGCGTCAATCTTTCCCAGATGTCGCATGAGGACAAGCAGGTCGCCTATGCCGCCGACATCACCTACGGCACCAACAATGAATTCGGTTTCGACTACCTGCGTGACAACATGGTCTATCAGTTGTCGGAAAAGGTACAGCGTGACCTGGCCTATGCCATCGTCGATGAAGTGGACTCGATCCTGATCGACGAAGCACGTACCCCGCTGATTATTTCCGGCCAGGCGGAGGACAGCACGGAACTTTACGTAAGCATCAACGCCATTCCACCCAAGCTGATGCGCCAGGCTGAGGAAAAGAGCGAAGAGGGCGACTACTGGGTGGACGAGAAGGCGCACTCGGTGCTCATCTCCGAATCCGGTCACGAAAAGATCGAACAGCTGCTGACGGAAATGGACCTGCTGCCTGCTGGCGGCAGTCTGTATGACGCCGCCAACATCCGCCTGATGCACCACGTGAACGCCGCGTTGCGCGCGCACGCTGTCTACCATCGCGACCAGCACTACGTGGTGCAAAATGGCGAGGTGGTGATCGTCGATGAATTTACTGGCCGTCTCATGACAGGCCGCCGCTGGTCAGAGGGCCTGCATCAGGCGGTCGAAGCCAAGGAGGGCGTCCCGATCCAAAAGGAAAACCAGACCCTCGCCTCGATCACCTTCCAGAATTATTTCCGCATGTATGGCAAGCTTGCGGGTATGACCGGTACGGCTGATACCGAAGCCTACGAATTCCAGTCGATCTACAAGCTGGAGACAGTGGTGATCCCGACCCACCGCGACATGATCCGCAATGACATGCACGATCAGGTGTTCCTCACCGCCAAGGACAAATTTCAGGCGGTGATCAAGGACATTCGCGATTGCCACGGCCGCGGCCAGCCTGTGCTCGTCGGCACCACATCTATCGAGACCAACGAATATCTCTCCAGCCTGTTGCAGAAGGAAAAACTGCCGCACGAGGTACTGAACGCCAAGCAGCATGCCAAGGAAGCCGGAATTGTGGCCCAGGCGGGCGCAGCCGGCGCCATCACCATCGCCACCAACATGGCAGGCCGCGGTACCGACATTGTGCTGGGTGGCAGCATCCAGCGCGAACTCGACGCCATCGATGATGATGACAGCCTGAGCCACACGGAGAAAGATCTGCAAAAAGCCAAGATCAAGAGCGAGTGGCAGCAGCGACATGAAACCGTGCTTGCCAATGGTGGCCTGCACATTATCGGCACCGAACGACATGAGTCCCGTCGCGTGGACAACCAGTTGCGCGGCCGAGCCGGCCGTCAGGGTGACCCCGGCTCATCGCGTTTTTACCTGAGCCTTGAAGACCCTTTGTTGCGCATCTTTGCGTCCGACCGCGTGGCCGCCATCATGAACAAGCTGAAGCTGCCGGAAGGTGAGGCCATCGAGCATCCCTGGGTGTCGCGTGCAATCGAAAATGCCCAGCGCAAGGTTGAGGCACGTAACTTCGATATCCGCAAGCAGCTGCTGGAATACGATGACGTGTCCAATGACCAGCGCAAGGTCATCTATGAACAGCGTAACGAACTGCTTGCCAGCGACAATATCGGAGAGACGATTGCCTCGATGCGCCACGACGTGATCAATACCGTGATCGACACGTATATACCGCGCGACTCGATGGAAGAACAGTGGGATGTGGCGGGTGCGGAAAAAGCCATCGAAGCTGAGTTTGGATTGAGCATTCCGCTGCAGCAATGGCTGGATGCCGACAAGACGCTGGATGAAAAAGGCCTGCGTGAAAGGGTAGCTGCGGAGGCTGATGCCGCCTACGCGGCCAAGGAGACTGTAGTCGGCAACGACGTGGTGCGTCATTTCGAAAAGGCAGTCATGCTGCAGAGCATGGATAGTCATTGGCGCGAACATCTGGCTGCACTCGATCAACTGCGCCAGGGGATTCATTTGCGCGGCTACGCACAGAAGGATCCCAAGCAGGAATACAAGCGCGAAGCCTTCGAGCTGTTTTCCGCCATGCTTGACGCCATCAAGATCGAAGTCACCCGCATAACCACCACAGTACAGGTTCGCACTGAAGAGGATGTGGAAGCCGTCGAGCAGCACGAAGGCCCGACCAATGTGCAATATCAGCACGCTGACCTGGATCAGGCGCTGGCCCAGGCTGCGATGCCCGACTCGATGCCAATGGCTGCTGCATCAGGCTCGAGTGTGCCTAAGGTTGGCCGCAACGACCCCTGCCCCTGCGGCAGTGGCAAGAAGTACAAGCATTGCCACGGCAGGCTTAGTTAGCCGCAGTTTCCCACCATGGTGTAGCGGTTGTTTGTGATTGCGAGCGATTGGGCCTTTAGCCGGGAGGCCGAAGGCCGTGGCGGCGAGTATCCGGTAACTGAAGTGATCGGTTCCTCTGCATCGCTTCCTCGCAGAGTTCCCCGCGATGGCAGCTTTAGGGTGCCAACTTTTTTGCTTCTGCTGGGCGACTTTTCCTCCCAAACGCGCTACGCTCTCACTCATGAAACGGTCCCGCCCTCACGACAAGTCCCTCTCCCGCGAAGCCGAAAAGCTGGTTCAACTGGCACAGGATTTGTCACACTCCGGCAGCCGCACGGAGGATGCGTTCTGGGAGCGTGCACTGCACATCGCCATTGATAAACTTCTGGCCGCAAACAATGACGACGCTCTTTTTGCTGCGCTGGATCATGCCTTCAATTTGGATCGCATGGCCTATGACGAACTGGCCGATGCAGTGGAGGCACGTTCCGAAAGTCCGGCTGGCAACGCGCTGATGTTTGCTGCACCTGTTCTTGCCTGGTCGCGTTTTTCGGTGCCTGCTGGCCCAATGAATCAGGATGTGTTGAACAATGTCAAAACCCAGCTGAGCGCTCATGTGTTTGCAACGGATGCCGAACTGACGCTGGCGGACTGCCTGTGGAGCCCGGATCAGCTTCCGCGCGGGTTTGTCGAAACCCGCAAACTGGCTGGGCAATTGCTGCGCGCCCTGGACAAGTCGCAGGAGCTTTCGATCAGTAGTGATCAGCTTTCGCCGACCGCACCGTTTCTGTCCGATGTGCGCTATGTAATCGGCACCGTGCGAACCCAACCCGACAAACCCATGTTTCGCTGGCAGGAGCATGATGCCAGCCGCGAGTCCGTGCTTAAGGCTTGGCAATCACAGGGCACCGACGCGTTGCGCCCCGCCCTGCCGGCATGTGCATTGCAGGTGTTGTTGCCCAATGCGTATTTTTCTGCCGCGCGGGAATCGGACCGGCAACTGCGTGCATTTAGCCTAAGTGCTGCGGTGGATTTTCTCGTTGCCACCTACAGCATTGCGCCGGTGCAACTGCGTGCGGTGATCGCACCCTACGGCGATCGGGACCTTGAAGAATTCCGCGTAAGCTTCGGGCTGATGGCCAAAACCGGCATTGTGCACGGCATCGTCTGGCCGTTGCTTGATACCGAGGATGTCGAAGGTATTCCTGAGGACATTGCCCAGCGCCTGCAGACTATGGGGGTGAAGGACATCACCGTGCTCGAAAGCCGGCTGCCGCTTGAGTACTGCGACGACTGCGGCGCGCCGTTATTCCCCACCGCTTCAGGCGATTCGATCCATGCCGAAGAACCGGAAGAATCAGGGCAGGCGCCACAGCACCTTCATTAGACACGCAAGAGCGTCCTCGCCACGAAGGACACAAAGGACACGAGGAGAATCAAGTAACAGATACGCTGTGCAATATATTGGCGCTTCCGAACTTGATGTAATCGCGAGGCTCTCCTTGCCGTGTTTGGTGTCTACTTGGGTTTGGCTTTGAGTTTTGGTTAAAGCAGCCTAGCCAGGCTCCCTCCAGCGAATCCACTTGGCGCATGCACGCCTTTACCCAAGCCTAATGCCTTGAACAGTTCGCCCATTTCAGCAGGCGAAACCAGTTTCTGCACGGCGGCAGTTTGCGGCAGGTAGTTTGCAACTTGCTCGGGAGGCGTTTCTGCCAACAACGAAGTCAGACCGCCATTGATCAGAAAGTGGGCCTGGCTGGTGTAGCCCAGGAGGTTGAGTCCTGCATCGAGTCCGGCGTTGGCGATCGCAGTAAAGTCGACGTGGGCGGTAAGGTCGCTTAAGCCTGGCAGGTAGAACGGATCATCCAGCGCATGGTGACGGTAATGGGCACGCAGCGTGCCCATGTGGCGCTGTGGGTGGTAGTACTCACTTCGCCCAAAACCGTAGTCAATGAACAGGATCAGTCCCGTGTTCAGGCGGCGACCCAGCTCGGTCACCAGTGCAGGCGCAGCAAGACTGATCTCGCTGATGTACCCGGGCGGCAGATCAAGTGAGTGTGCGCGTTTCAGCAACATTGGATCGGAGATGGGTTGGTCCTGCCACTGAAATTGGTTGTCCTGCCAGATAACGCCGCGCTCCATCGCGCCGGAGGCTGTCCAATGCACCAGATGGACGGGCAGTGCATCCAGCACCTCGTTGCCGAACATGACGCCGGTGAAATTGTCGGGCAGGGTGTCCAGCCAGCTTACCGGATTGATCAAGCCTGCGCCGGCCAGCGCTTCCTGCTGCCGCTGCTGAAGTTCACCACTGACATCAAGGATGGAATAAGGAACCGGTTTGCCCAACTGTTTCAATTCGCCCAGCACATGAGCCGCCAGCTTGCCGGTGCCCGCACCCAGCTCCAGAATCCCGCCTCCGCCCTGATCAAGTATGTCGGCAAACTGCCGTGCCAGCATGCGGCCGAAAAGGGGTGAAATCTCCGGCGCCGTGACAAAGTCGCCCTCTGTGCCAAATTTGTTTGCGCCGCTGTGGTAATAACCCAGCAACGGCGCATACAGGGCAAGTTCCATGTAACGCGCAAAGCCTAGCCAGCCGCCGGCCGATGCGATTTCCGTGCGAATCAGGTTGACCAGTTTGGCGCTATGCTTGCGGGCGTCGTCGGAAGGGATCGGTAAAGGAGGCATGGCGGCAATCGAAGTCCTGGTGGATAATGTGAAACCTATCTCAAATCGTTGTGAGCGCGGGTGAACCGGGCAAGGCTGGCGCGCAGGAAGCGGAGTGTACACAAATGTGCATGAGGATTCCGGGCACCGCCCGAAACTGGACCAGGTGCGCGCAGCAGATTGTGAGATAGCTTCTATTCAGGCGGGAACTATACGGGGCAAGGGAGATGCAAGGCAAAGTGGCGCTGATTACCGGGGCTTCGCGTCGCGTTGGCGCCCAGATCGCGCGTGTGCTGCATGGCCAGGGCATGAACCTGATGATTCATTACCGCAGCTCAGCCGAAGCCGCACGTGCGCTGCAGGACGAATTCAATGCTCTGCGTGCCGATTCAGTTTCCCTGATCCAGGCCGATCTGCTCGACACCAATTTGCTGCCCAGCCTGGTTACCCAGACTGTCACCAGCTTCGGCCGCCTGGATGTGCTGATCAACAATGCGTCCAGTTTTTATCCCACGCCTGTCGGCGCCATTGGCGAGAAAGACTGGGCCGATCTGATGGGCACCAACCTCAAGGCGCCGATGTTCCTCTCGCAGGCGGCCGCACATGAGCTGAAAAAACACCGTGGCTGCATCGTCAATATTACCGACATTCATGCCGACCGGCCGATGGAAAGCTATGTCGTCTATTCCGTTGCCAAGGCGGGGCTGGTCGGACTGACCAAATCGATGGCCCGCGAACTGGGGCCCGAAGTTCGGGTAAATGCCGTGGCACCCGGTCCCATCGTCTGGCCTGAAGAGGATCCCAACTTCGACGAGGTGTCGCGTCAGCGCATCATTTCCCACACCATCCTCAAAAGCCCCGGCGAGCCCAGCGACATTGCGCGCGCCGTGCGCTTTCTGGTGTGCGACGCGCCGTATGTAACAGGACAGGTGATTGCGGTGGATGGGGGGCGGAGCGCGAGGCTCTAATCCAATCCGCCCTACTTGGCGGGCGCTTGGCTGCCCGTGTAACTCCGGTACCACGCTGCCCAGTTGGCAATACCGGTTTCCAGCGGCGTCTTCGGTTCGAATCCGACATCCTTCCTTAGCGCATCCACATCGGCATAGGTCGCTTCCACATCGCCGGGCTGCATGGGCAGAAAGTTCTTCTTTGCTACCTTGCCCAGGACCTCTTCTATCGTGCCAATGAAGGTCATCAGCTCCACCGGCTGATGGTTGCCAATGTTGTAGACGCGGTAGGGCGCATGGCTTTGCGCCGGGCTGCCGTTGACGTGGTCGTAGGTCGGGTCGGGTTGGGGAATACGGCCCATCACCCGCACGGTGCCTTCGGCGATGTCGTCGACATAGGTGAAATCACGGCGCATCTTGCCGTGGTTGAACACATCGATGGGCCGGTCTTCCAGAATCGCCGAGGTAAACAGCCACGGCGACATGTCGGGTCGGCCCCACGGGCCGTACACGGTGAAGTAGCGCAGCCCGGTGGTGGGCAGGCCGTAGAGGTGCGAATAGGTGTGCGCCATCAGCTCGTTGGACTTCTTGGTGGCGGCGTAAAGGCTGACCGGGTGGTCGACATTGTCGTCCACCGAAAAGGGCATCTTGGTGTTGGCACCATAGACGCTGGACGAACTGGCATAGACGAAATGCTCGACGCCATGATGGCGGCAGCCTTCCAGTAGGTTGGCAAAGCCGACCACATTGGACTGGATGTAGGCATGCGGATTCTTCAGCGAATAGCGCACGCCGGGTTGCGCGGCAAGATTGATGACCCGCTTGAAATGTTCCTTGGCGAACAGTTCTTCCATGTTCATGCGATCGGAAATATCGCCGCGCACAAAATGAAAATTGCTGTACGGCTTGAGCTGTTCCAGCCGCGCCAGTTTTAGCTTGGGGTCGTAGTAGTCGTTCAGGTTATCGATGCCGATGACGTCATCGCCGCGTTTGAGAAGGATATTTGCAACATGCATGCCGATAAAACCGGCGCATCCGGTAACAAGAATTTTCATGTGGTGGTGCCGGTTTCGGTGAAGGTCAGTTTGTGCATTGTGCAAGTTGAGTGCGGAAAGCGAACAGCCGGAACGAAAACAGATGCGCCGGTTAGAACGATTTGCATGATCAAGGAGCCCTGTTGCTTGATTGGAATTCTAGCATTGCAGCGTATTCCACATCCAAGTCAAGGTGGACACGCGATGAGGGCGAGATACGGACAAAGATAGTACAAAGAATGTCCAACGCGGAGTGAGTGCGAAAGGTGACAAGGTGCGGGCTTGATTTGAAAAGGAATTAAAATGATTGTCCATGAACCCGCGCCTGCTCGTTGAAAAGAGTCTTTATCGCCTTGCTTGGTTGCTGGTCTTGCCGGTACTGCCCGTGCGGCTGTTTTTGCGTGGGTTGAAAGAGCCAGGCTATCTGCATCACTGGAACGAACGGTTTGGAGGCGGGCAGGAAGTTGCGCAGCACCCAGTCTGGATTCATGCGGTATCGGTGGGTGAAATGCAGGCGGCGGCGCCTCTGGTACTTGCGCTGCAGAAACACTATCCCGAGATCCCGATACTCCTGACCTGCATGACGGCAACCGGTCGGCAAGCCGCCCACCGGCTTTTTGGCAAATCCGTGTCGGTTCGTTACCTGCCCTATGATTACCCCTGGTCGACGAACAGATTCCTGAATAGGAATCGACCCTGCATGGGCTTGCTGATGGAAACCGAGATCTGGCCTGGCCTGGTGTCAGCCTGTCATGCAAGCCATGTCCCCATCTATCTGGCGAACGCACGGCTGTCGGTAAAGTCTGCGCAAGGCTATGGGCGGCTGCCCGCATTGATGCGCGATACCTTGCGCAAGTTCTCAGCTGTCGCCGCTCAATACGAGGATGACGCAGAGCGGTTTGAGAAGTTGGGGGCAGAAAATGTAACGGTAACCGGCAGCCTGAAATTCGACCTCAAGTCGCCCCAGTCTTTGATTGATCAGGGCAAACTCTGGCGCAGCATATGGGGGTCAGAACGGCCAGTTCTTCTTGCGGCAAGCACGCGCCCAGGCGAGGAGGCGTTGATTCTGCAGGCCTTTGCCACACATGCCCCTGATTCCTGGTTGCTGGTGCTGGTGCCAAGGCATCCCCAGCGCTTTGATGAAGTTGCTTCACTAATCGAAAAAGCCGGATTGAGCTACCAGCGCCGGAGTAACGAGATCCGCCTATCGCCCAATACCCGCGTGATGCTGGGCGACAGCATGGGCGAAATGATCAGCTATTACACTGCCAGCGATGTCGCTTTCATCGGCGGCAGCCTGCTGCCCTTCGGCGGGCAGAACCTGATCGAAGCGGCGGCGTGTGGCGTGCCGGTATTGGTTGGCCCTCACACCTATAACTTTGCCCGTGTTGCTGACATGGCAGAGGCCAATGGCGCTGCCCGGCGCGTTGAGAGTGCGGAAGACTTGATCGCTGTCGCCAGGGAGTTGTTTCTGGCCAAACAGGCGAGGGCGGCGATGGGTCAGGCTGCGCTTGAGTTTGCGCGGGCTCATCGCGGAGCGACAGAAAAAGTGCTTGCGCTTATCGCCAGGGATTTGAATTGAGGTCAGGCAGCAGCTGCAACGTTGGCCGCGTGGGGTTTATTTGACCAGATATTGGTCTGTATCGGCCAAATCCTTGCCAGACAACGTGCCGGCCGCAGCCTTCAGTCCCAGCATGGCCAGAATGAAGTTGTAGCGGGCAGCCGCCAGGTCCTTTTTGGTGCTGTACACCTGCTGTTGCGCATTGAGGACATCAATGTTGGTGCGAACGCCAACCTGCATACCCAATTGGGTGGAGTCCAGCGAAGTCTGGCTCGATACCAGGGCTTGCTTCAGGGCATTCACCTGCGCGGCCCCGTTTTTCATGTTGAGGTAAGCCTGACTGGTCTGCAGCGTGGCGTCCCGCAGGGCGTTTTCCAAATCCTGGCGGGACTTTTCCTGGTTCGCTACCGCTTCGCGTACCTGGGACGTAATCAATCCACCTTGATAAATGGGAATATTCAATTGGACGCCAATGGTGCCAACCTTACTGTTGATCTGTGTGGCACCAAAATTCTGATCGTGTGTATCGGTGTAGTTGGCGGTTAAATCAAGGGTGGGGTAATGTCCTGCCCGGGTGCGTTCTATCTCCTGATCGGCAATGGCCTTAAGATAACGTTGTGCCACGACGCTCAGGTTGCCTTCCTTGGCCTGACCGATCCAGGCGTCCATGGCGGATGGCTCGGGCTGTTTGAGTTCCGCTTTGGGTGACAGGGAAGCCAGCTCGCCGTAATTTTTTCCTGTGACCTTGAAGAGGGCGCGGATGCGAACGGCGAGTTCATTCTCTGCGGCAATTTCCTGGGCGGATGCCAGATCATAGCGGGCCTGGGCTTCATTGGTATCGGTGATGGTCGCGGTGCCCACTTCGAAACTGCGCTTGGCAGCGGCCAGCTGTTCCGCGATGGCGGCCTTTTGCGCACGGATGAAATCGATATTGTCCTGCGCCTGCAGGACGTCGAAATAGGCACTTGCCGTGCGCAATTCCAGATCCTGTTGTGCCGACTTGAGCTGTGCCTCTGCGGCTTTGATCTGTGCATCGGCCTGATCTACCAGCACCCAATTTTGCTTGTGGAAGAGAGGCTGTACCGCACTGATGCCCCAGCCTTTCGAATTAAAGCTGGCATTCGATGGAATGGAGGTGTCCACCTTGTTATGACTAATGTTGGCGTTGGCACTGATGTTGGGAAGCAGGCCGGCCCGGGCCTGGGGCAATTTCTCCTGGGTCGCCTGGTACGTGGCCTTGGCCGAGGCATATTGGGCATCAAAAGCCAGCGCATCCCTATAGACTTCGGACAGATTCTCGGCATTGGCTGCTGGGGCAGAAATTGCTGCGGCAAGAATTAATGCCAAATGTTTTAACCTCATGTTGATTGCCTCAATAAAGCGGTATGGCTGGATCAATTTCCTTGGACCACGCATCAATGCCACCCGTCAGGTTGATGACATTGGCAAACCCAGCGTTCTCCAGATATTTCGCGACGCGCCAGGATCGTATTCCGTGATGACATATAACGACTGTTTCCTCCGTTTTATTTAGTTCCTCCAGCCGCTCGGAAATTTGGCCCATGGGTATCCAGGTCATGCCCGGAAACGGCGCCAGCCGGATTTCCCAGGCCTCCCGGACATCCAGCAGGACAGGATGCTTACCTTCTTTCAGCATTGTGGCCAGCTCGGCCACGCTGACGTGACGCATCAGAATTCGAAGCGTTCCGGTTGCAGCGCATTTTGCAGTGCCTTGATCTGGGTCTCGAATAGCACAGTGCTGCGAAAGGAATTTGGCGCAACGCAGGTAATCAACGTCGCCTTCATCACCGGCGCCTCACCCAGAATGACAAACAGCCGTCCTCCGGGAGCCATTTGTTTGTTCAGCGCATCAGGCAATACAGGTAATGAGCCAGTCATCACGATGGCATCGTAGGGACCCTGCGCAGGCCAGCCCCGGGCGGCGTCGCCCGTTTCCAGGCTGATGTTGCTGAAGCCATGGGCAGCCAGTTTCTTGCCCGCATCGGTAACAAATTCCGCGATGCAGTCAACCGAATGCACGTGTGCAGCCTGTGAGGCCAGCAATGCAGTAAAGTAGCCGCTGCCGGTGCCAACTTCCAACACCTTGTCGGCCTTGTTCAGCTGAAGCTCCTGGAGCGCGCGGGCCTCCAGCTTGGGCGACCACATCTGCTCCCCGTGACCAAGAGGAATTTCCATATCGAAGAAAGCCAGGGAGCTGTACTGACGCGGCACGAACTCTTCGCGCTTCACTTTGAACAGAAGATCCAAAACATCCTGATCCAGGACCTCCCAAGTGCGAATTTGCTGCTCGATCATGTTGGTGCGGACCTGCTCGATATCCATCGTCCCGTGCTCCAGCCTAAAATTCAATAATTCAATAAGTTAACTAGGGTTCAGCCTTGCAATTATTTCATAATTCCGTATGCTTGGGACATCGCTAGGGGTCCCAAGCTGGTCGGGTGAGACATACCCTTGGAACCTGATCCGGGTCATGCCGGCGTAGGGAACGCGTGACGTTCCGCTGTTGGACACAGCGAACTGGACACATCGCTCCTTACGAGTCATTTCTGAAAGGAGCGTCATGAACGCAGCTATTCCAACTCAAGCAGCCCAGTTTATTGCCGCATCGGCCCACGTGGACGAAGCGGCCATCGAGCCCCTGCCCAATTCGCGGAAGATTTATGTGCAGGGGGCCAGGCCCGATATCCAGGTTCCCATGCGGCAGGTAAGCCAGTCCGACACCCCTGCCAGTTTTGGCAACGAGCCCAATCCACCCGTTTTCTTGTATGACTGTTCAGGGCCGTATTCCGACCCGAACGCGAACATCGATATTCGCGGAGGCTTGCCTGGCTTGCGCACAAAGTGGATTGATGAGCGAGACGATACTGAAGTGCTCGGTGATCTGAGTTCCGAGTATGGTCGCAGGCAGGCTGCGGATGCCAACCTTTCCTCCATGCGCTTCCCCGGGCTGCAGCGCAAGCCGCGCCGCGCGAGGGCCGGCAGGAATGTTTCGCAGATGCACTATGCAAGAAACGGGGTTATCACGCCGGAGATGGAATTCATTGCCATTCGTGAAAACCTGTGCCGTCAGGAATACATCGAGTCTTTGAAAGCGGCTGGACCAACCGGTGCAAGAATGGCAGAGCTTATTGGCCGCCAGCATCCGGGCGAGAATTATGGTGCCGCAAGTCCGGCTGAAATCACGCCCGAATTCGTGCGGGCCGAAGTCGCACGCGGCCGCGCCATCATACCCGCCAACATCAACCATCCGGAAACCGAGCCGATGATCATCGGACGCAATTTCCTTGTGAAGATCAACGCCAACATCGGCAACTCTGCCTTGAGTTCGGGGATTGCCGAAGAAGTGGAGAAAATGACCTGGTCGATCCGCTGGGGCGGCGACACGGTGATGGATTTGTCCACCGGCAGGCACATCCACGAAACCCGCGAGTGGATCATTCGCAATTCACCCGTCCCCATCGGCACGGTGCCGATCTATCAGGCGCTGGAAAAAGTGGACGGCAAAGCCGAAGAGCTGACCTGGGAGATGTTCCGCGACACGCTGATCGAACAGGCCGAGCAGGGAGTGGATTACTTCACTATCCATGCGGGTGTACGCCTGCCCTATATTCCCATGACCGCGAAGCGCATGACTGGCATTGTCAGCCGCGGCGGCTCCATCATGGCCAAGTGGTGTCTCGCGCATCACAGGGAAAGCTTCCTCTACACCCATTTCGAGGATATCTGCGAAATCATGAAAGCCTACGACGTCGCTTTCTCACTCGGCGATGGTTTGCGCCCGGGCAGTATTTATGATGCCAACGATGAAGCTCAGCTGGCGGAATTAAAGACGCTGGGCGAACTGACCCGGATTGCCTGGAAGCACGATGTGCAAACCATGATCGAAGGACCGGGCCATGTGCCCATGCAGCTCATCAAGGAGAACATGGACAAGCAGCTGGAATGGTGTGACGAAGCACCGTTCTACACGCTTGGCCCGCTTACCACGGACATCGCGCCTGGCTACGACCACATTACCAGCGCCATCGGCGCAGCGCAGATTGGTTGGTATGGCACGGCCATGCTGTGTTATGTCACGCCGAAAGAGCACCTTGGTCTGCCCAACAAGAAGGATGTGAAAGACGGAATTATTGCCTACAAGATTGCCGCCCAT
Organism: Thiobacillaceae bacterium; assembly: GCA_049578545.1. Taxonomy (GTDB): domain Bacteria; phylum Pseudomonadota; class Gammaproteobacteria; order Burkholderiales; family Thiobacillaceae; genus DASQBT01. The sequence continues at coordinate 112,940 of JBAUMF010000027.1, forward strand.
GCGGCCGACCTGGCAAAGGGCCATCCCGGCGCACAGATTCGAGACAATGCATTGTCAAAGGCGCGTTTCGAGTTCCGCTGGGAAGACCAGTTCAACCTCGGTCTCGATCCCGACACCGCCAAGGATTTCCACGATGAGACCCTGCCGCAGCACGGGGCCAAGCTCGCGCACTTCTGCTCGATGTGCGGACCACACTTCTGTTCGATGAAGATTACTCAGGATGTGCGTGACTATGCCGCGCAACAAGGCCTATCCGATGAGGAGGCCCTGCAAAAAGGCATGGAGGTCAAGGCCGCGGAGTTTGTGGAATCAGGCAGCGAGGTTTATCAAAAAGCCTAGGAACCATTCCGCGCCTGGCGTGCCTGATATAAACCCCGTTTCACTTCTCGATGGAGATCACTATGAAACTGCACCATGCTTTCGCCGTGTTGGTCGCAACTGGAGGGTTCTCCGGGCCGGTGCTGGCCGGAGAATCGGCTCAGGCTCCGGACATGGAGCGCTTTCGCTACATGGTCAAACCGGCCGACGTTGATCTGTTTTTCAATTATCTGCGTGTTGTCATGAAGGCCGGACTGGAGGGCAAAACGCCTCCGCCGCCTCCGTCACAGTTGTCCCAGCGGGCGTATGAGCTGGCTGAATCCCTGCGTAAGGAAGGGGTTGCGTCCATGGATCAGATGCTGGAAATGATGAGACAGGAAATCAAGGAATCCCTGCCTCCTCCTGAGCCATCAGATGCTCCCGCCAATAATTCAAAGATTCCACCCGACGATCGGACATGACCCTTTCTTCAATCCGAGATACGATTGGCCTTAACATCCCCTGACCCTGTCAGGGACGCCAATTAGCAAGCACCGCCGCGCGAACTGTCGCGCGGTTTTTTTATCCGGAACCTGCCTTCTATGGATAGCATGATTTTCCTCAAAGCCCTCATCATGGGCATCGTTGAAGGGTTGACCGAATTTCTGCCCGTCTCAAGCACGGGCCACCTGATATTGGTCGGCGACCTGCTCCACTTCAATGATGAAAAAGGCAAGGTGTTCGAGATCGTCATCCAGATGGGCGCGATTCTGGCAGTGGTGTGGGATTACCGCTCCCGCCTTGGCTGGGCAATCAAAGGACTGGGTCGTGATGGCATTGCCAACCGCTTTTGGCTCAATCTGGCCATTGCCTTCATCCCGCTTGCAACGATCGGCCTGCTTTATGGCAAACAGATCAAGGCAGCATTGTTCTCGCCGGTGCCTGTGGCGCTTGCGTTCATTGTCGGTGGCTTCTTCATTCTCTGGGCGGAAAGGCGCCATCACGTTGTCCGGGTCGAGACAGTCGAGGCGGTCAGCCCGCTGGATGCCATCAAGCTTGGGTTCGCCCAGGCGCTGGCTCTTATTCCTGGCACTTCACGCTCAGGCGCTACGATTATTGGCGGTCTGTTCTTTGGGCTGTCGCGCAAGGCGGCAACGGAGTTTTCATTCTTCCTCGCTGTACCCACCCTTGGCGCAGCCTCGCTCTATGAACTCTACAAGGCACGTGACCTGTTTGACGCCCACGACATGGGTGTCCTGGCCGTGGGGTTTGTCGCAGCCTTTGTCAGTGCAGCCTTTTCGGTCAAAGCCTTGATCCGTTACATCAGCAGCCATGACTTCACCGTGTTCGCCTGGTACCGCATCATCTTCGGCGGAATTATCTTGCTGACCGCCTATACCGGCGTTGTGGACTGGAGCCACCCTTAAGGTTGCATTGACGGATCGGTCACAAACCCGATCCGAGTGAGTCCCGCCGTCGCCGCCAGCGACATCACCTTCGCAACGGATTCATATTCCGCATGCCCGTCGGCGCGGATATGCAGTTCCGGTTGGGGGTGCATTTTGGCGGCTGCGGCAAAGCGAGGTGCCAGCTGGTCCAGCGCAACCTTCTCGCCATTCCAGAACAGGTCGCCATTTTGGCGAATGCCAAACTCGATATGTTCGGGCTTGGTGATGTTGGGCGAACTCTTCGCCTTGGGCAGGTCAATCTTGACCGCATTGGTGAGCAGCGGCGCAGTGATGATGAAGATCACCAGCAGTACCAGCATGACATCCACCAGCGGCACCACGTTGATGTCCGACATCGGCCCCTGCTTGCGGCGCGGATCGAAACTTCCCATGGCCATGACTTATCCTTTCATCGCCGTGCCGGCCACTGGGGGTTTTTGCGCATCGCGCAATGGCTGTACCTCGCCAGCCGAACTGTTGGCCTTTTCTCCCACCAGGATGATGGCATACAGGTCGTGGGCAAAGGCATCCAGCTTGGCGAGCCACATGCGATTGCGGCGATTGAAGGCGTTGTAGGCCAGCACCGCCGGAATGGCGACGGCCAGACCCATTGCCGTCATGATCAGGGATTCGCCGACCGGACCGGATACCTTATCCAGCGTCCCCTGGCCGGACAGCCCGATGTTGATTAGGGCGTGATAGATTCCCCAAACCGTACCAAACAGCCCCAGGTAGGGCGCCGCCGAACCGGCAGAGGCCAGTATGGTCAGGCCATGCTCAACGCGCGCCGCTTCCTGGTCGATGTCGTTGCGCAGCAGCCGGGTTAGAAATTCACCCAAGCCCCCTGCGGCAGCAAGCTTTTGCATGCCATGCTTTTCACTGTCACTGGCGGCTTCCAGCGCATCGTGCGCCAGTTGGGCAAAGGCATGGTCGCGCGGCTGCTGAAACAGCGCGCCACGGATTTGCTGCAATGAATCGGCAGCCCAGAACTGCTTGAGAAACCCATCCGCACGCTGTTTGGCCAGATAGTTGGTAATTGTCTTGGTGACAATCAGATACCAGCTCGTGATCGATAGTGCCAGCAGCAGCAGGAGCACTGTTTGCGCCAGTGCATCGGCCTGGGTCAGGAAATGGGCAAAGCCAATGTTCGATTCCATGTCACTGTCCTTCAAGAACAAAATTGATAGGCTGAATCGCGACTGCACGTACCGCCACTCCACCACGTCTTGCCGGATTGCATCGCCATTGCCTGACGGCGGATAACGCCGCCTCATCCAGGCGACTGTAGCCGGAACTGGTCTTGATCGTGGCCAAGTCGACCTGGCCCGCGTCATCCAGTTCCACTCTAAGCACGGCCTTGCCTTCTTCCCCCAATCTGCGGGAAAGGGGAGGATAGGACGGCGGGGTACGAATGGGGCAGGCAATAGCGAGATCAGCCGTGAGCACCACGGGTCCTGCGGGTTTGGCGGCTGGTGGTGGGGTCAGGGGCGCAGGTTCTGCCGGGACTTCGATGGCGGGTTGGGATTCTGGCGGGGGCGGCGGCGGTGCAACGGATTTGGTTGGCAATACCATCGGCGCCTGCGCAACCCGTTGCCCAAGTGGTGGCGGCGTATTGGGTTCTTCCAGCTTGACTGGTTGGGATTTGGGTTTGTGCCCTCGTGTCTTCGGCGGTTCCGCTCTGGGCAGGTCTTTCAGCAGATCGACAAATACAGTAGTCGTCCTGGCAGGCGACGTAACGGTACGGTAATGCCACAGGCTATAGAACAGAGCAGCGTGCAAGGCTAGCACGACGAAAAAGCCCGCCAGGCGGGCTTTTCGTTCCAGTGATTGCTGGCCTTCCATGACCAATAATTTACACTCAATTCAGCCTGCAAGGTGCTGCCTCGCGGACAAGCGGGAGATCAATGGGTTGTAAAGTTTGCGAGTACACGTTCTTCGTCACCGCAGTATGGATCGCGTGTTTTGATATTGCAGATTATGTGGAGAGATGATGCCGAGTCTTGGAGCTTTCAGCACCCGCTTTTTGAAGATGTGTAGTGCAAACCAAGTCGTTTCGCCTGGCGTGCCTGCTTGTTGCCTGTCCGCTAGCCAGATCGTGCGCAGGGCTTCAACCAGCTCAGGCACGGCATGACGCGAGGCCCGGCCGGGCTTGCGCGCGGCGGACCTGCTCTGCTTGCCTGAAGCTCGCAGCAAGCGCAGCGCGTATTTGTGGGGATAGTCGGGGACCGCGCAAAACTTGTCCAGAATGGCTGTTTCACCAGACTTCCGGGCACGCCAGTAGCGTGTCCGTATCGCTTCCAGATAAGCGCGCCGCTCTTGTTTGTCCATGGCAGATTACCTTTGGTATTTCGGTAACCTTTAGAGGCAACGATTCCCCTATAGACCATCTTGGGCAAGTCTTATCTTGAGGCAATTCGTATGGCAGGAAAAGAAGATATTGGATCGCCATGAACCTTGGACTATAACTCTTAAGATTGTTGACCCAAACGGGGGAAGCGTGGCCAAACCGGACAAGGTGTTCAAGCAGACTTATGACTGGTTCCGTGCAGCAGTAGACCAGGCCCTGAGCGCCATTCCCGCCGGACAACGCCCCCAGGTGGAACAACTGGTCTGGCAGATGTTGGGGGTGCTGAGCCCGGCCGCGCCGCCCGCCGATCCCAATATCGAGGACTTCAAGAGCAACGGCGCCGATGCCCAGTCGCTGGCGCTGGCTGCCGGGATCGTGGGCGAATCCTTGGCTACACTGGAGTATGTCAAGCAGGCGGTGGACGGGCTCAATGGCGGCAACCCGGCCGCCGCGCTGGCGGTCATCGGACCGTTGATGCATCAGGTGGAAAACTTCGCCAAGCTGCCTGGCAATAGTTATCCGAGCGCGTTCAGCCTTGGCAAGATGCTGCTTTCCCTGAGCGGCGACGCGCAGGCGTCCCCGGCCGCAGGACAGGAAGCGGCCAAGCTTGCGCAAGTCCTGGGCGCGACGCCCGCGCAAAGCCAGGACACGCAAACTGCTGTTGGTCTGGTGGTGTTACTGGCCGGCAGCATGATAGACCGCTCCTTCACCGCGCCCAGCACCGGCGCGCCGAGTTTGGGTTTCGCGAACGGATTGCCCGGCCTGCCCGCAATGCCCAAGCTCGATCTGGCCACGCTTGCCCTCCCCCCGGGCATCGGTGGGACGATCGAGTTCAATACCGCCGCACCGGTTGGAATAAAGGCCGCTTTGAACCTGGCGCTGAACAAAACGAGTTCGACCGGCGTGGCTGATTTCCAGCTCGGCTTGACGGCCAGCGCCGGCATCAACGTGTTCGTGCCGGTTGTGCCGCCCGGCCAGATCCAGGTCAGCAACGAGTTCGAACTGGGTATCAGCCTTGCGCGCAGCAAGGACAGCGGCGCGCTGGTGATGGGACCGTTCCATGGCGCGGAATTGAGCATCGGTGAGCTGGGTGCGGGAATCACTCTGAAGAACGGTGCGCCCAGCCTGTCGTTTTTCGCGCGCAAGGGAAAGGCGACGCTCAAGCCCGACGACAGTTTTCTCAAGCTGGTGCTGGGCGACGGCATAGAAGTCGATTTCACGATCGAGGCCGAGGCCGACCAGTTTGGCAAGCTGCGGCTCAAGAACGGCACCGGACTCAAGGCCAGCCTGCCGGTACCCACCCTGCCCACCGGGCCGTTCGAGTTGCAATTCATCAACCTGGGCCTGACCCCGGTTGACGGCAGCTTCCTGCATCTGCAAACCGAATTGTCCGCCACCTTCGGTGTCGATCTCGGCCCGTTCCAGGCCTCGGTCGACCGGCTCGGCGTGCTGCTTGATATCAATCTGAATGGAGGACAGCCACTCAGTTTCGACTTCAAGCCACCCAATGGCATCGGCCTCAGCCTCGATGCCGGCATCGTCAAGGGCGGAGGCTATTTATTCGTCGACGTGCCCGCCGGCCAGTATGCCGGCACGCTGGAACTGAAACTGATGGCCATCGATGTCAAGGCCATCTGCATCTTGGACACCAAGACCGAAGCGGGTTATTCGCTGCTGCTCCTGATCTACGGCCAGTTCCCGCCCATCCAGCTGTCCTTCGGCTTCACCCTGACCGGCATTGGCGGGCTGATCGGGGTGCAGCATACCTCCAGCGTTACCGCGCTGTCGCAAGGCATCGGCAACGGCGCGCTCGATGCCGTGCTCTTTCCCGCCAATCCGGTTGGCGATGCGCCCAAGATCATCAACACCCTGCGCACGCTGTTCCCGGTCAAGGCCGGTGGCTTTGTCATCGGCCCCATGCTGGAACTGGGCTGGGGCACGCCCAGCCTGGTGACTGTGCGCCTAGGCCTGCTGGTCGAGGCCAGCCAGTTCGTCATTCTGGGCCAGGGCATCGTGCAATTGCCGCCGCTGGTCTCCGCCGATCTGTCGCTCCTGTATTTGCGGCTGGACTTCGTCGGTTCGGTGGTGTTTGATCCCTTGCGCATCGCTTTCGATGCCAAGTTGGTGAACTCTCATGTGGCCTTCATTTCCATCACTGGCCAGTTCGCTTTCCGCGCCGAGTTCGGCGACCACCCGACCTTCATCATCAGTGCCGGTGGCTTCCACCCCAAGTTCAAGGAAATCCCGTCCGACATTCCATCGCCCTTCGAGCGCGTGGGTGCGAGCTTCGACATTGGCATCGTCGGCGTTTCGTTCAAGGGCTATTTCGCCATCACCTCGGCCACGGTCCAGGCCGGCTCCGACCTGCGCATCTGGGCCAGCATCGGCATCGCCAGCATCGAGGGCGGCTGGGGCTTCGACGCGATCTGCTATTTGCAACCCAAGTTCTATTTCGAACTGGATCTGCATGCCTACCTCGCGGTGCACGTGTTCGGCCTGGACTTCGCGTCCATCAACCTGGACGGCCTGCTTGCCGGACCGGGGCGCTGGCACATTGCCGGCCGCGCGGAAGTGCACACGCCGTGGCCCTTGCCGGATTTCAGCCTGCACATCGACGAAGCCTGGGGCACCGATCGCGATACCCCGGTGGTCACGGTCAGGATCGCCGACAAGCTGGCGGAAGAGATTGCCAGGACAGCAAACTGGAGCGCGCAGCTTCCGCAGGGTGGCGAAGGCTATCTAACCTTGGCCAGTGTCGATCCTGGCACCGGACTGCTGGCACACCCCTTGGGCAGCCTCACCTTCCAGCAGAAGCTGGTGCCGCTGGAACTGCGTCTGGCCAAGGCGAGCGGCAGCAAGATCGATGGCGCGAACGAGTTCGGCCGCCCCGCGCTGCAACTTGCGCAGGGACAGAATGTCCTGCCACAAGGCAAGCTGCCGGATGCGCGCGCGGATTTCTTCGCCACCGCGCAATTCCTTGAACTGTCGCAAGACGACAAGCTCGCCAAGCCATCGTTCGAGTCCTATACGGCCGGTTATGAACTGCGTGACGACGATTTTGAGCTGGGCGAAATCGTGGAAGAGACGCTCGATTACGAGGAAGCGGATCTGGGTGCGCTGCGCCAGTCGCGCTCGCTGCGCCACGTTGCAAAGGTGCCTTTCCTCGATGCACTGCACGGGCCGCTGATGCGCTTCGGCTCCGCCGGCCTGTCCAGCCTGCGCGACCGCGCCCTGGGCGCGCCGGCGCAAGCCACGCCCATCAGGGTCTATCCCGCACCCGTGGGCGTGGCCGACAAGGCAACACTCCAGCTCGCTGTCGCGAAGTCGTACACCAGTGTGTGGCAGGCGGAACAGGCGCGCAGTTTCAGCGCCAGCCTGGACCCGAGGGAACATCAGGTGGCCGAGATAGCTGAGGTGGCGGCATGAGCATCCCCTACCGTTTCTCCCCGTGGGCGCGGCGCGGCCTTGCCCGCTCGCACCAAAACAACGACGCCGCCAACGCCGCGCTGCAGGTGCGCGCCAAGGTCGCCATCGGCCTGACCCTGCAGGCCAAGCAGGACGGCAACGCCGTGACGGCGGATGGCAAGCCCGTGGCTGCGGTGTCGGGCAATCTGGAACTGGCCTTGTACGGGCCGGGCGACATCATCGGCATCGACTCGCGCCTGGTGGTGCGCACCGATCCCAAGCCCAACGTCACCAACTTCGAGCCCAACTATCTGGCGATCGTGGATTTCGATCCGCCGGATTTTCCCTGGCTGCTGACGCCTGCCAAGGCCAACCCGGATCAGCACCTGCGCCCCTGGCTCGTGCTGGTGGTGATCGATCGCGCGGTGGCGCGGGCATTGCCGAGCGTGAAGGCCGGCCAACCGCTGCCCTCAATTGTGCTGACCGCCGCACAGGCCGCAAGCGAGCTGCCCGATTTGAACGAATCCTGGCTGTGGGCGCATGCGCAGGCGGTCTCGACCATCAGCAACGATCCTGCCGCCCTGGCAAGCGAACTCAAGCAATATCCCGAGCGCAACATCTCGCGCCTGGTCTGCCCGCGCCGCCTGGAGCCACGCCACGACTACATTGCCTGCGTGGTGCCCGCCTTCGACGCCGGCCGCCTGCGCGGCCTGGGCCAGCCGCTGCACAATGCGACGCTCGCCCCTGCTTGGAACCACGCGCAACCGGTGGATATCGAGCTGCCCGTGTACTACCACTGGGAGTTCTCCACTGGCCCGGTGGGCGACATCGAGACGCTGGCGCGAAGATTGAGAACGCCGGCCAGCTATGCCGGCGATCAGGCGCTGCTCAGCCAGTTGAAAAACATCGGCATCCGCCCGGTGGCAGTCGACGGCGATCATCTGTTGTTCGACGGCGTGACGCCCGACCAGACCGTGTTCGAAGGGGCGATGGTGCCGCTGGATTTCCAGCCCGAGTCCGTGGGCAACCATCCCCTGTTCGCGCAACATATCGAGGCCATGCTCAACAGCGGGCAGGAACTGGCCAACCAGGGCACGGCCAAGGCGGACACGGTGCCGACGCTCTCGCCGCCCATCTATGGCGAATATCCGGCAAAGCGCCACACCGTCGATCAAAGCAAGATCGGCCAGAACTGGCTGGACGACCTCAACCTGCAGCCGCGCTATCGCCTGGCCGCAGGCTGGGGCGCCGAGGTGATAAGGCAGAATCAGGACGAATTCATGCAGGCGGCCTGGGCCCAGGCCGGCGACGTGCTGGCAGCCGAACGTGCATTTTCTCTTTCACGCCTGTCGCGCGATGTGTTGAAGGCGGTCGAAGCGCGTCATCTGACCAAACTGCCCGATGCGCGCCTGCTCGCGCTGCTCTCACCGGCGCGGGCACGGGCCAGGATCGCACCGGATCTCAGCTTGTACGGCCGAATGGCGAACGTCACCCTGCCGGATGAATTGTTCGACGGCGCGATGCGCAGGTTCACAAGCGCGCGCCGCCCGACGTTCCGTATGGCACAGTGGCGCGAACGCAATCTGGGGCTTGCCAGTCTGCCGCAGCAGATGGTCGCGCTGGTGAATACCTTCGCCAATGCGACCAAGCAGGTCATGGCCATCGATCCCAATCGCTTCGTGCCGGACGGCATCATGGGCAGCCGTTCTTTCGATGGCATTCCACTGCCAGCGGACCTGAATACGCTCGTCGACTTGCAGCCCTACACCGGCTTACCGGGCAGCATCGCGGCAGGCGACATCGCCAAGCTGCAGCAGATGGCCGCAAGCGCCCGCCAGCAGGCAGCGCGCGCCAAGCGCAAGCTGCCGCTGATGGGCGACATCTGGCATCAGGGCATCGTGACCGACACCCACCTGCTGCGCATCGCCCAGTTGCAGCGCGTCTCTGGCCAGGCCTTGAGGGGCAATCTGACGCAACTGGTGAAGCAGGCCAGCCGCGGCGGCGCCGAAGGCGTGCTGCTCACGGTCGAAGCAAGCGGTCAGGTGAGTGCCCAGGCGCTCAAGATCGATGGGCGCAACGGCGCGCTCAAGACCATCGGCAATGCGTTGGTGCTCGGCACACGCGGCGCCACACGCGCGGTGCGCATGGCCCCCGGCGCCGTCGCCGCCGTATCGCCGCATGCCCTGCGCCTTTACGGCAACGATGCCGTGTTCAACAGCCTTGCGCCCGGTGTGCTAGGGGGCGCGACGCCGGTGCAGCTCAATCTCACCGCGCCCGGCCAATTCGCGCCGCAGGGTCCGCCGCCCCAGGTGGCGCCTTCCATCACCCTGCCCCCTGCCATCAAGTCCCGCGACGTGCTGCATCGCTATTCGCAGGCGTTCAAGGACTACGAGCAGCTCTGGGTCGATCCGCTGAAGGAAGAACACATCGTGGTTCAACCGGTCGATTTCGCCATCGCGGCATCCTCGACCGCCTTGCGCGTACGCATCGACCCGGCGCAGACCGTGCCAGCAAGGCTTGCGACCATGCTGACCCTCGGGGGACAGCCGGTCCGCTGGTCGGCCACACAGGGTCTGGCCAACGACTTCATCAGCACCCGGCTCGACCTCTCTTTTGCCGAGCGCCTGCGCTATCTCATTCCATTGCACTTCGATCGGGTCATGGCCTATCCGCATCTGCCATTTCCACTGTCGAAGAAACTGGAAAAGCTTGCGCCGGATGTCTTCCTGCCCGGCGTGGGCGTGCTGCCGGACGACTTCATCATGGCGGTCAAGACCAATGCGCGTTTCGTGGAAGCGGTGATGCTGGGCGGCAATCACGAAATGGGCCGCGAGCTGCTTTGGCAGGGCTTTCCCACTGACCAGCGCGGCACGCCTTTCCAGCATTTCTGGCAGCGCCTGGACGACAAGACCGATATCGATCCCATCCATTTTTGGCAGGCGCAACCCCTCGGCAAACAGCCGGGCAGCGGCGAGATGCTGGTGCTGCTGATTCGTGGCCAGCTGCTCGCGCGTTTTCCCACCCTGTCGGTGTATGCCTATCCGATCGATGCGCAGGAAACCCGGCCGGGCGGCAGCAGCCCGCCCGTCCCCCCGGGGGCCAAGGACCCCAAGGAGATGGATCCGACCCGGGCCTTGGTGCCAATACTGAAAGGTCATCTTGGCCGCGACATCACCTATCTGGGTTTCAACATCAGTCCGACTCGCGACCCAAATATTCCGAACCAGAAGGACGATCACAAATATATGGAGAACTTCTACTTTGTTCTGGAGGAACAGATGACCGAACCCCGCTTTGGTTTCGATGAACCCGATCATGCAGGTCCGGGTGATGCGGGGTGGCAGAACGTGGACTGGAGCGAGGTACTTGTGAACGGCGGCGAATACTTCGGCAGTGCGAAGCTCAAGCTCGCGCCGCCCGCGCAGGGCAAGCCCAATTGGGTCAACCCGCACGCGGCGACCGTGGCCGACGCACTGCTGCAGCGACCCTTCCGCGGCTATTATGCCGGGGTCAAGCTGAAGATGCCGAAATAGCCAGAACTGAATCGCAACAGGAATCCCCATGCCGCGCCTTGATCTGAACCTCTCCGCCCTGAATCAGCAACGCGAGGCCCTCGTGGCCTTGCAGGCACAACAACGCCAACTCGACAACAGGGTTGCCGCGCAGCAGGCCGCGCTCGATGCCGCCTTGCGCGCAGGTGAATCGCCCAACATCACGGGCGTGCTGCAGCAGCAGGCCGATGCCGCACGCGCCCAGCGCCAACAGCTGGTGAATCAGATACGCGGGCAGAACGCGAGCATAGACCAGCTCGCCAACGGCCTGCTTGGCCAGCTTGATCCGTCAAATATGGTTGAAGCGCTGGACGGCGGATTGCCCATCGCGCTTCTGCCTCTGCGGATTGAAACGCGCTATGCGCCCGACCCCAACACCCTGCGCATCCGCGTCTACCCGGATGACATCAACATCATCGAGCACACCCCCGCCCTGACCGACAAGGAGCAACAGGCCGGCATGGACTACTGGGCGGCGCGCTTTGCCGGCGATCCCGACGAAGCCGCACGCGTCGCACGCGACCTCACGCTGGGCGTGGGGCGCAACCGCTGCGCCTGGGTGCTGCGCGTGCTCACCCCGGACAACGCCGCGGACGAAGGCCAGCCCGATGCGCAGCCGCAATTTCCCGATGCGCCCGTGATCGATGCACGGGCCAAGCAGACCCGCGCGCTGCTCCTGCCCGACCGCTGGTGCGCCGTCGGCTATGCGGCCAACCGGCGCGAGGTATTCCGCGTCTGGGGCAACCGCATATCTGATGAATTGATCCTCTCACCGGACTGGTTGAACGTCGACGAACCCGAAGCGCTGCTGGCAGGCGATCGAGCGTGGCTCGCCGATTTCGATTCCGCGCTTGCCAACGGCATGGCTCTGGAAGTGACCCAGCAGATGGTCGACGGGCAACTCGCTCAGCACCATGCACCGCCCTTCCACCTGGCAAGCGATACGCTGGAGCGCCTGCTCATCGTCGGCCTCGAATGGACCAAGGACGCGCAGCAGAGCGCCGCCGAGATGGCCGCGCTTCTCGGCGCGCAGCGCGATTCGACTGGACTGGCCTTTTTGCCATTGAACACACCCACCAACAACACCGAGGCTGCTGCGTCTGGCTACAGCCCCTCACAGGAGAAGACGCCACCGCCCACACCTGAAGAGAACGCGCAACTTCCACCCCAGAAGGACGCGCTGGAACTGCTGAGTGACGCTCTAGGCCTGCCCGCGCAAAGCCTGCCGGCGGATGGCATAGACCACGCGCATCTCAGCGAGCAGCGCACCGCGATGCATATGATGAACGCACTGTGGCGCGCGACCTTCGGCCACTATCTGATGGAGTTGTGGAATCCACTGGGCGAGGAAGAAGACCTGCTGATCAAGACGCCGGCGCAATACGCGCTGCGCAGCTATGCCGTGTCTTACCTGCGCCCGGCCGGGCCCTTGCCGCTCCTGCGCGTGGGCAAGCAGCCCTACGGCGTGCTGCCGGTGGCAGGCAAGGCCTTCGTACCAGAGCCGGCCGGCGGCGTGCTGGCCCGCCTCGGCATCAACCTGGCGGCGGTGGAACAGAACGTGTCCAAGGTGCTCGGCGTGTTGCGGCCCATGTGGGAAATCGCGCGCAACCAGGTGCCGCTGCTCAAGGATGGCGATGTCGACCGCGCAAAGGATATTCTGCAGACGTCGCCCTGGTCGCAGACCGCGGCCTATCGCAACGCCGACAACATCTGCCTCAGCCCGGTCGTGATTGACATCTCCGGCGTGCAGATACCATCGAAGCAACAGCTGATCCAGACCCTGCTGACCGCGCTGGGAGTCAACCAGGGCGCTTATCCGGGACTGCCCATTTTCAACTGCGCGAGTTTCCCGCCCGATCCGCCGTACTCGTCCGGCAGCCTGGCGGGCGTGCCCTGGGTGCTGGCCGACGACAAGCAGCCGACCATCGAGGCCGCGCCGGAGACCCAGTTCAGCGACGGGCAAAATTATCTGAAACAGATTGCCGATGCGCTGACCCAGCCGCAGGCCGAGTCCGACGCAAAACTGAGTGCCTTCCAGACCGGTCCGGCCCTGCTGGAGGCCCTGGCCGCCTGCTCCGTGCAGCTCGAGCGGCATGACGCCGTGCAATCCTTTGCCTTGTCAACCCAAGCCGTGACCAAGGTGGAATCGGTTGCCATGCCCAAGCTGGTGAACGTGGAAAATCCCGCGCAGAACGAAGCCGCGTTCACGGTCAACAGCCCCAAACAGCTCGCAGCCGTGGTCATTCCGAGTCTGACCGGCCAGGTGAGCCTGGGCCAGCATGTGTCGAACAGCCTCGCCGCGCAGCCCATTTCCGTGAGCGCCGGCAGGGCAAGCAGCATGAGCGCAGCCTTGCAGGATGCAATCGGCAAACTGGCGCCGCCCCTGCGCAATGTGGCCGGCGCGAAGCTAAGCCTGGAGTATCTCGCCGACCGTCCGGTGGGAGAACTCAATGTCGCCTTCCGTACCACGCTCGACGCTTTCTCCTACCGGCTCGACGCGTGGTATACCGCACGTGCCAGCCGGCGGCTGGAACAGATGCGCGCAGGCCAGCCGACGGGTCTTTATGTCGGCGGCTACGCCTGGGTGGAAAACCTAAAGCGCGACACGCGGCCCGACAGCGACGGCTATGTGCTTACCCCTTCGCTCGGCCAGGCCGCCAGCGCGGCCATCCTGCGCAGCGGCTTTCTCGCCAACCACGAGCAGGGCGTGTTCAACATCGACCTCGATTCCAAGCGCACGCGGCGCGCACTCGACATTCTGCAAGGCCTCACCCGCGACCAGCCGCTTGCCGCGCTGTATGGCTATCGCATCGAACGCGGCCTGCGCGATGCGCTGCTGGGCAAGCTGATCTGGCCGCTCAGGCTGGCCTATCCGTGGCGGCCTGCGGGTGCCGATCCTGGCGACGAGCCGAAGGAAGCGATCGGCGCGCGCGACGTGGTGGACGGCGTGTCCTTACTAGCGGCGTGGCAGGACTCAAAGGCCAATGTCTGGATCCGCATTCAGTCGGTGGTGGTGAACGGCAGCAAGCCCTTTGCCACGCTCAGCAACGCCGAGAAGCAGGCCTTTGAAAGCGTCCTCAGTGACGCGGTCGATCTCGCCGACAGCGTAAGCGACCTGCTGATGGCCGAAGGCATCCACCAGATCGTGCAGGGCAATTTTGAACGCGCCGGCGCGGCAATGGCGGTCGCCGACAAGCAGTCCCTGCCGATCGAAACCCAGGTCGCGCGCACGCCGCGCGGCGGCGCCTCCTACACCCAGCGCGTCACCCTGATCTGTCCACCGGCCGCGGACGACGGCTGGCCCGCTGACCGGCGCGCAAATGCCGAACCGGCGCTCAACGCTTGGCTTGCGTTCATGCTGGGCGCGCCGGATCGCTATGTGTTTTCCGCCTTGGTGTATCGGGGTACAACCGAAGACGGCCAGCCCATCATCGACGCCAATCAGGTCAGTGCAACGATGACGGAACTCGGCTATTCGCCGCTCTCGGCCATGCTCGCCGCCACCACGGTATCCAAGCACACCCTGAGCGGCCCCGCCGACACCGGCCTGCGCGGCCGCGTGGTGGATGCCTTGATCAGCAAGCTCGACAACCCCGCGACGGTCAGCGGCCTGGACATCCAGCAGGAAGCGGACAACGGCAAGCTCGGGCTGGGCTACTTCGAAGCCTTCGCCACTACGCTGCGCGCCCTGCTCGACAAGGCGCGCCCCGCCACGCGCAAGGATCTGGTAGTGCCGGATGACGACATCGAAAAGAATCTTCCGGCCGAAGGAGAATATCCGGGCGTGGACCTGGTGGAGTTGCGCGGCCGAGCCGATGCGCTGATCGTCGATTTCAACGGCCTGAAGACCGGGTTGGAAGCCACGGCCAATGCAGACGATCTGCTCTCCGCACTCAATGCCCTGGCCGATTTCCTGCCGACCGTGTCCTGGCCGCAGCAGGTGCTGGCCATTGATGCGCCGGGCGCCGACCCGGCCCAGCGCGATGCGCGCGCCGATGACGCGCGCGCGGCACTGAGCACGATCCTGCAAGCCAGGCTCGATGCGCTCAACGTGCCGCTTCCGCTTCTGGACAATCAGATCGGGCCGACCCACGCCCAACAGGTGCAGCAGGCCATCGATCAGATGAAGCTGCTCTTGGGCCGCGACTTCCCTGTCCTGCCCCGCTTTTCGCTCAATGCCTACGCCAGCGATTTCAGTGCCTCGCTTGGCGAACAGGTTGCGCTTACGCGCAACGATCCCTGGCGCGTCACCGGCTGGATGTCCGGGCTCGCGCGTGTGCGCGACGGACTGGACCGCTTTGCCGGCGCGCTCTCCGCGCACGAAACCCTGGTGGACTTGAGCAGCGCCGGGGATTTCAATCTGGTGCAGTTTCCCCATGTCTCCGGCCAGGCCTGGGCTGCGCTGCCGGAGGCCTGGCGCGAGGACGAAGGCACGCCGCTTGACCCCAGCCAGGTGCCGGAGGAATTGCACGATTACTTATCCCAGCAGGCGGGTGCGCCCTACAAGGACATCAACCGGGTGGCGCCCAAGCTGGCCCTGGCCCTGCACACGCCCGGCGGTCTGCCGGCGCCGGATGAGGCCACCTCGCTCGCCGGACTCGTCTGCGATGACTGGGCCGAATTCATCCCCGATCCCTATCAGACTGCCGCAATCGGTTTCCACTATGACGCCCCCGGCGCGCGCCCACCGCAAAGCATCCTGCTCGCCGTGCCGCCCAGGCTGAATCAGGAAAACTGGGAGTTCGACCAGGTGCTCGATATTCTGCACGAAGCCTTCGACCTGGCCCGCATTCGCGGTGTCAGGCCGCGTGATCTGGCCGGCGGACTGGGCCTCGTTCTGCCCGGCAATTACCTGCCACACGACTATACCGGCGACCTGCCCGGCGTGCGCGCGCTCGAACTCGCGCGGCAGGCGATGCTGCACATGAAGGCAGGCATCAAGCAGGACACCGTCATCCCGCTGGGGAAGATCTGAGGGGCGCAGCATGAAAATCGAATTCTCCAAAGCCAAGGCATCCAGCGCGCTGATCGACATCGTCAAGAAGCAACCGGTCTATCTGGGCCACACGCGGCTGGAAACCCAGCCTACCACGGTCAGCATGAAAGACTCCCTCCAGGCGCCGCTGGCCGATCCGCTGTGGATGCTCTCGCGCCAATGGCAGTTCAACGAATTCCAGGGCGAGGATGCGGGCTCGCCGATCAAGCTGGCCTTCGCCCTGGAGGGCACTCAGGTCGACCGCTTTCGTGCCGGCCACGATGAGCCGTGGCAGCCGATCGGCGAGGTGCCGATCGAAACCCAGGTGGAAGCCGAGCCGGTGTTGGACCGCCATGCGCGCCTTTCCGGCGAGGCCGGGTTGCAGCTGCTGCGCATGGCGCCCCATCAATCCATACGCGCCGCACTGCTTGCGGCCTATGCGCTGGCACTGCCCATGCCGACCGATCCCGAGTCTGACCAGGCCGGCATCCTCTGGTCCACCCTGATGAACCAGCGCACCGTGGACGCGAGCAAACTGCGCGCAGACCTGCTGCCGCTCTGGGCCAATGGCAAGCTTGGCGGCCTGCCGGCGGCGCTCGCGATGCAGGCGGGTGAGGTCGCAGCGACGCAGACGCTGCTGGAGAACTGGCTGGCCTGGCTGGATGAACTGGTGTTTGAGGGCGCGGCAGACAATCGAAGCTGGCAGAAGAACCGCCTGGAATATGCGTTTGCGCTTGCCGCTGGAAGCGTCGAACTCAAGTCGGACGAATACACCGACGGCCACGTGGACTGGGAAGATTTCGTGGGCGCGGCCCTGCCGCAAAACGAACAGCAGCAATTTGCCACGCACAAATTCGCGGTCGCCCAGCGCCATCCCTCGCCGGTGCGCTACCCCGGCATGCCGGCGGAGCGCTACTGGGAGTTCGAGGACGGGCAGGTGAACTTCGCCGGCATGGAGGCCGGCGTCACCGACCTCCTGCGCATGACGGTGACCGAATTTGCGCTGACTTTCGGCAACGACTGGTTTCTCACCCCGGTGCGCTTGCCGGTCGGCGGCCTGTATCGGGTCGCGCAGTTTGCCATCACTGACACCTTTGGCATCACCGCGCAGGCAGGTCCGGTCGCGCCGCTTGGCGATGTGCCGTGGACGCTGTTCGAAGTGAGCGCGGAGGCAAGTCTTCGGGGCCAGCTGGCCCACACCCTCTACCTGCCAGATAGTCTCGATGGCATGCAGGAGGGCGCGGTGCTGGAATACACCCTGCTCGCGCGCGACGAAATGGCCAACCTCGCCTGGGCAATCGAGAAGACCGTGCAGGGCATCTCCGGCGAGCCGCTGGATCGCGATCTGGAAGCCAAGTCACTCGCCTTCCAGCAGCAGATTCATTTCGACACCGCGCCCGACAGCCCGCAACTGGTATATCGGCTGGCCACGCCGGTGCCGGCCAACTGGACGCCCCTGCTGCCGGTGCGCAACCCGGTACTGAATCTTGCCGAACCGCTCGAAATCCAGCTGGCTCGCGCCGGCATGAAACGCTTCTACCCGGAAGCGAGCGTCGAGGTACTCGGCGCCGTCGATCCCGCCTATGTGGATTTTCTCAATGGCCTCGATGCGCAGGACAACTTCATCGACCGCCTGAACATCGATGCCCAGTTGCGCGCCTATGTCTTCTGGCCGCGCGGCTGGCTGCTGCGCAGCGACCCAACCCAACCGATGGACCCGAACGACACGCTGGTCATTGAGGAAGAAGAGGTCGCGCGCATCGGCGTGAGCCTCAAGCGCAAGTTCCAGTACGCGCGCAGCAGCGACGGCAGAAGCTGGCTGTGGATCGGCCGCAGCAAACTGGCTGGACGGGGGGAGGCAGCAAGCAATCTGAAATTCGATGTGGCAGTGAAGACAACGACCATGCGCTAGCCGTCATGCAGCGGCCGTCCCCAGATCACGGGAATTGCTCCTGCTGGTCCCGGTGTTCCAATTCGCTGGGTCCGAAGCTGTCTCCGCCAAGGAGGCTATTCCCTCCAGGCTGCGAACCCACCTGCTCACCAGCGAGAGGACCACAGGTGCCCCTGCGGCACCGGCATTCGCCGGTGCCGGCACGCCGACATGGTCTGCAGTGGGTCTGCCCTCAGCATTGGTCGTCGGCAAGCACCTCTCACTTTCCCGTCGGCGACAAGGGTCCCTGATCGCAACCTGCCTGGCCTTCGCGGAGGGTCAGGCGGCCATCGCCCTCGAGCGCAAGGATCGTACCGCCGGCATCGAGCCTTACCAGGATCTGGTGATCGGCCAGTTCCACGGCGCAAGCGCGGAGCACCGAGATGCTCCCACACTTGATCGTGGCCACGTCTTCGTCGAAGTCGATGCTCGCGCCGGCTATTCTAGGAGGATCTTCAGCCCACCCGGTGCGCCACACTGTCGCAGCACACCCCTTGGGCAATAGCGCATTCTTGTCGGTTGAAGTGCCTGATATCTGCAACAAGAGGCCCCGGAGATCATGAATCTGCGCCCGGCTTGCTCTCATCGTGCTGTCACACGGGCTGCACCAAAGGCACTCCGACTTTCCACCGGGCAGGCGCCTCAGACGGCAGTGCCACCCTGTAATTGCCAGCGAAAACCTCCTTCGGTAAGGTGGGACGAGAACAAGAATCTTCATCCTCGGAGGGGAGGTTCCTGAATTCGATCAAGGCAATGGTTGGCCACTTTGGCACTATGCATGCGTGTCGACGCGGCCTTGACGCAAACAGGCTCGGACGCCGCAATCGGCCGAACCTGCCATCCTGACCGATTGATCAGCGGAAGGCGACAGCATGGCGGGCGCAAAAGTTGGGCATCCAGATTGGCGAAACGAGCCAGCCGAGCAGGTCAGGGTTACCTTGCGATCACCGGGCCATCAGGATGCCATGGCCCGACGGGTGGTTGAGCTTGTCGCCTTCCCGAAACTCGGCGTCTATTGGATTGGCGCTGGGCGAACGCCACATGCTGGCGGCGCTGACCGGCCAGCCGCAGGAAAGCCACAATCGCCGCATTACTTCCTGCGATAGGCCCATATTAGCATGATGATGCCCACAATGATCATCGGCAGGGAAAGCCACTGGCCCATGCTTACAAGGTAGGAGTGGCCAAAGATGCCGGCGTCAGGTTCGCGGAAATATTCAGCGGTAAAACGGAATGCGCCATAGCCGATCAGGAACACGGCAGATACGGCGCCGGTGGGCCGGGGCTTGCGCGCATACAGCCACAGGATGATGAACAGCATCAGGCCTTCACCCAGCGCCTGGTAGATCTGCGAAGGGTGCCGCGGCTGATTATCAACATTGGGGAAGACCATGGCCCATGGCAGCCTGGGGTCGGCAACCCGGCCCCAAAGTTCGCCGTTGATGAAGTTGCCGACGCGTCCGGCTGCCAATCCCAGCGGGACCAGTGGCGCAATGAAGTCGGTAGTCTTGAACCAGGGAACCTGATACCGGCGTGACCAGAACGTCATGGCGATAAGTACGCCGAGGAATCCCCCGTGAAAGCTCATGCCGCCATTCCAGACGGCGAAAATTTCGGCAGGGTGGGAAAAATAATAATCCGGCTCGTAGAACAGCACTTCGCCCAGACGCCCGCCCAGCACGACGCCCAACACACCATAGAACAGGAGGTCGTCGAGGCCTTTGTCGGTCATGCCCAGCTCGGGCCGCATGGCCAGACGAGTTTTGCCCAGCCACCATAATTGGAGGAAGGCCAGCAGGTACATCAACCCATACCAGTGGACTTTGAGCGGGCCAATAGAAAAGGCGACAGGGTCGAAATGCGGGTAGACAAGCATGGCTAGGAATTAGGGGCTCGGGGCAGGTGGCTTGTAAAATACGTGAACAATTATAGCTTTGCTGGATGACCGAAATGCCTGCTTATCGTTCCCGAACCACGACCCATGGCCGCAACATGGCCGGCGCCCGAGCCCTCTGGCGCGCTACAGGTATGAAGGATGGCGATTTCGAAAAGCCCATCATTGCCATAGCCAACTCCTTTACCCAGTTCGTGCCGGGTCATGTTCACCTCAAAGACCTGGGCCAGCTGGTGGCGCGCGAGATTGAGGCAGCCGGCGGTGTGGCCAAGGAGTTTGACACCATCGCCGTGGATGACGGCATCGCCATGGGGCATGGCGGCATGCTGTATTCGCTGCCATCGCGCGACCTGATCGCCGATAGCGTGGAATACATGGTCAATGCGCATTGTGCTGATGCGCTGGTGTGCATTTCCAACTGTGACAAGATTACCCCCGGCATGTTGATGGCAGCGCTTCGGCTTAATATTCCCACCGTGTTCGTGTCCGGCGGGCCGATGGAATCCGGTAAGGCCAACATCCACGGTAAGACCATCCATCTGGATTTGGTCGATGCGATGGTGAGCGCGGCGGACGACAAATGCAGCGACGAGGAGGTGTTGCAGATGGAACGTTCTGCCTGCCCCACCTGCGGTTCATGCTCCGGCATGTTCACTGCCAACTCGATGAACTGCCTGACCGAGGCGTTGGGACTGTCATTGCCAGGCAACGGTTCGGTGCTGGCCACTCATGCGGAGCGGAAAAACCTGTTTCTCGCCGCTGGACGATTGGTTGTGAAACTGGCCAAGCGCTACTACGAAAAGAACGATGCCCTGGCCTTGCCACGCAGCATTGCCACCTTTGAAGCGTTTGAGAATGCCATCGCGCTCGACATTGCCATGGGAGGCTCGACCAATACCGTTTTGCATTTGCTTGCCGCTGCGCAAGAGGCCGGCGTCGACTTCACCATGGCCGATATTGACCGTATGTCACGCAGGGTGCCGAATTTGTCGAAAGTCGCACCGGCCACGCAGTTGTTCCATATGGAAGACGTGCATCGCGCAGGTGGTGTGATGGCCTTGCTGGGGGAACTGGATCGAGGTGGCCTGATTCATCGTGATTTGCCGACGGTCCTGTGCGAGTCCATGGGCGAGCAGCTCGATAAATATGACATTCGCCGCACGGACAGCGAGGACGTAAGACACTACTACAGAGCGGGGCCAGGAAATGTGCCGTCCCAGGTTGCGTTCTCCCAGGACAAGCGCTGGAAGACGCTGGATGATGATCGCGCCAACGGCTGCATTCGTGACATCGAACATGCTTACTCCAAAGAAGGTGGCCTGGCGGTGCTGTACGGCAATCTTGCCGAGCATGGTTGCATCGTCAAGACCGCAGGCGTGGATGAGGCCATCTGGAAATTTTCCGGACCAGCGCGGATTTTCGAATCGCAGGACGCAGCCGTGGACGCTATCCTCGGCGACAAGATAGGGGTTGGCGATGTCGTCGTCATCCGTTATGAGGGTCCGCGCGGCGGCCCCGGCATGCAGGAAATGCTGTATCCCACCAGTTATCTCAAGTCAAAGGGGTTGGGCAAGGGTTGTGCGCTGGTTACTGATGGACGTTTTTCCGGGGGCACATCGGGTTTGAGCATTGGTCACGTATCGCCCGAAGCGGCGGAAGGTGGCTTGATCGGATTGGTGCAGGAAGGCGACCGGATTGAAATTGACATTCCCCATCGCCGCATTGATCTGGTCGTTCATCATGAGGAGCTTGAACGACGCCGGCAGCTGATGCAGGCCAGGGGCAAGGATGCGTGGAAACCAGTCAAGCGCGATCGTCCCGTTTCCGCGGCATTAAGAGCCTACGCGGCGATGACGACCAGTGCGGCGTTTGGTGCGGTGCGTGATGTGTCGCAGGTGGAAAGAAAAGACTGAACCACAAAGGACACCAAGGTTATCAGCAGGAGGCTGGCATGAAAGCGATTCTGGTCGCAAACCCAAAAGGCGGCAGTGGAAAGACAACGCTGTCGACCAATCTCGCGGGCATGCTTGCGATGGCCGGCGAGGAAGTCCGCTTGCTTGACCTGGATCGCCAGCAGTCCGCGAGCCACTGGCTGGCGCGACGGCCTGACAGCTTGCCGGTGATCCACAGAATGGAAGGCGGGCCGGTCGAGGGAAAAGGCTGGCTGGTGATCGACTCGCCTGCGGCGCTGCATGGCAAGAACCTCATACATGCCCTCAAACTGGTGCACAAGGTGTTGATACCGATTGGCGCATCGCTTTTTGACATCCAGGCCAGCCAGGATTTTCTGCGGGTGTTGGCGGACGAAAAAATGGTGCGCAAGGGCAAGATCGATATTGCCGTAGTCGGCATGCGCATGGCACCGCGCACCCGCGCCGCTGTGACGCTGGAAGAGTATCTCCACGGGCTCGACCTGCCCGTGCTTGCGTATTTGCGTGAAGCCCAAAACTATGTCAATGCCGCGTTTGAGGGTAAAACGATCTTTGATCTGCCGCCCCACCTGGCGGAACGCGATCAGGAAGACTGGCTGGAAATCAGCAGGTGGCTGTGGCTGAAGTGGTAGTTCGACGCCCAAGTTGTTTCGCTTCTAGACCAAGCCCCCACTTCGTCAACTCCAAGAAGCCTATTCATGTTCCTCCTTGGCATTCCCATTGAGTTCATCGTCTTTTGCTGCGCTCTACTCGGCGTGGCGGTGTTTCACCAACGCAATCTGGAAATTGCAGTCGGCGGCCTGATCGTACTGGTCATTCTAAAGAATTTGCTGGGCGAAGATCTGGTCGATCATTTCCTGCACGAAGAGCGCCTGGTGCTGAACCTGCTTGGGTTGTTGCTCGGCTTCGCCATCCTTGCACGGCATTTCGAGTTGTCGCAGGTCCCGGACTGGCTGCCGCGCTTCCTGCCTGACGACTGGAAGGGTGGTTTTGTCCTGCTGCTAATGGTCGCCGTGCTATCGACCTTCCTCGACAACATCGCCGCGGCCGTCATCGGGGGCGTAATTGCCGGTCACGTATTCAAGCACAATGTATCCATCGGCTATCTGGTCGCTATCGTCGCAGCCAGCAATGCGGGCGGCGCGGGTTCGGTGATCGGCGACACCACAACGACCATGATGTGGGTAGCCGGGGTACCGGCAATGAATGTGACCGATGCGTTTTTAGGCGCAGCGGTGTCCATCCTCTTTTTTGGCGTGATTGCCAGCATTGCACAGCAGAGACATCAGCCCATTACCAAAGATACAGCGGCCACCGTGCGTGTGGATTTTGGCCATCTGTCTGTCGTTGGGCTGATGATCGTGGGCACGATTGCAGCCAATGTGCTGCTCGATTTTCCTGCAGCCGGTTTGTGGGCAGCCATCGTTTTTGGCCACTTCATTCGCAAGACCCCGTGGGGCGAAATGTTGCGGGCGGTCAAGGGCTCACTCTTCCTGATCTCTTTGGTGCTCGCGGCTTCACTCATGCCGGTGAGGTCTCTACCTGAGCCCAGTGCATTTTCAGCGTTGGGACTGGGTTTTGTTTCGGCCGTGTTCGACAACATTCCGCTCACTGCCCTGGCCCTCTATCAGCGCGGGTATGACTGGGGCATGCTGGCCTTTGCGGTTGGCTTTGGCGGTTCCCTGGTCTGGTTTGGTTCAAGCGCTGGTGTGGCGATGTCCAATCTGTATCCCAAGGCAAAAAATACTGGCCACTGGATCAGGCAAAGCTGGTCCGTTGCCTTGGGTTATGTGCTCGGCTACGGTGCTATTTATGTGGTTCTCGGCTGGCACCCGGATCCGCTGCCGGTGAAATGAATGGCTAATCGACTGGCCGGCGAATCCTCGCCCTATCTGCGGCAGCACAAGGACAATCCGGTTGACTGGAATCCCTGGGGGCCGGAAGCGCTGAACAAGGCGCGCAGTGACGACAAGCCGATTCTGCTCTCAATCGGCTATTCCACCTGCCACTGGTGCCACGTGATGGCGCACGAGTGTTTTGAGGATGAGGAAGTCGCTGCGGTAATGAACAGGTTGTTCATAAATATAAAGGTTGATCGCGAGGAACGGCCAGATCTTGACCAGATTTACCAGACTGCGCATCAGATTCTGACCCGGCGTGGTGGGGGCTGGCCGCTCACCCTGTTCCTTACGCCGGATCAGGTCCCGTTTTATGCTGGGACCTACTTTCCCAAGCACTCGCGCTACAACCTGCCGGGATTTGTTCACCTGATGCAGCAGGTGGAGCAGGCTTATCGTGAACACCGGCAGGCTATTGAATCGCAGAATCAGGAATTGCTTTCGGTGCTGGCTCAGCATGAGCCCGGGAAAACCGCCATGTCGACACAGTTCGATCGCAAACCATTGGATGATGCGCTGACTCAGTTGAATCAAAGCTTTGATCCGGCGTGGGGCGGATTTTCCAAGGCGCCAAAATTTCCCCGCCCGGGCGAATTGGAATTCCTGCTGCGAGGCGGCCATGATGATCAGGTGAGATACAAGGCATTGTTTACGCTGGAGCGCATGGTGCGCGGTGGCCTGGTTGATCAATTGGGTGGCGGCTTCTTTCGATACTCGGTCGACGAGCACTGGGCAATACCCCACTTCGAAAAAATGCTCTACGACAACGGCCCGCTACTTGGCTTGATGGCGGATGCGTGGGCGATCAGCGGCGATGCGATCTTTGCCGAAGCTGCGGAGCGCACGGTACGCTGGCTAAAGCGCGAAATGACTGCGCCCGGCGGAGCATTTTATTCTGCACAGGATGCCGACTCTGAACACGTGGAAGGCAAGTTCTACGTGTGGACTGCGGCCGAGGCGCGAGGAGTACTCACGGCGGAGGAGTGGGCGGTGGCAGCGCCCGCTTGGGCGCTCGATCAACCGGCCAATTTCGAGAATGTTCATTGGCATTTGCAGTACCCATCAAGACTTTCCGCGCTCGCCGAAGGCTTGGGTCAATTTGAAGGCAGGGTTGCCGCAACGCTGGAATCCGCGCGCAGCAAGCTGTTTGCTACGAGGCAGACGCGGGTTCCCCCGGGCCGCGACGACAAAATACTTACCAGTTGGAATGCGCTTGCGATTACTGGCCTGGCGCATGCGGGACGAGTCATGGGCCGGAACGATTGGGTGCAGCAGGCCCAGGCCGCCGCCGATCAACTGCACAATACAGTCTGGAATGAGTCCCGCTTCTATGCCAGCCTGACGTCATCGGGCCCCAAGTTGTCGGGTTACCTGGATGATTATGCCTTCATGCTGGAAGCCTTGCTTGAATTGATGCAGGCGGACTTCAGGGAAAGTGATCTGATATGGGCTGGAGAAATCGCCGACGCATTGCTGGAGCATTTCGAGGATAGGGAGTCAGGCGGCTTCTTCTTTACTGCGCATGATCACGAGACCCTGATTCATCGCAGCAAACCGGGATATGACAATGCCACGCCTTCCGGTAATGCGGTGGCAGCATGGGCATTGAACCGGTTGGGCCTGGTGCTTGATGAACCCCGTTATGCCAAGGCCGCGGAACGGACATTGGCGCTGTTCTGGCCGGGTGTTCAGCAAATGCCAATGGGGTTTGCCCGAATGTTGGTGTTCCTGGCCGACTATTTGTCCTCGCCGGCTCTGGTGGTGGTCAGGGGCCCGGCGCCAGAGTTGAGTGAGTGGCGGGAGGCATTGGGTAAATTGCCCGGCGTAATGGCTTTTGTTCTGCCCAATGGCTTGGGCCCGATGCCAGCCGGCCTTAATAAACCAGAAGGGCCAAAACCGCTAGCCTGGGTTTGTGCGGGGTTGCGGTGTCTTGCCCCTGTGGCAAGCATTGCTGATCTTACGCAAAGCTTACAAACCCTTTAGTAGTCGCCGTTGACATACTTTTTTACCGCGTAGTGGTAGTCAAATACTAGGTAATAGCCTTGTTTCATGGGCAAATATTCGTAATATAGGTATCTGAATGGATTCCCTTGTTATTCAAATGAAATGGAGAAACACATGAAGATCCGGATTGCTATGAGTGCTGTTGCGGCCATGATGGCGCTGTCAGGTACGGTGTCCGCGGACCAGGCGCTGGCGCAAAAGAACGCCTGCATGTCCTGCCATGGTGTGGACAAGAAAATTGTCGGCCCTGCTTTCAAGGAAGTGGCTGCCAGGTACAAGGGCACGGCTGGAGCGGAAGCCAAGCTGGTTGCCCTGGTAAAATCTGGCGGCAAAGGCAACTGGGGCAAGATTCCCATGCCGCCCAATCCGCAGGTTAGTGACCAAGACCTGCACAAGATCGTTAAGTGGATCCTGAGCTTGTAAGCTTCTGTATACCGTCATAAAGCCGGCGTCGAGCCGGCTTTTTTTTGGCCGAACGGCGCCCCGATCCAAGGCAGATGACCACCTGGTGTAACATTTGAATGTTTTCAGCCTAGACGGGAGATGTTCAGTGAAGTGGTCCGCCCTTGTAATTGCGCTTGTTGCTGCGATGTCTCTTTCCGCCTGTGGCAAGAAACAGGAAGCCAGCGACAACGGCAGGCAGGTCGTCAAGATTGGCCAGTCGTCTCCGCTGACCGGGCCACAGGCGCACCTGGGCAAGGACAACGACAACGGAGCCCGGCTTGCAATCGATGAAATCAATGCCACCAATCCGACATTGGGTGGCAAGCCCGTGGTATTCGAGATAATCAGCGAGGACGATGGCGCCGATCCAAAAACCGCAACGACTGTGGCACAGCGATTGGTTGATGAAGGGGTGGCAGGCGTGATTGGCCATCTTAATTCCGGCGCCACCATACCCGCTTCCAAAGTGTATTTTGATGCTGGGATCCCGCAGATTTCCCCCTCTGCAACGGCGGTCAAATACACTACGCAGGGCTTCAAGACCGCCTTCCGGGTAATGACCAATGATGAGCAACAAGGCACGGTGTTAGGTCAATATGCCGCCAAACTGGGCAAGAAGATTGCCATCATTGACGACCGCACGGCGTACGGCCAGGGCTTGGCAGATGAAGTGGAAAAGGCGGCCAAGGCGGCTGGTGAAGAGGTGGTGGCGCGTGAATATACGACAGACAGGGCGACAGACTTCATGGCCATTCTCACCAGTATCAAAGCCAAGAATCCGGATGTGATCTTCTTTGGCGGCATGGACCCTCAGGCTGCGCCCTTGGTCAAGCAAATGCACCAGTTGGGCATGAGGGCCAGGTTCCTCGGTGCCGACGGGTCTGAAACTCCCAAGTTCATCCAACTCGCGGGCCCGGACGCAGAAGGAAGCATAGCGTCCATGCCTGGGTTGCCGCTGGCCAGCATGCCGGGAGGAGCCGAATTCAAGAAAAAATTTGAAGCCAAGTATGGACAGATCCAGAACTATGCGCCCTATGCCTATGACGCCGTCCATGTGATGGTGCAGGCCATGGAGAAGGCGGCGAGTGCCGATCCGACGAAGTATCTGGTAGAACTGCCAAAGACCGATTATCAGGGAGTGACCGGACATATTCGTTTTGATGCGAAAGGTGACCTGACAGGAGGTTCGATCACGCTTTATCAGGTCGAGAATGGAAAATGGACAGTGCTCGAGACAATCAAGAGCGGCGAATGATTGCGTTATAAAGCAAACAATCGCTTTGTCGGCTTCCTCGCTCGCCCTTCGTTCCACGTATCTACAGGCCGTGCGTCGCTCTCTAGCTGACTTGGCGTGATGGTCTTGCTATAGAAATGGAATAAGGTCTGGTGGATATCTTTGTCCAGCAACTCATCAATGGCCTCGTGCTGGGAAGCGTCTATGCTTTGGTCGCTCTCGGTTACACAATGGTCTACGGCATCATCGAGCTCATCAATTTTGCCCATGGCGAGGTAACCATGATGGGTGCCATGATCGCGATAACAGCCATCGGTACGCTGATGGGCATATTTCCCGAGATGCCAGGTGTGTATGCGTTAGCGATTGGTCTCTTGGTGGCAATCCCGGCCTGCATGGTGCTGGGCTACACGATCGAACGCGCGGCGTACCGGCCCCTTCGCCGCGCTCCCCGCCTGGCCCCGCTCATTACCGCCATTGGTATATCCATCTTGTTGCAGAACATTGCAATGATGATCTGGGGCAAACAATACATCCCCTTCCCCCGCATACTTCCCCGGGGCAGGCACATTTTTATGGGCGCCAGTATTACTGACGTTCAGATCGCTATTCTGTTACTGACAATGATGATCATGATGGGTCTTGTCTGGCTGGTCAGCCATACTTCTTTAGGCAGAGCCATGCGTGCGGTGGCCCAGTCCCGTTCTGTGGCCCAGTTGATGGGAGTGGATGTCAACAGGGTAATCTCTGCCACGTTTGTGATTGGCTCGGCGCTGGCGGCAGTTGCAGGAGTAATGGTAAGTGCTAACTATGGGCAGGCGCATTATTATATGGGCTTCCTTTTGGGGCTCAAGGCCTTTTCAGCGGCGGTGCTGGGCGGCATAGGAAACATCGCCGGTGCCATGCTAGGTGGAATTCTGCTGGGTGTGATCGAATCGATGGGGGCGGGTTACATCGGAGATCTGACGGGCGGTTTTATGGGCAGCCAGTATCAGGATGTATTTGCCTTCGTCGTGCTGATTCTCGTGCTGGTATTCCGTCCTTCCGGTTTGTTGGGGGAGAAAGGAGTGGAGCGCGCTTGAAGAATCTCGGCATAACTTACTGCGCAGTCTGCTTGTGACCGTTCTGCAAAGGCTTTCCAGGATGCGTCGACCCGTCCTGGGTTTTGCCCTGCTGCTCGTCGTTCTTGCGGTCGTGCCTTTCGTTGCGGACGCCGCATTGGGCCGTTCCTGGGTTCGGGTACTCGACTTTGCCTTGATCTACGTGATGTTGTCTCTGGGCCTGAACATTGTTGTGGGCTACGCAGGGCTGCTCGACTTGGGATACATCGCGTTCTATGCGGTTGGTGCCTATACTTGGGCGCTGCTCGCCTCACCCCAATTTGGCCTGCATTTGCCTTTCTGGCTGATTTTGCCCATCGGCGCCCTGGTGGCTGCCTTTTTCGGTGTGCTGCTCGGCACACCGACTTTGAGATTGCGTGGAGACTACATTGCCATTGTGACCCTGGGCTTTGGTGAAATCATTCGTATTTTTCTCAACAACCTGAATGCGCCGGTTAACATCACCAACGGTCCGCAAGGGATCACCCTGATCGATCCGGCGAGCCTGGGCGGTTTTTCCCTGAATCAGACCCATAGCCTGTTTGGCCTGGAGTTGTCGGGCCCGCATTTCTATTATTACTTTTTTCTGCTTTTCGCATGCGCAGTCATCTTTATTTCCTTGCGGCTGGAGAGTTCCCGCATCGGCCGTGCCTGGGTTGCAATACGGGAGGATGAAATTGCCGCTGCGGCCATGGGGATCGACACTCGGAATATCAAGTTGCTGGCATTCGCCATGGGCGCAACTTTTGCCGGATTGGCAGGCGGATTGTTTGCCAGCTTTCAGGGCTTTGTCAGTCCGGAGTCGTTCAATCTTCTCGAGTCCATCATGATCCTTTGCATGATTGTGCTGGGCGGCATGGGGCATATCCCGGGTGTGATTCTGGGCGCGGTCCTGCTCACTGTGCTACCTGAAGCCTTGCGCTATGTGGGCGACCTGCAGCGCGCAACGCTGGGGCGCATCATCATCGATCCAGCCGATTTGCGCATGTTGCTGTTTGGTTTGGCGCTGGTGCTGATGATGCTGTTCCGGCCTGCCGGGCTGTGGCCATCCAGGATACGCAGGCGCGAATTTTCCGAAGAAGGCGGAACTTGATGGCATTACTTGAGGTCGGCAATGTGTCCAAGGGCTTTGGCGGCCTGAAGGCGCTGGCTGAAGTCAGTTTCAAGGTTAACCACGGAGAAATTTTTGGCGTCATTGGGCCCAACGGTGCGGGAAAGACAACCCTCTTTAATGCACTGACTGGACTGTACATACCTGATAGGGGCACGATTGAACTGGATGGTGTCTCATTATTTCGGCGCAAACCCCACAAGATTCTCAAGGCGGGCCTGGCAAGAACATTCCAGAACATTCGTCTGTTCCACAACATGTCGGCATTGGAAAATGTCATGGTCGGACGTCACGCCCGCACCACTTCCGGCGTGGTTGGAGCGGTGCTGCGGACCGCTTGGACCCGCGCGGAGGAGGAAGACAGCCGAATGCGGGCAAGGGAATTGTTGGAGAGGGTCGGCATCGAGCGGCATAGCCATGTTCTGGCGAAACATCTTTCTTATGGAGATCAGCGTCGGCTGGAAATTGCCCGTGCCCTGGCGACTGAGCCGAAACTTCTCGCCCTGGATGAGCCCGCCGCGGGAATGAATTTGGCAGAAAAACAAGGCCTGCGTGAGTTGTTGCTTGCACTCAGGGGTGACGGCTTTACGTTGATGCTGATCGAACATGATGTGAAGTTGGTCATGAGCACCTGCGACCGGGTGATGGTTCTGGATTATGGCGAAAAAATTGCAGAGGGTCTTCCCACTGAAGTGCGGACGAATCCCAAAGTTATCGCGGCCTATCTGGGAACCGATGTAGCGTGATGCAGGCATTGCTCGAGGTCAGGGACCTGGCTGTTTCCTACGGCAGCATCAAGGCCGTCAAAGGTATCGATCTCACGGTGGGCAAGGGGGAAATCGTTTGCCTGATCGGGGCCAATGGCGCAGGCAAGACCACAACGCTTAAAGCCATCGCGGGGCTACTGCCTTTGTCGAGCGGCAGCGTGCATTTCAACGGCGAGTCCCTAACCCGCAAGCCCGCATTTGAAATTGCACGCTCAGGGCTTAATCTCGTGCCCGAAGGCCGGGGTGTGTTTCCTCGCATGACGGTGGCGGAAAACCTGATGATGGGGGCATATGCGCGGACCGATGGCCGGGCGGTCAACCAGGATTTGAGTCGCGTCTATGAATTGCTGCCCCGGCTGGCTGAACGGCGGGAGCAAAAGGCGGGGCTGCTCTCGGGCGGTGAGCAGCAAATGCTGGCGTTGGGCCGTGCCATGCTTTCTCGCCCCCGGTTATTGATGCTTGATGAACCAAGCATGGGACTGTCTCCCATCATGGTTCGGACAGTATTCAACATTATCAGGGAAATCGCCGCCTCCGGTGTTACCCTTTTTCTGATCGAGCAGAATGCTCACCTGGCCCTGCAAACGGCCCAGCGCGGCTACGTCATGGATAGCGGCCAAATCATCCTGGCAAATGCTGCTGCTCTGTTGGCAGAGGATGCGGCTGTCAAGGCCGCCTATCTGGGCGAGATATAGCGCAATTTGAACTATAAATACAGTCTGAAGCGGATCCGCCTGAGTTGTTTTATCGCAACACCGTTGCGTTCGCGCAATGAATTTTTTGCTTAACACAAATTTAGAATTGACGTAGATGTTCCGAATATCCTAATATAGCCACATAAACAAAGAATATGTTTTTTGTCCCACCCGCAACACTAAATCTCTAGGAGAGCCTCAATGAAAGTCGCACAATTAACTGCAGCCCTTATGGCCGCTGTTGTAATCACCCCCGCCTTCGCCAACGGCACTGCCCCTGCCACCCCTGCTACCCCGGAATCAACCGCTTCCATGCTGCTGAATCCCGCCACCATGGTAGAACCGCTGCAGAACCCCAAGGCCGCGGTCAACACCATGATCATGATGATGGACCCCGCTACCCTGGCCGCCATGATGACCCAGGGCATGAACCCTGCCACCTACACCCAGATGGGTCAGGCCATGCTTGATCCCCGGACCATGCAAAAGTACATGCAGTTCATGGACCCCGGCATGTACATGAAGTGGATGGCTGCTTCCATGGACCCCAACTTCTACATGGCCATGGCAACCCCCTTCATGAACCCCAACACCTACATGAAGGCGTTGATGGCGCCCATGGATCCCCGTATGTGGAACGCTGGCATGCAAATGCTGAACCCCAGCCTGTACGCCAACTGGATGACTGCACCGGTGAACCCCGCCAACATGAACCTGATGATGGCGCCGATGAATCCTGGCCTGTATACCAACTGGGCGAACGCGGCAGTCAATCCCCAGACCTACGGCACCTGGGGCAGCTTCCTGAATCCCAGCGCCTACACCAATGCAGCTCAGGGTTTTAACCCCTTCGCATTCATGACCCCGGCTGCGCCCACTGCCGCGCCCGCAGCAGCCCAAGGTTATAACCCCTTCGCATTCATGATCCCTGCTGCTCCCGCACCTGCCGCTCCCGCGGCAGCTCCTGCTCCTGAATCAGCACCTGCAAAATAATTTGGGTATAGAGCAATCCAGCGCCCCGGCTTACTTAGCCGGGGCGTTTTTTATTTCCTGCACGCAAACTGTGAAAATATTGGATGACTATCATAATAAAATGCAAATGCCTTAGTTGAAGACGAACAGCAGTTTCCAAGATGCAGCACAGTTTGATTATTGCCCTCATATATTGCCTGGCGTTGGCCTCAGGCTGTTCCTACGCTGGAACTGAAACAAACAATGCCCGGTTGGCAGTCGCCAGGGAAACGAAGACGAATAGGCAAGATGCCGTGGATGGAAAAGGAACGAATAAGCACAGGGCTCAAGCATGCGCAATTATGGATGCAGCTGCTGATCCTCGCTTATTGGCCCAGGCCATGCTGGCCGGGCTGAATCCAAAGACCTACTTGTCTTACATGCAAGGAATGTCAGACCCGCAGGCCTTGCGTAACTGGCTTGCGATGATGACGCCACAGAGTACCTTGGATAAGGCCTACTCTGAAACAGATCCCGAATTTCAGACTGCGCTGTTGAGCCGAGTGTCCGGGCCCAAGCTTTCGTCCGGCAAGCCCCAAATCATACTGGACCCGGCCTATTTCCAGTCTGGGGTCTATGTATCCAGCAAGCCCATGCAATGGGTAAACGTTATAGCGGGCGAACGAACAGCCGCGTCGATGATGAATTGGTTTGATCCAAGACTGTACATGGGCTGGATGCGTCTGATGAACGTACCGCACTTCCGGGCGACAACAACTTTGCCCACTGCCAATGCGACCTCTGCACCCAAACCCATGCTGTTTGGGACCCCGCCCCAGCGCTACAGATACTAAAAGAACGTCAGGCCCGTTTCTGTCAATACGCCATCCAGTTGGACATCCCACGGCTCGGCAGGCAGCTCGGGCGCCTGCTGACAAGCGTACGCCACGCCGATCAACTTGGGCTTATGCAAAAAGCTCCGAATTTTAAAGTAAGCCAATGTCGCATCGTAATACCCGCCCCCCATGCCGAGGCGCACCCCCCGGGAATCATAGGCTACCAGCGGGACGAGCAGGACATCCAGTTGTCGAGCGCCAACTCTTTGCTGGCTGAGAGGCTCGGAAATATTATGCCGGTTCTGTGCCAAGCGCTGGTTTTTGCCAAGTCGGACAAAACGCAATGGCTTGGCTGGACGAGACGGCAGGATGGGCACAAACACCTGCTTGCGCATCCACAATATCTGGTTGGCCAAAGCCAGAACATCAAACTCCGATCCAAAGGGAAGGTAAACGCCCCAGCGTTTGCCCTTGAGCAACAAGCCTGATCTGATGGCATGGCGCAATGCCTGGTGTTCGGCATGATGCCGGACGTGATCGGACAGTTTGGACCGTGCATTGCGGTAATGGCGGCGCAGATCCGGTTTGGATGGAATGTTCATCTGACGTGGTGACGAGGGCTCCCCGCCTGTGCCGTGACTGTCGGCGGACTCTTGAACCTGGGTTCAAGATGGCTGCAACTACAGACGTTTTGGGCACACAAAGCGTGTTGCGCGCACACCCGCGTCAGATTGAGTCGCGGCCTTGCACTGATGCATTGGTTCAGAGAAATTGCCGACAATCTCGAACACCGCAGGGAGAAGATCTAGTTTATCAGGAAAGAAGCCAGTGGTTTCCTAGAACAACGGGTTTTGTTCGTCCAGCACGCCGTCGAGCAGAGCCTTCATGCCTTCAAGTTTCTTCAGGCGCGCAGTCTGGCTACCGCCGCCAGCGCTGAGCAGTTCATGTGCGATGTTGAGACCCGCCATCATGGCAATGCGTTCAGTGCCGACCACCTTGCCGTTATCGCGGATTTCGCGCATCTTGCTGTTCAGGTAGTTGACCGCCGCCATCAGTGCAGGCTCTTCTTCGGGGGAACAGGGCACCTTGAAGCTGCGACCCATAAGGGTGACTTCCACATTGCGGGTGGCCGCCATCAGGCATCCTCCGGAAGGCGTTCGATCAGGTTTGACAGCCGGATTCTGGCGGTTTCAAGTTTGCTGGTCAGCGTTCTGATCTGTTGCTGATGTGAAGCGATATCCTGGCGCAGGGCAAGATTTTCCTTGCGCAGGTTCTGGCACAAGGTCACCACCTTGCGGACGCGTTCCTCCAAAGCTTCCAATTGGGTATCCATGGCGGAACTATACCGAATTCGTCCGCCGGGTTAAACATATTGAAAGGCCAGTGTCGAAATTATCGCGACAAGTCTTCTTGATCGTATAATTCATGCCTCGGGTGCCGCGCATGAGGACACCTCTTCGCGGTTAAACGGGAAACAGGTGCAAGTGGCTCTCCGCCTTCCAGGCCTGTGCTGCCCCCGCAACGGTCAACGCTAAACGACCCATCGATACGCCACTGTCCATGACGGGAAGGCGATGGGTTTCAGGCGCAAGCCCGGATACCGGCCCGAAACGGCTCAATGCCGCTCATCAATCCGTCCGCGGGGATCCGGACGCACGGCCTCGGGAATCACCATGCATCGCAATATCGCGCTTGCCATGACGCTGTCGTTCATATTGCCCGCTTGTGCGGAAGAATTGCCTGTCACGCTTGCGGCCGAAATTGTTGTTACAGCAACCCGCAGCCCACAGAAGCTCGATGACACCCTGGCCGACGTATCGGTCCTGACACGCAAGGACATCGCAGCCTCAGGTGCGGCAGATTTGCCTGCTTTGCTTCAACGTCTGCCGGGTGTGGAAATCAGTCAGCAAGGAGGCTTGGGTACGGTTTCCGCGGTGCGTATACGCGGTGCGGAGTCGGATCACACTCTGGTATTGGTGGACGGTATGCGGTTGAATTCCGTATCCGCCGGCACGACTGCGATTGACCAGATCATGTTGGATGAAGTAGAGCGAATCGAGATCGTGCGCGGGAATGTGTCCAGCCTGTATGGCTCCGAAGCCATAGGCGGGGTTGTGCAGATTTTTACCCGGCACGGAAGCGGCCCGGCGGCACTTTCAGTCAAAGTGGGCCTCGGTACGGATGATTACAACGATCTGGCCGCATCCATCGGAGGTGCGCTGAGTGCGGATACCCGTATGCATTTCGGCATGTCGCACGTTCAAAGTCGCGGATTCTCCACTGTGCGGGAACAATTCATCCCCACTGCCGGTTATCTTTCTCTGGCTGATCTCGACAAGGATACGACCCGCAACCTGAGCGTCAATTTCAATGTTGAACACTCACTGGGCGGCAGATTGAGAGTCGGGCTCAATGCAGCGCAGAGCGTTTCCAGCGTGGAATATGACGGTGAATTTTCCAACCATGATGATCAGACCCTCGCTGGCTACAGTCTGTATCTGGACGCTGATCCCTCCAATCTTTGGCACACCCGGATCACTCTGGGCGAGGGCGAGGATAATTTGAAAAATGACCTGTCAGGTACATCGGCTGGCTATTTCAATACCCGCAATGACCAGGTGCATTGGGAAAACCAGCTTCAGATCGGCAAGGATGCCAACCTTCGTTTCGGATTGGAGGCAATGCGACAAGGCCTGTCGAGTGACAGCAATTACAGCGTCAATAGCCGGGTTGCCTTGAGTGGCTACGAGGGCTACGGGCAGATCTGGGGCAGGCATCAGCTCGACCTGAGTGCCCGCTTTGATCACTACAGCGACTTCGGCGGCCACGCTACGGGCCGGCTGGCCTATGGCTATCAGCTGGCGCCTTCGCTCAAGATCCATGGGGCGTTGGCTACAGCCTTCAAGGCACCAACCTTCAATGACTTGTATTTGAACTACCCACCGTATTATTTCGCCAACCCCAACCTGAAGCCGGAAACGTCAGAAAGTGCCGAGCTGGGTTTCAGCTACGGAACAGGAGAGCAATTTGTCCAGGCAACGCTGTTTGCCAGCCGTTCCAAGGATTTGATTGCAATTGATCCGGTTACCTATGCAACTACGGTAAATCTGAATCGGACCCGCAACCAGGGCCTGGAAATGAGTTGGCAGGGGCGTGTGGCAGGCCTTGCCGCGCGCGCAGCCTATACCTGGCAAAACCCGGAGGATGAAGCGACAGGCTTGACTTTGCTGCGGCGCGCCCGCCAATTCGGCAGCCTCGCCGTGAGGGACCAGGCGGGCGCTTTCGGCTGGCAGGCAGAAATGGTTGCTTCTGCCTCTCGTCCAGATGTGGATATTATCGGCTCCAGCCGCACCCGTGTACCGGGCTATGCCTTATTAGATCTCGCAGGGGACTATGCGCTGAAGAAGAACTGGAGGGTCGGCGCACGTCTGATCAACGCGGGTGATGTGGATTATTCCCTTGTATACGGCTATCACACGCCAGGTCGGGAATTCCGGCTAGAATTGGCCTATCAGCCCAACTAACGGCAGGAGCGCTCATGCACACACTTCCCATAAAATACCGTCTGCTTGTTCTGCTGGGTCTGGCCGCGATCATGGCCGCCACGCGCATGAGCCATTTCGGCACGGCCTCATTGCTGCCTGATGCGAGCCTTGCCGTGTTCGTTATTGGGGGCATCGCGCTGCAGCGTCTGGGCGGGTTCAGCGTTTTGATGGTCGTGGCGTTTGGCATTGATGTTCTTTCTGCCAGGACAGCTGTCGAAGCGGGCTGGTGTTTGACTCCAGCCTACTGGGGCCTGATTCCGACATATGGCGTGCTTTGGCTGGCTGGACGCTGGCTGGGAAGACGACAGCAATTTGATTTCATGACAGCGGCAAGTGTCAGCCTTGCCGCAGTTGCTTGTGCATTCCTCATCTCCAATGCATTCTGGTTTGTGCTGTCCAGCACGGCCACTGATTTGAATGCAGTTGAATATGCCAGCGCCGTGTCCCGATATTTCCCGCCTTATCTGGGTAGCGCATTCCTCTACCTGGTGCCGGTATGGCTGGGTTGGAAACTAACCCACCCAGCCACCCTGCACAAGACAGACAACAGCTGAAGACCGTCAAGTATGTAGGACGGTTCGCACCGTCCCCCACCGGGCCGTTGCACTTTGGTTCGCTCATTGCAGCGGTTGGCAGTTATCTCGACGCACATTCGCAAGGCGGCCAGTGGCTGGTTCGCATCGAGGATGTGGATGAACCGCGCTGCAAGCAGACCCACGCCGATGACATTCTTCGCACCCTTGACACTTACGGATTCCAGTGGGATGGTGAGGTGGTCTATCAACGTCACCGCGAACAGTTCTATCAACATGCGTTGCAACAGCTTGTCGATGCGGGCCATGCCTATCCCTGCGCCTGTACACGCAGGGAAATTGCTGACTCGTCGGTGAGTGGTTTGGAGGGGCCTGTCTACCCTGGTACCTGCCGCTCCGGTTTGAATGGACGCGCAGCCAGGGCCTGGCGGGTGCGGGTGAATGATGCACCGATTTGTTTTGATGACCGCATTCAAGGCCATCATTGCCAGCATCTGGAAACGGATGTTGGTGATTTCCTGGTGAAGCGCGCAGATGGTTTCTTCGCCTATCAGCTTGCTGCAGTCGTGGATGATGCAGAGCAGGGCGTTACCCATATCGTTCGTGGAGCAGACCTGCTCGCCTCCACCCCACGCCAGATTCATCTGCAATATTTGCTGGTCTACACCATCCCTGACTATCTTCACCTGCCCGTGGTGCTTAATGAAACGGGGCAGAAACTTTGCAAACAGACGCTTGCCCCTCCGCTGGATCGAAAGCATTGTGCGGAAACGCTTTTCCAGGCATTAGGTTTTCTGGGCCTGGCCCCGCCGGTCGAATTGCGGCATGAATCTGCTTCCATCATTCTTGGCTGGGGCATGGACAACTGGAGAAACAATATGGTGGCTGGCCTTAGAAGGGTATAAGCGCAATATCCTCGCTTGAGAACCGCGTTCAGGCAACCTCAACAATTGTCGTCATGGCTCCGGTCAAGGGGGACATCATTGTCCGGACTTTATGCGATTCTTGCTATTGTGACAGCTTCTAATGCCTCTGCGCACGGGCGGCGGATGTTCGACTTTGCACCGCTTCTCTGCATTCAGCCAGTTTCCCTGCCCCGCTTGCAAGCCGCTACACTTGCATACCAGGAAGCGAAAGGAAAACATGGCTCAACTTCCCGATGTCGTCGAGCAGGTGCTGCGCATGCATGCGACATTCATCCATGCCGTGGTGAATGCGCTGCGTGACCGCAGCCAACTGCCGGAATTGCACGAACACCTCAAGGCCGCCGAGGAAGCGGGTTGGGGCGGGCTAGTCAGGGCCATTCGTCAGATTATCGGTGGCCGGCGCGACCCATCGATCAAGCTGGGGCTGGATGAGGAAGATGTCATTCTGGTGGATGCGATCCTGCGCGGTATCGACAACCCGGCGACTCTGCCATCTATGGACGCAATCGATGGCACCGCCGCTGCACCCGGGCTGGCCGCGATGATTCATGCGGCGAGCAACGGCGATGTGAAGGCATTTGCCATATTGGCCGACATGGCCGAGCAGATGATGAAGGCGGGTGGAGATATGGCAAGGCTGGGCGGCACCATGCGCCGGCTGGTGGATGGGGAGCGCGATGGGGATAAGTTGATGCAGGGGATGGGGCCGCTGGGCCGCGAGCTGATGCTGAATTTGCTGGATGAGCTTGCCAGGCTGCGCCCCCATTGATGCGCCGGATTGGTTAAGCAAGCACTTCGCTATCTCCTCACCTGTGCCATCTCGATGCGTTCCATCAGGTAACACAGGCAGTCCTGCCGTATAACGCGTTCATCGCGAGTGAGCATTGCCGGCATCGCCGGCCGCCGGGTCAGCAGCTGGCCATCCCTTACTTCGAAGTAGCCATCCGCAATGTCCTGGTGATCATTGTTGGTGGCTGTGAGAGGAACCTGCGAACCCAAGCCAAAATGACCCAACAGTGTTCCGCTGGGCAATTCGCGGAAATTGAGATGATCAATGTCATCAATAAATGACAGGGCGGCGCCTGACTTGCCAACATTGAATGCGATGGATTCCGGCACCTTGACGGTGGCCACGGTATGGAACAGATCGATATCCTGTTGAGGAACGGGGTGGGCGGGAAAGGCTGACAAATGCAATGCCGCTTCAACAAACCTCATCGCATGTTCCGCACCGCTGACCATGCCGGGTTTGCCGCATTCCACCGTCACAGCAGGGCAAAGCGATGCGAAAGCCGCGGTTTGCACGCCCTCGGGTTGGGTGAAATACACCACGATTCGGGAGAACAACAGAGCTAGGTGGAGAAAGCGGTGTTCCAGGCGGTTGACGCAAGCGTAGTGTGGGTTCAGGCCGGTATTGTTGTGCAGGTCAATGCTGGCGAACACACTGCGCGCGGCCATGCGATCCACCACTCTCTGCATCAGTTCATGTTCTGCCAGCCCTGTATCGGGGGAGCCCGGCCACACCCGGTTATAGTCCGGCTGGTTTTCCAGGCGGCGCAGGTTATGGCATGCTGCCTCCACGTTGCCGATGAATACCGAGAGCGCACGAGGTAAAGGCTGCCCGGCATGCCTCTTCAGCAATGATTGAATGGCTAGCAGTCCTGTGTCCTCGTTGCCATGCAGCAAGATGGACACAAACAAGGGTTCAGGCTTGCGGCCCGCGAGATGTATGAGTGTTGGGCCAGGAACAACGCGGTAAAGCTTGGCAGCGTTTATTTCCAGAAATCCTTCCGGCAGATGATCAAGCTCGGTCAGCATTTCAGATCTTGCTCAGACTTCCCATTGATGCACGGGTGCGCCGCTGCGTTGTTGTTCGAGATAAGCGACAACCAAGTGCTGACAGTCCGTCTTGTGCCGCTCGCGATAGGCACGTTGCCATGCAGCGCCAGTCTGGCCAGACGTGATGCGGTCCTCGAGAATTTCCAGTGCATCATCGATGTCGGTCTGATCCAGCGTAAGTTTTCTTAAGCCA
Organism: Thiobacillaceae bacterium; assembly: GCA_049578545.1. Lineage (GTDB taxonomy): Bacteria > Pseudomonadota > Gammaproteobacteria > Burkholderiales > Thiobacillaceae > DASQBT01. The sequence goes on from JBAUMF010000027.1 coordinate 152,794, forward strand.
AGACGCGCCACGGGGAGGATTTCCTCCAGAAGCAAAGTGCGTACATTTGTTTTGATGCCGCCCAGCCAGGTCAATTCGGCATCCAGTCCATAACGTGCGGCATTATAAAAGTTTTCCCTTGTCTTTTCGAATGGAAGGTCATCTTCTGGCGCGCTATTCAGACCTGCCAGAGAACGGACCAGGCCAAAATAAAGGGCAGCATTGGCCAGCATGTCAGGGATAGTGGGCCCTGCGGGAAGGACGCGCTGTTCGATGCGCAGATGGGGCGTGCCGTCCGGGTCGAACCCGATCAGGGGACGCACCCAGCGCCAGATGGTGCCGTTATGTAATCGCAGATGGGCAAATCGTTCCGGTGGCTCATCCAGTAGCAGAGGCAAAAGCACCGGATAGTCGTTCAGGTTGTCGTCAAAGCACTCATACACTGAACCCACCAAATAACCCTTGCCGAAATCGACTCGACGGGCAATGGTGTCGCCGCTTTCGCCGCTATCGACTGACTGCTCGAACAGGGGGATGCGGGTTTCGTCCCACAAGTCGTGATCAAACAGATAAGGAGAATTGACAGCGGCTGCCAGCAGTGGGCCAGCTGCAATAAGCGAGGCGTTGAAATACCGTACGGCTTCCTCCTGGGCCGTTTGAAAATGGAGTTGAAAGGAGGTGGTGGCAGCTTCCAGCATGACATCCGGATGGATCAGGTTGAGGTATTCTCGCCCTTCGATTTCAATGTGCAATGGATGGCCGGCGCGCCTTTTGGTGATCTGTTCGTTAAGCGCACGATAGCGCCTCAGGTCCGCCATGTTTGCGAGGGTCAAATCCTTTTGCCGGATCGTTGGCAAAATGCCAATCATTATCAGCACGCTGTCCAGTTCATGGGCGACTTCCTGGCATAGGCCCCAAGTCGCCTGGAGCTCATTCCTCATGGCAGAGAGTGCCCCACCGCGCAAAGGTTGGGGTACCCCATTGAGTTCGACGTTGAAGCGTGACAACTCCGGAACGACCAGCGGATTGTCCAGACGATTCAGGTAGGCTTGATTAATCGGGGCCGGAAAATAGTTGTGATCCAGCAGCCAGCACTCCAGTTCGTAGCCGCCCACCTCTCCCTTAGAGGAAAAGCGACCCTCCTTTAGCCAGGATTTGAGCAGTTCAGCTTCCAGCCCCAGGCGTCGGGCATACTCGGTGTAGTCCTGGCTGGCAAAAAAGGTCTGGGTGATCTCTTGTCCCATAAGGGCTCAAGCGGGCTCGCTGCCGACTATGCCTTTCTGGTAAGTCGTATAGACATAGATCGGCATGGGCACATCACCCAGATGCCTGCTTATCAGGGGCTCTACGTCCTTCCAGTCCAGGCCGCCTACCCCGGTGGCCAAGCGAGGTAGCGCCAGGCTGGCTAATTTTTCCGTCTCAATCAAATGACGAAGGGCACGCAGGGTATGGTTCACATTTTCCAGTGTCGCCTTGCCCGGCTTCGTGCCATGGTCATACGCCGCTTCCTGGGTAAACAGATTAATGATGCGCTTGCCATTTGCGCCGCTCCACGTCCATGTTTCGCCAGCCTTGGGATGGGTGGTCTGACAGAAATGGCGAGAGTCCTTGTACATGGCGGGCCATTGCTCTCTCAATTTAAGTGCAAGACCCGTCGTGAACGGGTCATTGGGCGCTATTCCGTGGGCGAGTGCCTGGGCTCTGGTGAGAAGAATGTCGCCGCTGACTGAATGAATCATGAGTTTCCCCTATATTGAGTTGCATAATCATTGAAGTATAGGATAAAAAAGATGTGGGGGTCCTGTTTCCACCGCTCACTGCTTTAGGTGTTTTCAACTTTACAGGGAGATTACAAAAAAAGTATACTAATCAGCTTTCTACGTTGCCATGCTGGGTTTTGATTTACGTCAGACTGTATACACAACGTAGGTAAGGTGATGTAGCTCAGACGGTTAGAGCGGTGGATTCATAACCCACAGGTCGGCAGTTCGATTCTGCCCATCACCACCATTTTTTTGCCCCCAGTTTATTCACTGCACCGGCACGCATGACCACACCCCGAAAAGTCTTCATAAAAACCTTTGGCTGTCAGATGAACGAGTATGACTCGGACAAGATGGCCGATGTGCTGCGCGAATCCGATGGACTGGTGAGAACCGGGAATCCGGATGATGCCGACGTGATCCTGTTCAACACCTGCTCGGTGCGCGAGAAAGCCCAGGAAAAGGTCTTTTCCGATCTGGGACGGGTAAAGGCCCTTAAAGCAAAGAACCCTAACCTCATTATCGGGGTGGGCGGTTGTGTCGCCTCGCAGGAAGGCGCTGCGATTGTGTCCCGTGCGCCCTATGTGGATCTGGTCTTTGGCCCGCAAACCCTGCACCGTCTGCCGGAACTGATTGCAAAAAAACGCTCCACAGGCCGGGCCCAGGTGGATATTTCCTTTCCAGAAATCGAGAAATTCGATCATCTGCCGGCGGCGAGGGTGGAGGGGCCTGCTGCTTTTGTTTCCATCATGGAAGGCTGCTCGAAATACTGCACCTTCTGTGTTGTGCCCTATACCCGTGGCGAGGAAGTTTCGCGGCCTTTTGATGATGTCATCGCCGAAGTTGCGGCGCTGGCTGAACAGGGCGTCAAGGAAGTCACATTGCTTGGGCAGAATGTAAATGCATACCGTGGAGTCATGCACGATGGGGAGATTGCGGACCTAGCGTTGTTATTGGAGGTCGTGCATGAAGTGCAGGGAATAGAACGGATTCGCTACACCACTAGCCACCCGCGCGAAATGACGCCACGGCTGATTCAAGCATATTCGCGTTTGCCCAAGCTGGTATCCCATCTGCATCTGCCGGTGCAATCTGGCTCGGATCATGTGCTGGCGGCAATGAAGCGCGGCTACACGGTGCTGGAATACAAGAGCATCATCCGAAAGTTGAAACAGGCCCGTCCCGGCATCTCGATTGCATCCGATTTCATCATCGGTTTCCCGGGTGAAACGGAGGCTGATTTCGAGCAGACCATGAAACTGGTTCGGGATGTCGGCTTCGACGCCTCGTTTTCCTTCATCTATAGTCAGCGTCCGGGCACTCCGGCCGCGGATTATGCGGATGACGTCCCGTATGCGGTCAAACAGCGCCGTTTGGCGCGGTTGCAGAAGACCATCCAGGCCAATTCAGAAAAGATTTCAGGGGAAATGGTCGGCACGGTGCAGCGCGTGCTGGTGGATGGCCTGTCAAGAAAAGATATCAATGAACTGTCCGCCCGCACAGACAACAACCGGGTGGTCAACTTCAGAGGACAGACGCGATTGATTAATCAATTCGCGGATGTCACCATTACACAAGCATTCCCACATTCACTGCGAGGCGAAATCGTCATTCGTTGAATACCAGTCTTGAACTAAGTTTCAAACCCGTCGACAATCGTCGACTGTCCAACCTGTGCGGACCGCTCGACGAAAACATTCGTCAAATCGAAACAGCCTTTGATGTAGCCATCCGCCGTCGCGGCGCCAGTTTCATGGTATCCGGCGCCAAGACACGTGCGGAGCAAGGGTTGGCGGCGCTGGAACACTTTTACAATCGCGCAGGTGACGGGCTGACGCTGGATGACATTCAACTTGGTATCGTTGAACTGACACGTGGGTTGACGGAAGAGGATGAGGCGCCCTTGCTCCGTACTCGCCGCTCTGACCTGAGGCCGCGAACTCCGCGCCAGGGAGTCTACATCGAGCAGATTCTCAACCACGACATTACCTTCGGTATTGGCCCGGCCGGCACGGGCAAGACTTATCTGGCGGTAGCCTGCGCAGTCGACGCACTGGAGCGCGACGCGGTCAAGCGCATCGTGTTGACTCGCCCGGCGGTTGAAGCGGGCGAGCGCCTAGGTTTTCTGCCAGGCGACCTGTCACAGAAAGTCGATCCCTACCTGCGCCCGTTGTACGACGCGCTGTATGACCTGATGGGTTTTGACAAGGTAGCCAAGCTGCTGGAGCGAAACACCATCGAAGTCGCGCCACTCGCGTTCATGCGGGGCCGCACGTTGAACCACTCCTTTGTCATTCTGGATGAAGCGCAAAACACCACACCGGAGCAGATGCAGATGTTTCTCACCCGCATTGGCTTCGGTGCCAAGGCGGTGGTCACGGGTGATATCACGCAAATCGATTTGCCCAAAGACAGCAGGTCCGGTCTGATGGATGCACAGAGCGTGCTCAAGGAAGTACGTGGCATCGCTTTCACCCACTTCACCCACGAAGATGTGGTGCGTCACCCCCTGGTTGCCCGCATCGTTCACGCCTATGCCCAGCACAAGAAACAGACGGAAAAACGCAAGGGCTAAGTCCGCAACTTCCCGCCCTCGGCTTTCACTGTCGGTTCAGTATGCATTCAAGCCAGAACTCGCCCCCGCCCGGACCCAGTTCCGTCGCTGGGCAGAAGCCGCACTGGAACGACCCGCAACGGTTACGCTGAGAATCGTCGACACGAAGGAAGGCCAACGCCTTAATCGCGATTACCGGCTCAAGGATTACGCCACCAATGTGCTGACTTTCGCCTATACGGGAGACATGGCTGATGCAGGAGCAGGAATGAGCGGCGATATTGTGCTCTGTGCGCCGGTGGTCGAAAGGGAAGCCAGGGAACAGGGCAAGGAATTGCTATCGCATTATGCCCATCTGACTGTGCATGGAATGCTGCATTTGCAAGGCTATTATCATGAACGCGACGACGAAGCTGACATCATGGAAGCCAAGGAAGCCAGTATTCTGGCAAAATTGGGTTTCAGCGACCCCTACAGCGAGGCAAAATGAGCGGAAAGCGCTAAGCACCCGTGCTTACCCCTTTCCACTCGAAGGGAACCTCTGATCAAATCTCCATCGCGCGGCTATATGGAACTCGGTCAGAGCGCCCCAGACTTTATGGACTCAGACATTCACCCTAAATCCTCCTGGTTGGAACGGCTCTCGACATTCTTGCTGCGCGAGCCTGAAGACCGGGAGCAACTGATCGAATTGCTGCGCAGCGCGTACGAGCGCAATCTGATGGATGCCGATGCCCTGGCCATGATCGAGGGCGTGCTGCAGGTAGGGGAGATGCAGGTGCGGGACATCATGATCCCTCGCTCACAGATGGATGTAGTCGATATTAACGATGATCCAGAGGCGTTTTTGCCGCAGGTCATTGCGGCGGCCCACTCGCGTTTTCCGGTAATCGATGGCGACAAGGATCACGTTCTCGGAATATTGCTGGCTAAAGAGCTGCTGCGCCTGCAGGCAGGTGAAGAAGAAAGCATTCGCAGCATGCTGCGTCCTGCCGTTTTCATTCCCGAAGCCAAGCGTCTGAATGTACTACTGAAGGAATTTCGCGCCAGTCGAAATCACATGGCCATAGTTGTTGATGAATACGGCGGGGTTGCAGGTCTGGTGACCATCGAAGACGTACTGGAACAGATCGTTGGCGACATCGAGGACGAATACGATTTTGATGAAACTGAAGACAACATCATTCGTGACAAGACTGGCCGATACCGGGTCAAGGCTGCGACTGAAATACCCGACTTCAACGCGGTCATGGGCACGCATTTCTCCGATGAGGATTTCGATACCGTGGGAGGCCTAGTTACCAACAAGTTTGGCCATGTGCCGAAACGGGGTGAACTAATCGAGTTCGATGGCCTGAAGGTCCAGATACTGCGTGCAGACTCCAGGCGTGTGCACACCATGGTGGTGGAGCGCGTCATTGCACCGCCACAATTGCCTTTAGAGGTTTAAAGGAGCAAAGGAAAAGCGGCCCGCTGGCCGCTTTTTATTTCAGCTTGCCAGGCATGCTGTCACTTGAGCACCTGCACAGTAACCCGCCGATTGCGGCTCCGGCCTTCGAGTGATTCATTGCTTGCGAGAGGCTTGAGGTCACCATAGGAAATTACCGACATGCGGTGCAGAGGAATGTCGCCGACCTCGAACAGATATCGGCGTACCGATTCGGCGCGTTCCAAGGCGATTCTGCGGTTCTGACTGCCCAGGCTGAGGTCGTCGCTGTAGCCAATGATCTCGATAAAGATATAGGGTAGCTGTGGTTTGGCGCGCTTGATCAGCTCATCCAGTGCCGCCTTCCCCTTCGCGGTCAGTTCGGGCTGTTCGTAGTTGTACAGGACCATGTCATCAGTCAGCAGAAGTGAATCGATAATCTTGCCGGACACCATGCGGCTGTCGCGCGCAATTTTTACGGCGTCGTCGGCCGTTTCCTTCACCTGTGCAAGCGCAGTTGTCTGATTGCCAAGCTTACCCGCCAGCGCAGACAGAGCGGCTCCCTGATTGTCAGCTTTATCCGATAGCGCAGACACAGTGGCGCCTTGGTTGTCAACTTTGCCTGATAGCGCGGTTAAAGCGGCTCCCTGATTGTCAGTTTTATCCGATAACGCCGACAGCGTGGCGCCTTGGTTGTCAACTTTGCCCGATAGCGCCGACAGAACCGATGATTCAGTATCAACCTTCCCTGAAAGCGCAGTTAGCACGGCTGCCTGATTATCGACTTTGCCCGTTAGGGCAGACAAGGCAGATTGCTGGTCTTTCAGCTGGGCACTGATTGGACCCAATTGATTGAGCAGGGCCGCTTGCGCAGCCTGGTCAGCTTCGAGTTTGGCAACCCGGTCGTCGAGTTGCTGGCGTGCAGCAGTCTGGGCATCGACAGCCTGATGTGATGCACAGCCAGCGAAAATAAGGGTGGGGAGGACAAGATACAGTCCGGAACGTGCGCGCATTAACTACTCCTTGAACATTGATAGCAAAAGCCATAATGTTACTACAGGCTTGCTTCGAGCATATGTTGGTGACTCCATGGAATGCGCTGCAGGGAGGTCCCGCGTGCCAAAGATAAGTAATTGTCTTTTGAATTCTTCGGACATCTGCTAAACAGGTAAGACAAACACTTCTATTCAGGGGGAACCATGTCTGTTGCAAAAACCATCGAAATTGTGGCGACTTCGAAAAAGAGCTTTGAAGACGCAGTCAAAGTTGGAGTGGCGAAGGCGGCCGAATCGTTGGCCAACATTACAGGGGCCTGGCTGATGGATCAAAGTGTGGGTGTGACCAAGGGCAAGGTGACCGAATACAGGGTGCGGATGAAGCTGACTTTCGTGCTCAAATGAATTCCTTGGTTCGCATGGCAGCAACAAGAAAGGCAGCTTCGGCTGCCTTTTTCTCAGTCTGCCTGCGTATTTAGTTGACGCGTGGATCCAACTCGCCCTTGTCGTAGCGTTTGACCATGGTTTCCAGGCTGATCGGTTTGATCTTGGATGCGTTGCCGGCGGTGCCGAAGGCTTCGTAGCGAGCCCTGCAGATGTCTTTCATGGCCTTGGTGGAGGCCATGAGGAATTTGCGCGGGTCGAACTCTTTCTTGTTTTCGGCCAGGAATTTGCGAACCGCTCCGGTTGAGGCCATGCGCAGGTCGGTGTCGATATTCACCTTGCGCACACCGTGCTTGATCCCTTCAACGATTTCCTCTACGGGAACGCCGTAGGTCTCGCCCATATCGCCGCCGTAGCTGTTGATGATCTTGAGCCATTCCTGCGGTACCGAGGAGGAGCCATGCATTACCAAGTGGGTGTTCGGGATGCGAGCGTGGATTTCCTTGATGCGGCCGATCGCCAGGATGTCACCCGTTGGTGGACGGGTGAACTTGTATGCGCCGTGCGAGGTCCCAATGGCTATGGCCAGGGCATCAACGCCGGTTTTCTTGACGAAATCAGCGGCTTCTTCCGGGTCGGTCAGCAACTGGCTGTGGTCCAGAGTTCCCTCTGCGCCGATGCCATCTTCTTCACCAGCCTGGCCGGTTTCCAGTGACCCGAGGCAGCCCAATTCGCCTTCCACGGACACGCCGCAGGCGTGCGCCATTTCAACGGTGCGACGGGTGACATCGACGTTGTACTCGTAGCTTGCAGGAGTCTTGCCGTCCTCTTTGAGCGAGCCATCCATCATCACAGAGGAAAAGCCCAACTGAATGGAACGCTGGCACACGGAAGGAGAGGTGCCATGGTCCTGGTGCATGCAAACCGGAATGTGCGGCCATTCTTCAATCGCAGCGAGAATCAGGTGCCGCAGGAAAGGCGCGCCAGCATATTTACGGGCACCAGCGGAGGCCTGCACGATGACCGGGGAATCGGTTTCGTCCGCGGCTTCCATCATGGCGCGCATCTGTTCCAGATTGTTGACATTGAAGGCGGGCACGCCATAGCGATGCTCAGCGGCGTGGTCCAGCAATTGACGCAGTGAAATTAATGCCATGTTTTACTCCTCGTTACGCAGTTCAAAATAGTTTCGGGATGACCGGCCAGCGGGCTGTGTCTGTTCCCCTTGCCTCCGGTGGGATATTATTTCTTGCGGGCTCCCACCTTGACGATCTTCATGGTGTTGGTACCGCCTGATTTACCTATGGGCTCGCCAATGGTGATGATGATCAGGTCGCCTTCCCGCACTGCACCGCGGCGGCGCAATTCCTCCTCGGCCGCATGCAGCAGTTCTTCCCGGTCGCTATCCTTGGTGACTTTGAAGTTGATTGGATATACGCCGCGATAGAGAGTGACTTTTCTACGGGTTTCCACCTCGGGTGTCAAGGCATAGATGGGCACGCTGGTGCTCATGCGGGACATCCACAGGCACGTATTGCCTGACTGGGTCATGGCGGCGATGGCCTTGATGTTCAGATGCAAGGAGGTGAAGGCTGCCGACATGGCGATGGCCTCGTCCACTCGCAGGAAGCTGCGATCGAGCCGTTCATTACTGAAAATCGATTCGGATTCCTTTTCCGCCTCTGTGCAAACGCGGTCCATGGCGGCAATGGCTTCAACTGGGAACTGGCCTGCTGCGGTCTCCGCCGACAGCATGACGGCATCAGTGCCGTCCAGCACGGCATTGGCCACGTCCGAAACTTCAGCCCGGGTGGGAATGGGGCTGGAGATCATCGACTCCATCATCTGGGTGGCGGTAATCACCAGCTTGTTGCGCGACCGCGCAAGGCGAATCATTTTCTTTTGCAGCGCGGGCACCGCGGCGTCGCCGACTTCCACCCCGAGGTCACCACGGGCAACCATGATGGCATCCGACGCATCGAGGATATCTTCCAAATTGATAATGGCTTCAGCCCGCTCGATCTTCGCAACGATCAGGCTCTTGCCTCCAGCTGCCTTGATCAGGTCACGGGCATGCTGGATGTCGGTTGCGGTCTTGGGAAAGGAGACCGCCAGATAATCAGCCTTCATCAGGGCGGCTGTCTTGATGTCCTCGATATCCTTTTCTGTCAGCGCAGCAGCGGAGAGCCCGCCACCCTTGCGGTTGATGCCCTTGTTGTTGGACAACACACCACCCTGCACTACCTTGCAGTGAATAGCGCTGCCTTTTACTTCCTCTACCCACATCTCGATACGGCCATCGTCCAGCAACAGCGTTGAGCCGCGGCTCACGTCCTTGGGCAGGTCCTTGTAATCGAGCCCGACCTTGGTCTGGTCGCCCATCTTGCATTCCGCGTCCAGAATGAAAGCGTCGCCCTTGGTCAGCATGACCTTGCTGTTCTTGAACTTGCCAATGCGTATTTTCGGGCCCTGCAGGTCGACCAGCACGCCAACGGCACGGCCTCGGGCGCGTGCCAGCGAGCGAACCAGTTCAGCGCGTTCAATATGATCTTCAGGCTTGCCGTGAGAAAAATTCAGCCGGACGACATCAAGTCCGGCTTCCATCATCTTGTCGAGTACCTTGGGGTCGCTGGAAGCGGGACCAAGGGTGCCGACGATTTTGGTTCTGCGAATCATATATGCGTTGGGCCAGAAAGGTGAAGGGCACGAGGCGGAAGCGGGGTTTGGCCTTAACGCCTTGCCCCTTGCCGGCGATCAACCTTTTGCACGCTTCTCCAGAATGTCGACAGCGGGGAGAGCCTTGCCTTCAAGGTATTCAAGGAATGCACCACCGGCGGTAGATATGTAGGACACCTTGTCGTAGATATCGTATTTCTGGATGGCGGCGATGGTGTCGCCTCCGCCCGCCAGGCTGAAGCCCTTGGCATTGGCGATGGCCATGGCGACTGTCTTGGTGCCCTCGCCAAACTGGTCGAACTCGAACACGCCGACGGGACCGTTCCAGACAATCGTGCCGGCCTTGGCTATGATGTCGGCCAGTTGCTGCGCACTCTTCGGTCCGATATCGAAGATCATGTCGTCGTCCGTCACATCATCCGCGTTTTTCAACACGGCGGGCTCGTTGGCGTCAAATTTCTTCCCACACACCACGTCCACGGCGATGGGAATGGAAGCACCACGTTTACTCATCTTCTTGATCAGCGCCTGGGCGGTCGGAATCAAGTCGTGTTCGCAGAGGGATTTGCCAACGTTCTTGCCCGTGGCAGCGAGGAAGGTGTTCGCGATGCCGCCGCCAACCACCAGTTCGTCAACCTTATCGGACAGGGATTCCAGAACGGTGAGCTTGGTCGAGACTTTTGAGCCACCAACGATGGCAACCATCGGGCGAGCGGGGCTTGCCAGCGCCTTGTCCAGCGCATCGAGTTCATCGGTCAGCAACAGGCCGGCGCAGGCCACGGGTGCGAATTGTGCGATTCCGTAAGTGGAAGCCTCTGCCCGATGTGCTGTGCCAAAGGCGTCCATTACGAACACGTCGCACAGTGAGGCATATTTCCTTGCTGTTTCTTCAAGGTTCTTCTTTTCCCCCTTGTTGATGCGGCAGTTTTCCAGCAGTACCACTTCTCCCGCGGCGAGATCGAATCCGCCGTCAACCCAGTCACGTATCACGCGTACAGGTTTCCCGAGCTTGGCGGACATGACATCAGCTACGGGCTTGAGGGAATTTTCTTCGGAGAATTCGCCTTCGGTTGGGCGGCCCAGGTGGGAGGTGACCATTACCTTGGCGCCCGCCTTCATGGCGCGCTCGATGGTCGGCATGGAGGCAGTGATGCGGGCATCAGAGGTAACCTTGCCCTCCTTGACCGGAACGTTCAGGTCGGCACGGATAAAAACCCGCTTGCCTTTGAGATCAAGGTCGGTCATGCGAATGAACTTGGGCATGTGTAGCTCCTGGATACGTAAGTGGTAAGGGATAAGGTGGCCTATGCCTTACGACTCAACCATGGGAGGGAAGGCATCAGGTACCAGAAACGTGGCGTGGGGCAACGTCCGCGCCAAAATCTGATTCCTGATCCCTGAATGCCGATCCCTAGCGAGCGACGTGCTGGACCAAACGCAGCATGTTGCAGGTGTAGCCGTACTCATTATCGTACCAGGCCACGACCTTGACGAATGTGCTGTCCAGTGCGATACCGGCCTCAACGTCGAAGGTGGACGGAGCGCTGTTGCCAACGAAGTCGGTGGAAACCACTTTCTCTTCCGTATAGCCCAGCACGCCTTTCAGTGCGCCTTCGGAGGCAGCCTTCATGGCCTTGCAAATATCTGCGTAGGTGGCTTCCTTGTTCAATTCCACGGTCAGGTCAACCACGGACACGTCAGAGGTCGGCACGCGAAAGGCCATGCCGGTCAGCTTCTTGTTAAGCTCGGGGATCACCTTGCCCACGGCCTTGGCGGCACCGGTGGAAGACGGAATGATGTTTTCCAGAATACCGCGCCCACCGCGCCAGTCCTTCATGGATGGGCCGTCGACCGTCTTCTGGGTTGCCGTGGCAGCGTGCACGGTGGTCATCAGGCCGCGCTTGATCCCCCAGGTGTCGTGCAGCACCTTGGCGACAGGCGCCAAGCAGTTTGTGGTGCAGGACGCGGCAGAAACGATGGCCTGACCGGCATAGGTGGCGTGGTTCACGCCGTACACGAACATCGGAGTGTCATCCTTGGAGGGCGCAGACTGAACAACTTTCTTGGCGCCGGCCTTGATGTGGGCCTGGCAGGACTCGGTCGTCAGGAAGAAGCCGGTGCAGTCGATCACGATGTCGGCGCCCACCTCGTTCCACTTCAGATTGGCCGGATCACGCTCGGCCGTCAGGCGAATCTTCTTGCCGTTAACCACCATGTTGCCGCCGTCGACCTTGATGTCGCCGCTGAAACGGCCATGCACGGAGTCATATTTCAGCATATAGGCGAGGTAATCGGGCTCAAGCAGGTCGTTGATCGCGACAATCTCGATGTCCTTGAAATCCTTCGCTACAGCGCGGAACACCATGCGGCCGATGCGGCCAAATCCGTTAATACCAACTTTAATTGCCATTTGTCTTTCTCCTAAAGAACCAAATTCAAAATTTGTTAACTACCATGGACACCAAGGTCACAAAGAATGAAAACGCGCTTTGTTTCCATCGTGACCTTTGTGCTGAAGCCTTACAGAACGCTCTTGACCGCCTTGACCACCCTCTCGGGCGTAAAGCCGAAGTGCTTGAACAGAGCCGGAGCAGGAGCGGATTCGCCAAAGCTGTCGATACCGACAATTGCGCCTTCGAGGCCCACATACTTGTGCCAGAAGCCGCTTACGCCTGCTTCCACCGCTACCCTGGGCAGCCCCTTGGGCAGCACGGAAGACCGATAGGCGGCATCCTGCTTGTCGAAGGTATTGGTCGATGGCATGGAGACCACTCGTACCGGAATGCCTTCGGCGGCCAGAGCTTCCTGGGCTTTCAGCGCCAGTTCGATTTCAGAGCCGGTGGCTATTATCACGGCTTTTGCACCAGCGCTATCCTTCAATACGTAGCCGCCTTTGGCGATGTTAGCCAGGGTTGCGTCGTCACGCTTTACGAAAGGCAGGTTCTGGCGTGAAAGGATCAGGCTGGTGGGGCCAGCCCTGTTCTCCACGGCGTGTACCCAGGCCACAATGGTTTCAACCGTGTCGCAGGGACGCCAGACATCCATGTTGGGCATCATGCGCAGCGTGGCGGTCTGTTCCACCGGCTGATGGGTGGGCCCGTCCTCGCCCAGACCGATGGAGTCGTGGGTGAATACGTGGATCACCCGCTGCTTCATCAGCGCTGCCATGCGCAGGGCATTGCGGGAATATTCCGAGAACATGAGGAAGGTCCCGCCAAATGGGAGCAGACCGCCGTGCAGCGCCACGCCATTCATGATGGCGGCCATGCCGAACTCGCGAACCCCGTAGCTGATGTAGTTGCCGGGGTTGCCATGACGGATCGGATGGCAGCCTTCCCAGTTGGTCAGGTTGGAACCGGTCAGGTCAGCGGACCCGCCGAGGAATTCGGGCAGCACCTTGACCAGGGCATTGATGGCGATCTGTGAGGCCTTGCGCGTGGCAACCGTTTCTCCCTTGGCATTGATCGCGGCGATGCTGGCAGTCACATGCTGTTTCCAGTTGGCAGGCAGTTCGCCTGCCATACGGCGCTTGAATTCAGCCGCTTCGGCCGGATAGTCCTTGGCATATTCGGCGAACTTGTTATTCCACAGCTTTTCCAGTCCCTCGCCCTTCACCTTGGCATTCCAGCCATCATAGATTTCCTGCGGGATCTCGAACGCAGGGTATTTCCAGCCCAGATTCTTGCGGGTGGCTTCCACTTCATCATGGCCCAGTGCGGCCCCATGCACGTCATGGGTGCCTGCCTTGTTGGGCGAACCCTTGCCGATGATGGTCTTGCAGCAGATCAGGGTGGGTCTTCCGGTCTCCGCCTTGGCTTCGGCGATGGCTTTTTCCAGGGCGCCAAAATCGTGACCGTCCACATGGGGAATGACATGCCAACCGTAGGCTTCGAAGCGCTTGGCAGTGTCGTCGGTGTACCAGTTCTCAATGTGGCCGTCGATGGAGATGCCATTATCGTCCCAGAAGGCGATCAGCTTGCCGAGCTTCCAGGTGCCTGCCAGCGCGCAGGCTTCGTGGGAGATCCCTTCCATCATGCAGCCATCGCCCATGAAGACATAGGTGTGGTGATTGACGATGTCGTGGCCAGGACGGTTGAATTCATGGGCCAGCAGTTTCTCGGCCAGTGCCATGCCAACCGCGTTGGTGATGCCCTGGCCGAGCGGGCCGGTGGTGGTCTCGATGCCGGGCGCGTAGCCAAACTCGGGGTGTCCAGGAGTTTTGGAGTGCAACTGGCGGAACTGCCTGATGTCATCCATGGTGAGGGCGTAGCCGGTCAGATGCAACAAGGCATACAGGAGCATGGAGCCATGTCCGTTTGACAGCACAAAGCGGTCGCGGTCAGGCCACTTCGGGTTGGCTGGGTTGAAGCGCAGGTTGTGATTCCACAACACCTCGGAAATTTCAGCCATTCCCATGGGCGCTCCGGGGTGACCGGATTTGGCTTTTTCCACAGCATCCATGGCAAGCACCCGGATGGCGTTCGCAAGTTCAGTGCGAGTTGGCATGATGATCCTCAAATAACGTGAATGAATTCTGTTATGGCGCGAAAAGGGGGGTTGACAGCGCCGCTTCGGACAGGGCCTTTGTGAGGCGATGAGGGCCGAAGAAAAGCGCCAATTATCCTCCAAGCCGGCTGGCTGAAGCAAGGCTGAGAACAGGCGGAAGGCTGGCGGGCAAGGGCAAGGATGCCCGAAAGCCTCGAATGGCCGGGGCAAGGACGGTCAAGCACCGGTTTCTAAAAGTTTTTTATCAACCCAAGTACAAAGTTTATCTGTGTTCCTGAAGCCAGACCTGCCAGAGGTCGAACAACTTTGGGTTGGCTGACGCGATTACTGAACGCTCCCAGGCAGGGTCGTCGTCAAACCCGCCTGCGAGGCGACTCAGTTTTCCACCTGCCTCCTCCAAAATCAGGGCTCCAGCCGCGTAGTCCCAAAGCTTTTGATTGCCATGGACATAAATGTCGAAGCGGCCGGCGGCGGTGTAACACCAATCGAGCGCGGATGCGCCAAAGTTGCGCAGAGAGGCATAGGGTGGATTGGCAACAAGTTTCGCGATCAGTTTCTTGGGCAGACGCTTGGGTTCGATGCCAGCCATGGCCCTGCGCAACTCGCTGACCGGTGTGCGGATGGGCAGGGGTTCGCCGTCAAGAAATGCCCCCTTGCCGCGCTCGGCATAAAAACATTCATCGGCAACCGGGTCGTAGACCACCCCCAATTTACGCTTGTGGTTTTCCAGGTAGGCCACGGAGATGGCGAAGTAAGGAATGCCGGCCACAAAGTTTGATGTTCCGTCAATGGGGTCGATGCACCAAACGCCCTCTTCCCCGGCCTCCCAGGCGTTACGCTGCTGCGCTTCGGTCATTTCCTCGCCCAGTACCGGGCATGAAATAATGCCAGGCAGGGCAGATTCGAGTGCCTGTTGAGTGGCTTCGTCAGCTTCGGTGAACAGGCTGCCATCGTATTTGTGAGTGTGCGCGACTTTCATGTAGCGCGGCGTGACTTCTGCACGGGCTACGTCGCGCACTAACGCAACAACCTGTTTCAGTGGTTGGCTCACAATGCGGTTCCCACCCTTTAAGCCTAAATCACTTTCCATTTGATCGAGCAACCCATGGAAGGGATCTGATCGGTTGGCCCCTTTTGCGTGGCAGCAATTTCCTTCATGGCCTCGAACAAGTCGCGGCGCACGCCCTCGGGTGCCGTTTCCTTGCGCGATTCATCAAAGCGGCCCCGATACTGCAATTCGAAATTGCGGTTGAAGCCGAAAAAGTCCGGCGTGCAAACAGCACCATAGGCTTTGGCAACTTCCTGGCTCTCATCCAGCACGTAGGGAAACGGGAAACTGAATTCGGCTGCTACCTTTTTCATGTTGTCGAATGAGTCCTCCGCGTATTCCGAAGGGTCATTGCTCATGATGGCGATGGCGTGAATGCCGTACTTGTCTTTCAGTTCTTCCAGGTCGTTCACCAGCCGGGGGCGTATTGCCTTGACGTAGGGACAGTGATTGCAAATGAACATGACTAGCAGGCCGTTGGGGCCCATTGCGCTTTTCGGTGTATGGCGTTGACCATCAACGCCAGGCAATTCGAAATCGGCGGCCTTCCAGCCAAAATCACAGACGGGGGTAGTGAGCGAAACCATGGCAGTCAATCAAATAGATTACAAGTTAACTATAGTTGCATAATAACAAAGCCTCCCTCGCCTTGATCCAATACATGGCAATCGCCCGTTTTTTCATTCCCCTTCCCCTTGGCCCAGGCATGCGATTTTCATTGCCGCCCGGGCCGGCTCGCCATGGAGCCAAGGCCCTGAGACTGAAAGCAGGAGACGGCATCACGCTGTTCAACGGAGAGGGCGGCGAGTGCCTGGCTCGCATTGAACGCATTGTCGAGGATGAGTTGTTCGTGAGCGTCATTGGTTGCGGAGGAATGGAGCGGGAATCCAACCTCGATATCCGCCTCGCCCAGGGTATTTCGTCTGGCGAGCGGATGGACTACACCTTGCAAAAATCAGTCGAATTGGGAGTGGCAGCCATTCAGCCTTTGGCATTGCGACGCAGCGTGGTGAAGCTCTCAACAGAACGCGCAGAGAGGAGGGTCAATCACTGGCAGGGCGTGGTGATTGCCGCCTGTGAGCAAAGCGGCCGCAATCGGGTGCCGGAAGTTGCCAAGCCGCTTGACCTGCCGCATTGGCTGGCGGCTCGGCCCGAAGGTGTCAGGCTGCTTCTGTCACCTGAGTCTGAGCAGACGCTGAAGCATCTCGCGGTTCCGCAAGGCCCGGTGTGGCTGATGGCTGGGCCGGAGGGCGGGTTTGAGCCAGACGAGGCGAAGCTGGCTGTGCAAAACGGATTTGTGCCGGTGCGCCTGGGTCCGAGAATTCTGCGTACAGAAACTGCGGCCTTGGCCGCAATATCGGCCATGCAGATGCTGTGGGGTGATTTTGGTAAGGGAATCGCTGACTGACTCCTCCATGCGCAGCGTTCGTCCAGAACGACTGAGGGTGGGCCGGCGGCCTCTGTGACGCGCCCCTTGAGTTCGCAGGCGAGCGTGCAGGGAAGAGCAGGGGTCGGCCGCAGGGGCGTCGGCATGCATGGGCGAACGTCGCCCAGATCCCCATTGCCTGCGCTGCTGCGGCCCGCTTTACTGCGCTTGCTCCCAGGCGCAACGTCGCGCGGGCCATCCCGCACAGCCTCCTGCACGCCCATGCTGGGCTTGATCAGAACTTCCCGGGCGCTTGAAGACAAGGGCGTAATGGCGCAAAGTTATAGCTGGGAGAAGGCAAAACCCCGCTCGTTCGGATTCCGGGAAACATAATGAACAATGACATTACCGTATTCGTCCACTGGTTTCGTTCAGCCGCACCTTATATCAACGGCTTTCGCGGCAAGACCTTTGTCATTGCATTCGGCGGTGAGGTTGTAGCCGACGGCCAGTTTGTCGGGTTGGCGCACGATATCAATCTGCTCAGCAGCCTGGGTGTGCGTCTGGTGCTGGTGCATGGCGCACGGCCACAAATTGAAACCCAGTTGAAGGAACGGGGCGCAGAAATTCGCTATGTGAATGGCCTGCGGGTGACCGATACGGCAGCACTGGCCAGCGTGAAGGAAGCGGTGGGTACGGTGCGGGTGGAAATCGAAGCCCTGCTCTCGCTAGGCCTGGCCAACACGCCCATGGCCGGCTCTGATATTCGCGTCGCCTCAGGCAACTTCGTTACCGCCAAGCCTTTGGGCGTGCATGACGGCGTCGATCTGCAGCACACTGGAGACGTGCGCAAGATTCACTCTGAAGCAATCAACAAACGGCTGGAAGACGGCGAGATCGTCTTGCTCTCCCCCATCGGGTATTCGCCCACCGGGGAAATCTTCAATCTTACGGTTGAGAGTGTGGCAACACAGGCGGCGATTACGTTAAAGGCCGACAAGCTCATTTTCCTGATGGAAACCGAGGGTGTGAGTGCTGGCCGGGGGCGTATCCAATCAACCATGACGGTAGAGGAAGCCGAGGCCTGGCTGGCCAGGACCAAGAAGATAGCGGAAGACGTCGGATATTTTCTGCCCAGTGCGATCAATGCTTGCAAGAAAGGAGCAAAGCGTGCTCACCTGATTTCGCGTCACCGCGACGGCGCCCTGCTTGCTGAACTCTTTACGCGTGATGGTGTGGGTACGCTCATCACGCCGACTCCCCTGGAAACCCTGCGCACGGCGACCATCGACGATGTTGGCGACATTCTCGGACTGATCGAACCCTTGGAACGGGAAGGTGTGCTGGTGCGCCGTTCGCGCGAACTGCTGGAAATGGAAATCAGTCGTTTTCAGGTAGTCGAATCCGATGGCGTGGTTGCGGGATGTGTCGCAATTTACCCATTCGCCAGGGAGAAATCTGCCGAAATGGCGTGTCTCGTCGTTCATCCCGAATATCGTGAACATGGGCTGGGTGACCGGCTGCGTGAAGCCGCGGAAAGAAGTGCCGCCAAACAGGGCGCCAAGCGGGTGTTCGTGTTGACTACGCAAACTGAGCAATGGTTTGAGGAACGGGGTTATGTCGAAGTGCCGCTCGCGCAGTTACCGGCGAGTCGGCAGACGGTCTACAATTACCAGCGCCGCTCCAAAGTCCTGCTCAAGAGAGTTGATTGAGGTAATGGCGTGCATGCAGACTGCCGTTGTTTTGGACTGTTCGCGACCTGCGTCAGCATATTCCCAGGATGCGCCAATATACTTCGGCATTGTTGCAAATCCGTCTGTTTGGGGATTAATCAGAGTAAAGCCGCCGCCCGCGGAACATCAGCCCAGGACTTCAATGCGCCCTGAGTGCGTTAAATGGGCACTTGATTTTGCCTGCTTCGTCACCCGCATCTGGGAGTGGCGCTTCAATCTGTCACTGCAATTTGGCGATGAAGTGGCCAGCCCGCCTGGCGTAGACGATCAGCCATGAAGCTGCTGCCCTCAAAGCTGGGTTTGCGCAATCGCTTTCTCTTGGCCGCTATATCGATCCAAGCCATTGTGCTAGCTGCACTGGTTTTCAACAGTGTTCGCCTCATTGACCAGACAATGGAGGAGCAAGCCCGCGCGGATGCCCAGGAGGACGCGGAGATAATGGCTGCAACCATAACGGCCCCCCTGGCCGAGAGGAATATGGCGACGCTGCGCAGCTTGGTCAGCCTTATGGAAAAGGAACCCAACTTCAACAGCGTGGTAGTGCGGGACGAAGAGGGGCAGGTTCTGGTAAAAATCGGTCCCAGAATGGAGAAGGCCAATGTACTCGTCGCTGGCAAGGTGCCTGTCAAGCTTGGGACGCGTATCTATGGCTGGGTTGAATACGAGTATTCAGGCGGCAGCATCAATGGCGTTCGCACATCGCTTATCCATCAAAGCGTCGGGATCGGCCTGTTGGCCCTATTGGGCACCAGTCTGCTTCTGCTCCTTTCCGGTTATTGGATAAGTCGTCATTTCCAAACCCTCAGCCATATGGCCACACGTATTGCGGATGGCGATTTCAGCGCGCGTGCGCCGGTATGGGGACAGGATGAAGTGGGCCGGATTGCGGAGGTTTTCAACCAGCTGGCGCAAACGGTGGAAGACAGTGTGAAGCAGGCCAAAGATGACGAA
The DNA here is from genome assembly GCA_049578545.1 of Thiobacillaceae bacterium. GTDB lineage: Bacteria > Pseudomonadota > Gammaproteobacteria > Burkholderiales > Thiobacillaceae > DASQBT01. Next base: position 172,175 of record JBAUMF010000027.1, read on the forward strand.
GCCCGCTTTCTCGCCATTGCTGACTATACCTACGACCTTGAGTTGTGGCTTTCTCCGGAAGGACGCCTGCTCTGGGTCAATCCATCCGTTGAACGCATGCTCGGCTATACAGTAGCCGAGTGCATGGGTGCAATGAACTTTCCGCTCGATGTGATTCATCCAGATGACCGGGTAGCAGCCGAATTTCAACTCCGCCAAGCCCTGAAGGGTCATTCAGGCAGCGGCTATGTCTTCCAGATGCTGAGAAAAGATGGCAGCCGGTTTTGGGCCAGTGCAAACTGGCAGGCAATTTATGACAGTACAGGCCGCTATTTAGGCTTGCGGGCAAGTATTCGGGACATTGATGATCTCAAGAACGTTGAGGCATCACTGCGCCAGGCCGTCACTGATTTGCGCACTGCAGAAAATCTGAAGAGCCAGTATCTGGAAGAAAGTGAACAGGAGCGCGCCCGGCTTTCGGCGCTGCTCTCAGCCATGAGTCTGGGTATTCTGTTCGTCAACCCGGAAGGGCGGGTGGTGTACCACAATCCGGCGTTCACCCGAATGTGGATGATTCCCGAGGAAGAGCATCTTGTCGGCCTTGATGTCAACGTGGCGCTGACAAAATCGCCCAATCAGTTGGCCCGTCCCGATCATTTTTCCCGTCACCTCTTGGCGGTGCTGGAAAGCAGGGAAACAACCGAAGGCTTCGAAATCCAGATGAATGATGGTCGGGTGTTTACGGAACTGGATTACCCGGTCAGGGACAAGGAAGCGCGCTTCATCGGCCATCTGTGGATTTATGAGGATGTAACCAAGGAACGGCAGACGGCAGAACAACTGGTTTATCTCGCAGAACGGGATCCGTTGACCGGGCTCTTCAACCGTCATCGTTTTCAGTCCGAATTGGATCGGACGATGCTCGAATGTCGGCGTCATGAAAGTCGTGCCGCCGTGATGTTTTTCGATTTGGACGAGTTTAAGGCAATCAATGACACGTTCGGCCATCGTGCCGGAGACGCAGTACTGATCAGAGTAGCGGGAGAAATAAGCGCCTTGGTCAGACGCAATGAGGTGTTTGCACGCTTGGGTGGCGATGAATTTGCCATCTTGCTGCCAAGCCTGAAAGGCAATGAAGCCGAAATTCTGGCGGAGAGGGTGGTTCGAGCTGTCGCCCAGATTCCCTTCCGGTTTGACGGGCAAAACCTGCGCCTGACCGCCAGCCTGGGCATTGCCACATACCCTGAGCAGGCGGCAGATGCAGAGGAATTGGTGGCACGGGCTGATATAGCCATGTATCAGGCCAAACAGGCGGGGAAGAATACCTGGCGGACTTACCGGGATGATGATCTTGGCAACCGGGAAACGCTAGCTCGACTTAACTGGAACGAGCGCATCAGTCATGCGCTGGATAAACAAGGTTTCGTGTTGCATTATCAGGGGATCTACCACACAAGCGACAGTACTCTTGCCCATCTGGAAGCGCTGGTCCGCATGGTGGATGAGAGGCATCCTGATAAACTTATACCGCCGGGCAACTTCATACCACTGGCCGAAAAGAGTGGCCGCATCGTCGACATCGACCGATGGGTAATCCGTAAAGCCGTGCAGGAGCTTGCGCGTTCACCAAAGGTACCGGCAATTGCCGTAAATGTTTCGGCCCGTTCCCTGGGTGAGCCGACCTTGTCGCAATACATTGCCGAACAGCTCAGGGAATTCCGCGTCGACGCCACGCGCCTGATCATTGAGCTGACTGAAACTGACGCAGTGGGCGATTTGCATGACACGCAACGATTGATCGACGCATTGCGCAATATGGGGTGTGGCGTCTGCCTCGATGATTTTGGCACTGGTTTCTCCTCCTTTGCCTATCTTAAGCATCTGCATGCCAACATCCTGAAAATTGACGGGCTGTTCATCCGCGATCTGCATCGGCACCAGGATAACCAGGTGTTTGTGCAGGCCATTGTCAACATCGCGCGCGGGCTAGGCAAAAAGGTCGTGGCGGAATATGTCGAAAGCCAGAACGTGCTGAAGATACTGAAGACTTTTGGTGTGGACATGGTTCAGGGGTATCACCTGGACATGCCTGTGGCCGATCACCCGAGCCTCAACAGGTCGGCGTAGTTCCGTTTCCAGTCAGGGCCGCAAACGCTCTTCGCCGGGCGGCTTGCCCGCGGCAGTTTGATTGGAAACCGGGCTTCTGCACTGGATTCATGCCGGTTAGAGCCTTCCTGAAGTCAGACGCTGATCTGTCTGCCATGACAGGAATGCTAGAATCTTCCGTTTTTCAAATGCTTATCTAGAGGTTCTTTTCATGCTTATTGCTTCCGGCGTCACCATGCAATTTGGCGCCAAGCCTCTATTCGAGAACGTTTCCGTCAAGTTTGGCGATGGCAACCGTTACGGACTGATCGGTGCGAACGGCTGCGGCAAGTCCACCTTCATGAAAATTCTCGCGGGCACACTGGAGCCAAGTCACGGCAATGTGTCGCTGGATAGGGGCGAGCGCATGGCCTGGCTGCGTCAGGACCAGTTTGCTTACGAAGATCAGATTGTGCTGGATGTGGTAATGCAGGGCGACAAGGAAATGTGGGCGGTGCGCCAGGAAAAGGATGCCATCTACATGAACCCCGAGGCAACTGAAGAAGACTACATGCGGGCTGCCGAACTGGAGGGGCGATTTGGCGAGTTGGGTGGCTACGATGCTGAAGCGCGCGCGGGCGAGCTGTTGCTGGGCGTCGGTATCCCTTCCGAGCTGCACAATGGCCCGATGAGCGCGGTGGCGCCGGGTTACAAGCTGCGCGTCCTTTTGGCGCAGGCGCTGTTTTCCAATCCCGATATTCTGTTGCTTGACGAACCTACCAACAACCTCGACATCAATACGATCCGCTGGCTGGAAGGGGTGATCAACCAGAGAAACTCAACCCTGATCATCATTTCCCACGACCGGCATTTCCTCAATTCGGTCTGCACCCATATGGCGGATGTGGATTACGGCACCATCAGAATCTACCCGGGCAACTATGACGATTACATGCTGGCCTCCACCCAGGCTCGTGCCCAGCAGGCTGCAGCCAATGTGCGCGCCAAGGAAAAGATCGCCGAATTGCAGGCCTTCGTTGCGCGCTTTTCGGCCAATGCGTCCAAGGCCCGGCAGGCCACCAGCCGGCAGCGCCAGATGGAAAAGATCAAGGTCGAAGACATCAAGCCTTCATCGCGGCAGAATCCGTATATTCGTTTTGAGCAGGAAAAGCAGTTGCATCGCCGGGCACTGGAGGTGGAAAAACTGGCATTTGGCTTTACTGACGCCCCGCTGCTTGCCAATCTAAATTTTGCGCTGGAGGCGGGCGAAAAGCTCGGAATTATCGGTGGCAACGGTCTGGGCAAGACGACTCTGCTCAGGTTGCTGATGGGTGAATTGATTCCGCAGAAAGGGATGGTGCGCTGGGCCGAGCATGCCAGCGTCGGCTACTTTGCCCAGGATCATGCGGCGGAATTCGACAGTGAAATGAACCTGTTTGACTGGATGACCCGCTGGGCCAAGCCTGGCGATGATGACCAGGTTATTCGCGGCATTCTGGGGCGGCTGCTGTTTTCCGGCGACGACATCAAGAAACCCGTGAATGTGTTATCTGGCGGCGAGCAGGGCCGCATGCTGTATGGCAAGCTGATGCTTGGACGTCACAATGTGCTGGTGATGGATGAGCCCACCAATCACATGGACATGGAAACCATCGAGTCTCTAAACCTGGCGCTCGACCTGTTCAAGGGCACCCTGATTTTTGTTTCCCACGACCGGCAGTTCGTCGGCAGCCTGGCCACCCGAATTATTGAGCTTACCCCTCAGGGCCACGAAGTCTACATGGGTACGTACGACGAATACCTCCACGTCAAGGGTCTGGAGTAGGTTCATGATGAAGTCGGCGGTCGTTATTGGCTTGGGTCAGCCGGGCCGCGTGCTTGCTGGTGGATTTTTGCGCTGCGGGTATCAGCTTTTGCCTGTCAATCGCGGCGATGACATGAAATCGGTTGCCAGGACTCTTCCTGATCCTGAGCTAGTTCTCGTTGCAGTTGCGGAAACCGCGATCTGCATGGTGCTCTTGCTGCGTTGCCCGCTGTCTGGAAGAGCCGTGCGGCTTTGATACAGAACGAGCTGCTCCCGTGGGACTGGGAGGCGCATTTGATCGTCGATCCCGAGGTGATTTCAGTCTGGTTCGAAAAGAAGAAAGGCACGGATGCCAAACCGCTTATTCCTTCTCCTGTCGCCGGGCCGAAGGCAGCCCAGCTGGTCACGGCGCTGCGCGCGATAGATATCCCTGCACGGGTAGTGCGCCCTGGAGACGAGTTGTTGTACGAACTAGTGAGAAAGAATGTGTACATTCTCACCACCAACCTTGCCGGACTCAAGACCGGCGGAACGGTAAGTGAATTGTGGGCAAACGATGAAGCGTTTGCACGTCAGGTGGCGGGCGAAGTGATGGATATTCAGGACAGCCCCACCGGCAAGCATCATGATCGCGGAAAACTGATTGCGGGTATGCTGGAGGCGTTTGATGGCGATCCACAACACATTTGCACGGGCCGCTCCGCTCCTGCCCGGCTGGCGCGAGCCCTGGCCCACGCGGATCAGGCCGGGCTGGCTGTTCCTATCTTAAGAAGCCTTGCGAAGGATGGAACGGTTGACCGCCATTCTGCTCGGTAAACTGGCGCTGCCTGCGGCCGTTGCATGCCAAGCTGGCTTTGGCGACGCAATGAAGGGATGGCAAGCGCTGCGAAAAGGACTAAATGGTTTGCTTGACCGAAGGCTTTCCTTGCTTGTTCTTGATGCCTACTTGACCGCTTTTCTCTAAAGGCAGCCAGATCAGTCCTTTGATCTTTACTCGCCCATTGATTTTATAGCGCGCTCCACTCCTGAGCGCATCCAGATTCAGGGCGTGCAGCTGCTTTATCAAATTGCTTGACGTGGTCGCTGCTTCCAGTTTCACAACCTGGGTTCCCTGCCTTGGAATCAGGATGGGCTGATTGGAACTGACTGAAGCCAGGGGTAAATCGTTTACGGACAGATCAAAGTTCAAACCTTCCAACGGTAAGTCGACGTTATTCGGGTTTTCAAGCTGAAGTTGTATTTCAAAGCGTTGTTGCAGCAAACCCAGTTCAACCGGGTTAATGTCTTGAATGCTGATTGTGGGTGGTTGAAGAGCTGCCGACATCAGGTTGGTGCAGCCATATAACAGCAGACTTATAAGGAAGAACCAGGCCTGTCTCATCTGTTTCCCTCAGGCTATTTCGGCCAACAGCCTGTCTATCATGGATTCTGACTGGTATGCATAGCCACCGCCAAACAGGTTGGCATGATTGAGAATATGATACAGATTGTAAAGCGTCTTACGCACCGGGTAGCCCTCATCCAACGGCCAGGCTTCCCCGTAAGCTGCGTAGAAATCCGCCGAAAATCCACCGAACAACTCGGTCATCGCCAGGTCAGCCTCGCGGTCGCCGTAGTAAACGGCCGGGTCGAAAATAACTGGCTCGCCCGATGAAAGCGTCGCTGCATTGCCGCCCCACAAATCACCATGCAGCAGAGAGGGGACAGGCTGATAGTCGCAATAAAAGGCATGCAGGTTCGCCAGCAATGATTCCCCCTTGCGCTGCAGGCTGCCCTTGTAACCATTTTGCGCGGCCAGCCTCAGTTGGTGGGTGAGGCGATAGTCACGAAAGAAATTGATCCAGTTGTCGGTCCATGGGTTGGGTTGATGCGTCGAGCCTATGGTGTTATCGAGTTTCCAGCCAAACTGGGAGGCGGTGTGGCGATGCATGGCGGCAAGATTGCGTCCCAGCCGGGCACCTGAACTGCGTCCACTCATTTCCAGATATTCGAGCACCAGAAATGCCTCGCCGGCGGATTCGCCATAGGCGATGGGGGTCGGGACGCGAATTGCTGCGGTATGCAGAATCTCTTCCAGGCCGGCGGATTCTGCAATGAACATGTCAACCCGCTTGGCCTGATTGAGTTTGACGAAGTAACGCTGTCCGTGGCCTTCAATCAAACGCGAGGCGTTGATGCAGCCCCCACCAAGCGGGCGGCTTCTTGCAATCGAGAATTCCTGGCCGGTTGATTTGCTGATGGCCGATGCAATGGCCTGGGAGCACTGCATCAAGCCGGTTCGCGCGACTTGCCGGCGGCTTCCAGACGCTTCAGGTAATCCTGCCAGAACACGTCATGGTGGGCACCCAGGTCATACAGGTAGTCCCACGAGTAGATACCTGTATTGTGCTTGTCATTGAAAAACAGGCATACCGCGTAATTGCCGACGGGCTCGATGTGCTCGATTTCAACATTCTTCTTGCCAAACTGCAGCTTTTCCTGCCCTTGGCCATGACCGCGCACTTCTGCAGAAGGTGAATAGACCCGCAGGTACTCATAGGGCAACTCAAACTGGCTCCCGTCATCGAAGGTAATCTCCATTTTGTGCGAGGTCTGATGGAGCTTGATTTCAGTGGGGATGGGGGTGTCTTTGCTTAAACCCGACATATTAATTCCTGACCAAATAACTAAGGTATTGTGGAATTGCACCATAAAGTCATGATGAGGGGAAGAGTGGGCAGCATTTCATCTCCTGTTACGCGCGGATGTTGTGTCGATATATTCGGGCCTGTTCACACCTGTTTGCCTGTGCGCGGAAGCGATGCCAGCGGCTGCAGTACCCCTGTGCCTTCCGCTCCGGGTGACCCTTGCTGCGCAAGGCATGGCACCACCCTATGCGGTAGCAGCCATTGGATGCGTCGTACACCTTGGATTCATTGCTGTATTCATGGAGACAACGCACGGTACGAGGGTAGCGCTCACTATTCTGGCGTTACGCTAGGGCGAAGCGCAGATCACTTCCTGAGCGCTGCTTTGACTGCGCGGCATTTGGTGGCGCGCCCGACACGATTCGAACGTGCGACCCCTGCCTTCGGAGGACTACCCGGCACACTGATGTTATTGATAAATCTGACGATTTACGGACTCTAGCATCGCCCGGCGTCGCTGTAAATCTTGGGGTGTCGCTGCCCGGTGTGCCAGAATTGTGCCCGCAATCGCGTGCGCGTCACTCGGGATTGGCCCTTCCCGCGGGCTAGGGCGGTGCCTTTACGGGTCTACGGTCGATTCTTCACGCGGCGAATAGTGGCCTTATTCACCGCGCGGACTGCGGAGAATCCTCTTGCCTTTGCGGCGAATAGCTGCCATAATCGCCGCATGAGGTGCGGAGATTATGGCGCAATACATCCATGAACTGCCGGACTGGCCGGACTTTCGCTGGGACCACAAGGCCCTGGCGGAGCCTTTGGCGTCGGTCCGGCACCGGCAGGGGCGGCTGATCGGGCGTATGGAGGGCCTCGGATTCGCCCTGCGCGGTGAGGCCCTGCTTTCGACCCTGACCGAGGATGTCATCAAGTCCAGCGAAATCGAAGGCGAGGTGCTGGACCGGGATCAGGTGCGTTCCTCGATTGCCCGGCGGCTAGGGATGGACATCGGTGCGCTAACGCCGGCCGACCGCAACGTCGAAGGCGTCGTCGAAATGATGCTCGATGCGACCCAGAACTTTACCAAGACGCTCAACGAGGAGCGCCTCTGCGGCTGGCATGCGGCGCTGTTTCCGACCGGGTGGAGCGGTCTGCACAGGATCGCAGTCGGGAAATGGCGCGACGACAAGAGCGGGCCGATGCAGGTTGTCTCGGGCGCGACGGGCCATGAACGTGTTCATTACGAGGCCCCTTCTGCCACGCGCGTGCCCGCCGAAATGCACCGGTTCTTCGGCTGGTTCAATGGCGCAGACGGAATCGATGCGGTGCTCAAGGCGGGCCTCGCGCATTTGTGGTTCGTCACCATTCACCCGTTCGATGATGGTAACGGGCGCATTGCGCGCGCAATCGCCGATATGCAGCTTGCGCGCTCGGAAGCCAGCCCGCAGCGCTTCTACAGCATGTCAGCCCAAATCCGGCTGGAGCGCAAAGCCTATTACGACATCATAGAGCAGACCCAGAAGGGCGATCTCGACATCACCGCCTGGCTTGTATGGTTTCTGGATTGTCTCGGCCGCGCGATTGACGGCGCGGAGAACGCGCTTGGCGGCGTTCTCCGCAAGGCGCGCTTCTGGGAACAGTACAGAAACGCCGCTCTCAATGAGCGGCAGCGCGATATGGTCAACCGCCTGCTGAACGGCTTTGAAGGCAAGCTGACCTCGTCGAAATGGGCGAAGATCGAAAAGTGCTCGTCCGATACGGCGCTGCGCGACATCACGCAATTGATCGAGCTTGGCGTGCTCATGAAAGACGAGGGCGGGGGGCGGAGCACGAGCTATTCGCTGGCAACCGATGGGAGGCCGGGATGAAATCCCAGATGTGGGACCTGGTAGCGGGCGCACTCTACCCGAGCAAGGCTTATAACCTGCCTTCAGTCTGTGAGCGCTACGGCGTGGAACCGGGGACCGTCCGAGAGCATTTTCTTGACTTTGCGACCGCCTCTGACCCGCTCGACATTTTCTCCGTGGTCGTTGATGGGGTTGATGTAGAGGGTGGCTCACCAATCGAGGTCAAACTGGGCACTGGATTTTCACCATCCCTCTGACCGGGGAAAGCCGCAGCAAAACTGGATAACACGGGCATTCCAGCCAAGGGGCTCGTTATGCCGGCAGAGTCCGAAAGATTCGGGCTGTTTCGGACTTTCCCCCTCTCTGTTCGGTTTTTCGGCGCGCGTGTCCCTATTTCTTCTTCGCGCCTAAAACGGCGATAATTTGATTCCGTATCTTGAATCGAATTGCCGCCGGCGATCTCTTTTGCCTGTATCCAAAATTGTATCTGCGGAGCGCGGCGACAGAAGGGTGGAATGTTTGGCACGAAGGGAATGACACAGCTCAAGCTCGGTCCGAAGGATGCCGCCTTTGTGCTCCGGGAGGGCGGCGGGGTGAAGCTGGTATTGCCGCAGAGAGACGGCAACGAAGAGGTTCCGCCGGATGAAGTCGCCCTGGTCGGATTTGCAGCGGCCTTCCGTGATGACCGGGTGCGCGATCTGCCGGGGCAAATCCTGAGAGAGAAGCAGTACTAGCGAGGTTGCCAATGCCGCTTCAAGACGAGCGTAACATCCTGCACATCGGTCCGCTGCCGCGGCCGGGTCATGCCGAGGTGACGCCCGCAATGGCGGATGCCGTGCGTGAGCGCATCATAGCTGCGGGCGGCAAGCTGACGGTTTGGGCGGTTCTGCACGACGACCTCTACGATTCGCCGATCTATTCCGACGATGATGACCCCGGAGATGTCGTGCTGTCGCTGCGCGGCATCGCGCTCAACAGCGTGGATGCGGAACGCCTCGCTGCCCTTGGCCCCGCGTCGCAATTCAGCCGGTTGATCGTCAAGGGTTACCGGCTGGGACTGAAGGATGATCTTCCGGCCATCATGAATCCTTTCGCCGACCTCGCCGGCTTCTCCATCAATGACGTGGTCGAAATCCTCTGCGAAATCCCGAAAGGCGGGACAGCCTCCAGGCTCCTGACCGGCTCCGGGCGGCGAAGCGACGGTCCCTTGCTCTCGCTGCCCTGACCGTCGTGGCGAAAGCTCGCCTGAACGGCCTTCAAACCGGACATTAAAGCGGGCATTGCGATGGGCTTTACTAGGGCATGGCTAGTTCAGTCGCAATGTCGGCCGGGTGCAGTTCGCCGGCAAAGAAGCGTTCAACGCGGTTCACATATCTGTCTCTTTGCGAGGTCGCATGAAGAAGTCATTCGCCTGCCCTTATTCGGCGTAATACTTGGAGCCGCGATTGTCGAAGGCGGGCCGCGTGCCTTCCAACACATCCACAAGGTATTTGTTGATCTGGGGCGATTCAATCGACCCCATTGTGTAGACGACCTGATTGGCGTTTGAGCGGTCGATGAACGCGTGGATAATCTGTTCGGCATCGCAGACAACGGCGATGTTCGGGCTGTGGGTGACCATGATAATCTGTCGCCGCTTCTTGACCTCCTTGATGACTGGAATCAGGAGGCGATAAACAGTCTGGCTATCGAGGTTTTCTTCCGGCTGGTCAACGATGATCGGCTCGTGGCTCCGGTCTACGAGGAGATAGAAGACAAGCAAGAGCGTACCCCGTTCGCCGGGGGATAGATGGCTCAAATCCTTGCCATCGAGTTTGAGCGAATATTCCGGCTCCAGATAGGGAAAGGACCAGAGAAAGTCGTATAGCTGTTTGATCTCGACATGCTTGCGAAGCTGCGCCGCGATGCTAATTTTGCCCTGTTGGGCCGTTCTCATATCAGCTTGTAGGTACTCGGTAATCTTCTCCGCGAACGAGATAGCGTCGTCCGTGTTGTTGAAATCGTATTCCGCCCGCAGCTCTTCAAGCATCGCGGCACCCTTCTCCTTCCCGCAGAAGGAACCGGCGACGCCATGATTGATGTAGGTGTCGAAGAAGTCGCGCTGGAAGGTCCGCTCGATGATGTTGCTGTTGAAGGTGAGCTTGAACCCTTCCTTGATGATGACGCTGTTCTCGATCAACTCCTGCACGGGCGCGAAAAGCTCCTCATAGACCCCCTTGATCGCGCCAATCGTCTCGTGCGTCCTGCGGGCAATGTCCGTCCTTTGCTGCTTGATTGCCTCGATCTCGGCCGGAAGCTGTTCCGTGACGTATTTGAGCTGCGCTTCAAAGTATTTCAGCGTGTCGGCCCTGTCGGCCCCACCCTCGATCAGAAGCTTTTGCTGCTCCCATGTTTTGAGTGCCCCCTGATAAGTCTGATACTGCTTGTTTGGCGCATCCAATTTCTCCTGAAGCGCCTTGATGCGGTCGAGACAGGCGGTCTTTTGGGCGGGAAGGCTTGTTAGGATGGCCGGAGAGAGCGCTGCGTCGATCTTCTCCTTATCTGCAATCAGCGTATCGCGCCTCTTCGTGAGACTCGCCTTGTCGATCTCCAGCTTGATGATCGCGTCCCCGCCGAGGGAAAGTTTCTGGAAGTCAGCGGCGGTTTCCTGCTTGAGTCGCCTGAATTCAACCTCGAAGTTATCGAGCTTGCCTTCCAGCTTCCGCGCCACTGCAACATGCTCCGTGAGTGTCTTTTGCCGGGTCTGATGATCGGTGATCTGGGTTTCAAGGCTCGATAGAGTGCCGCGCTCTTTGTCGAGTTCCACACCGATACCAGCATAGGCGGCCTGTTGCTCGGGTGTCAGATTGCTCGGCTGGGACACAGCGGCAGGCTTGTTAGCTATATGAGCTTCCAGCTCCTTCTGCTTGAGTTTGAGTTTGCCATGGAGCTGCGCGGTGTAATTCGGCGTTCCTTTCGCCTCAAGCCGGACCAGGTCCGCACTGAGCTTCGAGATTTCCTGTCGGTGACTGGCGAGTTGCCGCGCAAGTTCCTCCGTTTTGTACGCGATCAACTCATCGAGCGATTCCTTGCCAAGCCGCTCTGCCTCGGCGATGTGGGAGAAGATGACTTTACGCAACTCCTGCTGGAACTCGCTCTTTTGGCCCGGCTCCGTCTCCGTGCAAACTTTTTCGAGGTAAGCCTGAGGAATGTATCTGACCTGCTCGACATTGTTGATGTCGGGCTTGGCATTAAGGGAGGTGACGGTTTTCGTCCCGTTCTCCCAGACGGTCTCGACTTCGAACTGTTTGGCGATTTTGCCATTGCGCTCGCAGAACCGTTCCTTGGTCAGGAACGAGAAATATTTCTGATCGCAATGCGTGTTGCCGGCCAGCGCGAGCACGTCGGCAAGCGCGCTCTTTCCGCTGCCCTTGTTACCGATGATCGCGACCATGTCGAAATTCAGGGGAATCTGGCAGTCGAACCAAACGTCGCTGATGTCCGCGTCGGCTGTCTTGCGGATGTGGATATGCGAAAGGTAGCGAGTCGTGTTGCCGCGCACCTCTTCCATCTTCGGTGGGATTCGTCCTATATAAACGCGGTCTTCCGGCTCGTTGATGATCTGGCGCAGGCCGTTGAACGTCGGGTCCGCTTTGATCCAGCAATATTTGTCGGTCGGCTTTGAATGTTGGTCCTTTAGTTTGCCCAGCTCGTCATTCACATTATGGGAGTCGCTGCCCTTGATGCACGGCTTTCGCTTGCCAAACCACTCCCGGTACTGCTCCTCGGTGAACTTGCTGTCCTTCCACAGGAAGAAATCGGCCTGCTTCTTGTTCGCCGACCCGAGAATGTCGGCGCCAAAGACAAGTCCCTCCTTGAAGAGCTTGTCCGTCGCCGGGTTGATGGCGTCGATGCCGCCGTACTCGTCGTAAGGAATCCAGATTAGGTACTGATCGGCGAATGTTCCGTCGCCGCGGAGCGCATTGCGCACGTCGTTGAAATTGACCGACACCTCGTCGCGCAAAAATGCCAGGTCGCCGTAGCGGCTACCGATTGACGCGTTTTTGACTTTGAGGCTCTTGATAAAGGTCTCAAGGTCATCGACCGCTACCTCCGGGTTGAAGATGAGATGGAAGTTGATGCGGGCGCCAGACTTGCCTGTCTTGTCGAGGACGATGTTGTTCATCCGGCACTCGACGACCGGAAGCAGTGTCTTCCCCTTGAGCTTGTCCAGCGCCTCGCGGTAGGGCTTGTTGCCTTCCGTGGCCGCGCCCGGATCGTTCAGGCGGCGCTGAACCTCCTTGAAGCCGGCGACAGAGAAATAGTCATTGATGCCGACCACGTCGCAGTCGGCGTTACCCAGTTGAATGATGAACTGCTTCCAGTCACCTGCGAACTGGTGAGAGGCCGGGCTATGGACGTGCAAATCCCACTTGCGCCACTTTGACCCCTTCGGCCAGCATTTCCCCCCAGTCTGCATCAGAAGTTGGCCTCCGCGGCGATAACATCCTCGGCGTTCTGAAGCAACTCATAAACAGAATGAGGGCGATCCGGGCAGAAATCCTCGAAGATGTCGAGATTGGCATAGCCCTTGTTGGCATCAAGGTCGTCGATCAGTTTGCGACGTTTCTCGATCAGCTCGCTGAGGAATCTGCTGCTCTGTACGGGGTGTTGCTTAGTCGCTGTCGTCATCTCGCCTCATCACATTCCTATGACGTGCCGAACTTCGCGGCCAAGCCGTCAAGGGTCGCACTCCCTGTGATTTGGTCGTGGGGGATAAGCAGATAGGTCCACGGCTTGGCCCCGCCTGCGTGCTGGGTCGCTGTCTTGCACCATTTGGTGGCCGCTGCCGCCTTCGCCTTGACGATGGCATCTTCCATCTCATTCTTGGCTTTCACCTCGCAGATGAGCATCCTGGTCCTGGTCTCGACCACGAAGTCCGGCTCGTAGGCTTCGCCCGAGCGATAGTCGATGCGGAACTGATTGCGTCCGGGCTTGAGCCATTTCTCGACGCTGCCATCGCCGTCGATGGTGACGGCAAGGCGACGCTCGGGATCGGTGTCGAACTTTTGCAGCGGGTAGCAGCATTTCTTGAAGCCGCCGAAAACGTGCTTGCGTGTGTCGGACAGGGGAGCAACCGCCTGCTTAAAGTCCCGGACGCGTTGCCCTTGCGGGACGTTCATGGGCTGCGCTTGCAGCAACATGAAGCCGCGCGTGACGGTGACTTCATAGTCGTCCTCGCCGAGTGGCGTTTCCCTGTAGTGGTTCATCATCTGTGCGAAGATGAAATCGGCCAGTTGCCGACCGTGGCGAAGAAGGACGTTCTCGACCTCGGCATCGGCGGCAAGATAGGACTTGATTCGCGCGACCATCTGGCCCGCCAGCTTGTAGAGCAAGGTTGCATGGGCGTCGTAGTCGATCTCGTTGCGCTCGATCAGAAAGCGGACAAGGTAGTCCTCAGGCCGGGCCTCGCGCGGATCGTCCAGAGCGCGGGCCAGATAGACGCGCGCCTGGGTGCGCAGGTCTTCGATGATGAGGCCGTCCTCAATCGGACGCATATTGACCGATTCAAGATTGGCAAGGTCGAAATCCTCGAACGTGAACGTCACCTGTTTCTTGGGCAGGACGACAATCTGCGGAATGGATATCGTGCGGTCGGCAACGGTCTCGGCGACCGTCTCGACGATCTTATCGATGCGCGGCTCCTGAACGATGCCTTCCAGCGTTCCCTGGACGGGACGCATAAGCTCCCGCACTTCCGCGGCGATCTGCTTTTGAACGTCCTTGTCCCGCAAGGCATCGGCGCTACCAAGTTTGCGCTCATAGCGCTTGATAACGTCAAGAGTCATTTCCGCGGCCTTGCCTTCCTCGGCGGTCTTGAAGACGAAGGCAGGTCGTTCTGTTTCGGCAAAGCCCGGAATTTCCGGTTGTGCGCCGGTCACGATCATTTCGGCGATGGAGGGGGCCACGACCAGCGTGGCCCCGGTTGCGGAAATGTCTCCGCCCTCGCCAATCTCCACCGTCTTCATGACGATGGAACCGGGTTCGCGGGCCTTGGCAATGATATCGTCGAAGCGTTCGTGAGCGATGACGGTCAGACGGTCAACGGCCGCAAACTCGTCGTCACCGCCCTTGGACACGCGCTTGCCGAACGGGAGGCGCAGGCCGCGCCCCAATGTCTGCTCGGTCAGGATTTCGGATGCGGAGGCGCGCAAGGGAACGATGGTATAGAGGTTGGTTACGTCCCAGCCTTCCTTGAGCTTGTTGACGTGGATCACGATCTCGGTGCTGCCGTCCTTTTCGAGCGCCACAAGGCGTTGCATCGCTTCTTCGCTTTCCTCGCCCCGCAGGTTGGAGTGAACTTCGGCAACCTTGCCTTTGAATCGGGCCTTGAAAAATTTCTCGGACTCGACGAACTCCCGCAGGCGCTTGGCCTCGGTCGTGTCCGCCGCGACGATCAGAATAAACGGCGTGACCTTGGGCGCGCCGGTGGTGCGGTGGTAGCGATCCAGTTCCACCGCCACATGATCGTGATAGTGAACCGCATCTTCGAGCTTGATCTGCTCAAGCTCCTGTTCGCCAACGGAGCGGGGATCGAAGTCCTTGCGCGTGGCGACGGCGGGTTCCTTGACGAATCCGTCCGCCATCGCTTGGCCGAGCGTGTAGTTGTAAATTACATTGCGGAACGGAACGGGCCGCGCGCCCACAGTCTTTGGCGTTGCCGTCAATTCAAGGCCAAGGATCGGCTTCAAGCCATCGATGGCGTTGGCCCCCGCGCTGGCGCGATAGCGGTGCGCCTCGTCCATCAGCAAGACAAGATCATCGAGGCGGGAGAGATAAGCGTAATAGCTCTCGCCGATGGTTTCTTGCAGCCGCTTCATACGCGGCTTGCCGCGCGGGCTTTCTTCCTTGTTGATCTTATCGACGTTGAAGATGTTGATATGAACGTCCGAACCGAATAGGTCGGATGAACGGCCCCCCTCGAACCGGACGCCGATGCCGCTTTCGTAGTTGTCGCCGGTGACGATCAGCGGTGGGTTGGCGGCAAACTCGGCGATGCCCTTGAAGACGTATTTCGGGCTTTCCGGCGAGAAGTCGGAAATCAGCTTTTCATAGATCGTCTTATTCGGCGCGAGCACGAAGAAGTGGCGGCTCTTGCCCGTCAGGTAGAGATAGGAAATGAACGCGCCCATGAGGCGCGTCTTGCCGACTCCGGTCGCCAGCGAGAAGCACAACGATGGGAAATCATGCTCGAACGCCTCGACACTCGGATAGGTATCGCGGATCGCGGCAAGCGTGGCGTCGGGATCGGCATCTTTTGAGAGGTCGATCCGGCCCAACACGTCGGCAAGGATTTCCAGCGAGTCAGACTGGGGCTTGCGCAGTGAAAGACGCTGGCTGATAGTGCGGACGTTGCGGTCGATCACTTGGCGCCCCCTTGACTGAAAAGGTCATCCTGCGACGCGGCCTTACCGTTGCCGCGCTTCTTGCCCGCCTTGGGGATCGGCCGCGGACCGTCCGGGTCGTCAGGTTCGGTGGGCGCTTCGGGCAGGTTGGCGACGTTCAAGCTGTAATCGTCTTTGCCCCACTCGCATTTGCGCAGCACGGCCTGGGGTATCTTCCTGATAGTCAGGTTTGGGAAGGCATCGGAGTCAGCGCGGAACGCCTTGCAGCACACTAGCAAGGTGCGCTCGTCGCCGACTTCCTCGGAGAGGGCGGCAAGCTGCGCGCGCGTCAGGCTTTGCGTGGTGACATAGATAAAGTCGGTTTCCGACGAACGGCCCTGCATCCAGTAATGGGCTTCGTCGGGCTGATAGACGAAGCCCATGAGCTTGCAGACGGCCTGCGCAACCTTTGCTGCATCGTAGTCTTTGGAAATGACCCAGTTGCCCCACGCATCCTTTTCCAGCAGTGAGGCCGCGACCCGGTAGTAGCGGAAACCGCCGCCGCCCTTCCAATTCACGGCTTTGGTGACGCCGCTGGCATCCGTGCCATCAACAACCGAGCGGATTCGCGGAATGATATGCGTGGTGGCATGTTCTCCAAGCTCAACCATAATCCAGCGGCGGCCCATCTTGTGGGCTACCGCGCCGGTCGTCCCGGAGCCTGCAAAGGAATCGAGGACAAGGTCACCGGGTTTCGTTGTCAGCTCCAAGCAGCGCTTAATTAGGGACTCTGGCTTCTTTCCTTTCGGAAATTCGACACCGCCTTCGTTGTGCAGATTATTGGACAGGATGTCATCCCAAAGGGTTGTTAGAGGCTCCCCGGCAATTAGCTCTCCATCCACCAGTTTGAGTTTGTCCTCATAGAACAGGATTCGCTCTCCTGCCCTGAAATACATATCGGAGTGGTCTTCGCGCGTTAGCTTAAGAACCTTGGAAGGGTTACCCCTAGAGAGGTCGATCATTTCGCGGGCTGCTTCGCTAACAGATTCGTAGTCAGGTCGCGCAGAACGAATGACGCTTCGCGCGTTCTGCAATACGAACTCGTCAAGCTTCTCAGGGTTGTCCTTTATGAGCTTCCGGGCATCCTTTTCGGGCAACGCATTCGCGGCCGAAAATGCTTTCATCAACGTAACGAAACGCCATTGCTCAAAATTTTCGTCGATATTCGTAATAAACTGGCCGTAGCGCGAGTCACGCTCGCGCCCAGTGAACACGCGATTTGGCCGCCATGCGCTTTTGTCTTTCGCATAGAGCAGAATAAAATTGGTGGTGCTAACGCATCCTGGATTGATTGACTTGTGACCGGTGGCGGATCCCTGTTTGAAGGTGACCACATACAAGCGATTTGAACGCCCAAATATCGAGTCTAAAAGAGCAATGAGATACCCCAACTCATTGTCGTCAATATGAACGAACAGGGTTCCGTCGATGGCCAAGAGACGATGCAGAATTTCTAGACGATCGCGCATGAGCGTGAGCCACAACGAATGCTCGATACCATCGTCGTAGTTCGGCATTGCCTGTTGAGTGTTAAACGGCGGGTCGATGTAGATGCAATTCACTTGTCCCACGAATTGCTGCTCAAGCGATTTCAGCGCGAGCAGGTTGTCGCCGTGAACCAGGATATTGTCGAAGATGTCGTCGTCGCTGACGCGCACCTTGGCGTGGTAGGACTTGTCCTCGTCCTCTAATAGAATGCGTGGCTCAAGGCGCGGACGCTCGTCCTTGCCAATCCATGTCAGTTCAAGGCGCTGTTTGCGGTTGCTCATGATGCGCCCCCCTGACGCTTGCGGAATTGTGCGGTGAACTCGATCATCAAGCGACCTCCCACCTGATTGTAAAGAGCGGGGTGAGGGAGGGTTCAAGCTTCAAGCTCTCCAGAATCTTATCTAGCATGGCTTCGACATCGTCGCGGATTTTTGCGCGGCGGTCGAAGAACTCGGCTTTGAGCTTATCGCGTTTGGCCTCAAGGCCGCTGATGCGGCGTTTTTCCGCGACCTTCTCGGTCATAGGCAGTGCTGAGCCGCGAAGCGCCTTCTTGGCTTCCTTGATTTCGGCCTCAGCCGTCTTGATTTCCGTCTCGAAGGCGCGCTCGAGGTCTTCGGCATAGTGGTCCAGGTTTTCGCTTTCAACGTCGAGCCACTCAGCGTTCTGCTTTTCCGCCTCATCAAGCAGGTCTTTGCGCAGTGCGGATTCATAACCCTCCAACGCTTCCTCGGGGGGCGCGCCTTCTGTCGGCTCGTTCCGCGCCGGAACCCGGAACAGGCGCTCGAAGGTTTCCGGATGAATCGTTTCTCCATCATCGGCGACCGCCGAAATGACGATGTGTTCACGCGTAACGGCGGGCGTCCTTATATGCAACTTGGCAACGCGCGCCCATCCGCCCTTGCCACGCAGGGGCTCCACATCGGTTAGGCGTCCGCTGCGATAGGCAGACAGGTCAAAACGCAGGCAAGAGGCCGAGTCGAACTGCCGCTCCTTTGCCATCTTGACCACATCTGTTGCCAGGGTGCCTTCGAGCAGGCGGAAGAACTTCCAGCCCTTTTCGTCTGCGAGGGGCCACTCAGTCGTATAGGTATCGCCGCGATAGTCGAAACGGCGTTCATCGTTTGCATGGAAATGCGCGTCGGGTAGCTCCGCTCGTGCGATATAAAGAAGCTGTTTCTCGAAATCCGAGAGTTGATTGCTGATCTCGTCCTTGCGGGTCTTCAGCCGGTCGATCACCTTTTCATCCACAGTTTCGAGGAGGCGTTTGCGCGTGTCGAGCATCTGTTCATCGATGCGCTCTTTGAGTTCGTCCTGAAGCTTGTCGAATTCCGCGTCGATCTCGGCTTCGGTCCGGGAGCTCTGCACAATCTGGAAGATACGGCGCTCGATATCGACGCCCCGTTCGATGACACCGAGCACTTCATCGCTTGCGCCGAACACGCCCTTGAACAGGTTGAATTTCTGGTCGAGAAGCTGGTGGATGCGCTGCTCGGCGTGGTTTTTGAGGTTGAGGAAGTTGACGACGGTCACGTCGATCTTTTGGCCGTAACGGTGACAGCGCCCGATGCGCTGTTCGACGCGCTGCGGGTTCCACGGCAGGTCGAAATTGACCAGCAGCGAGCAGAATTGAAGGTTGATACCTTCCGCGCCGGATTCCGTGGCAATAAGAATGGTTTTGCGATCCCGGAACGCTTCGATGATGGCGGCTTTCAGGTCGGCCGTCTTGGAGCCCGAGACGGAATCAGTACCTTTGTGCCGGGCCAACCAGTCCTGGAAGATGGCCTTGCTCTGCGGGTCGCTGTTCTGCCCGTTCAGAAGAGCGATTTCATCAGCGTAGCCCTTGTCGGCGAGAAGCTCTGCCAGATAGTGCTGTGTGCGCACGGATTCCGTGAAAATGACGGCCTTTCGCTGGCCTCCCTTCTTCACGATTTCTTCGAGCACGCGGGGAAGCGCCTGGATGAGCGCGTTGCCTTTCTCGTTCTCACCGATGGAAAGGGCAAGCTTTCGGTATCCCTCAAGCTCGGCGATTTCCGCTTTGAGCTTCGCTTGGTCAATGGGCGGTGAGGCTTCACTCTCGCCGTTGTCGCTTTCGTCAAGCTCCTCGGCTTCCTCGTCGATCACGTCGTAATCGGCCACAGTCTCAACCGTCGGCGGTTGCATTTGTGTAAGCCGGTCGATGATCTTCTTCAGGGTATCCGCGATGGCGAAAGTGGACGAGCCGAGAATCTTCCGCACGACCATCGTTACAAGCTGGTTCGGCTTGTTGCCGAAGGCAAACGTGTCCTTGCGTTGCAGATAGGCTGAAACATCGGCATAGAGCTTCTGTTCATCCGGTGACGGCGCATATTCCATCGTTAGCGGACTGCGCTCGGTGTACCGGATCAGACCAGCCTGCTGGACTTGGCGGCGCAGTGTGCGCTTGCAGATCGGCTCCAGCCGCTTGCGGAGGAAGATGTGCCCATTTCGCGCGCCCGGCCCCGCCACGTACTGGCTACGGAAAGAGTCCTCATCGCCGAAGTGGTGCTCGTCAAGCACGGAAACTAGGCCGTAGAGCTCCATCAGAGAGTTTTGTAACGGCGTAGCCGTCAGCAAAATCTTGAAGAATGGGCGGGTCGCGTCGCGCAGTCGCTTGGCTCGCGTGGCACCATCTTTCTTATAAACGTTGCGCAGCCGGTGTGCTTCGTCAAATACCACCAGATCCCATTGCCCGGCGCGAATTTCGTCTGCTTTGAGCGCCGCGAATTCATAGGACGTGATGACGACGCGATCGTTGTGCTCAAAGGGGCGGGCAATGCCCTTCTTGCGCAGATCGTTGTAGGTCTTGCGTTCGACAATCACGGAAGGGAGCGAGAACTTGTCGTAGAGCTCCTGACTCCACTGCTTGCGCAGCGATGCAGGCACGATAAGCAGGATGCGGCGGCGACGCTCGGCCCAGCGTTGCGCGATGACGAGGGCGGCTTCGATGGTTTTGCCAAGACCCACTTCATCGGCAAGCAACACGCCCTTGGAGAGGGGAGAGGCCAGCGCAAAAAGGGCCGCGTCTACCTGATGCGGATTCATATCCACGCGTGCGGTCGAAAGCGATTGTGCAAGCGCGTCCTCGCCCGTGCCTTCCAGGGTCATGCGGTGGGCAAAGAAAGTTCCCTGTTGGGGTGTGTATTCCCCGTTGCCGTGCAAGACCTCGGTAGCGAGCTCAGGCCCCGCTTCAGTGCCTTCGTGGGGGAAGGCCATCTCGGCGGCGGACTTGATCTTGATCCAGGTCGAGAGCGTGGCACGATCAAACCGCCACGATCCGCCGACCTTGACCCCCGGAATCTTGGCTGCGGCAGCCAGTTTGTAGACCGTCTTCTCGTTTATTTTCAGAAGGTCCGCAACTTCCCGAATTGTGAGAATATTTTCCAACATGGCATCATCTTAGCATATGCCACTCTATCTTCAATAGAAAATTGGAGAAAATCAGAGAATATTATGAAAGCAGTGGGCGCAGCTCCAGGAGGGAGGTCCGTGAACGCGCATCTAGAACTATGCGTCTACTACATTGGGACCTATCTCGCCAGTGTATATAGGCATACTTAAAGAATTCCTCTAGTGGTCCCGGTCAAAATCCCTGACCCGTCGCCGGCGGGGTGGACCGTCGGGAGACGGTTCATCGGTATGACTGTCCCGCCGGGACGTGCGCTCGAACTCTGACGGCTCTCTCGACCGCTTGCGCCGTTGGATCGTCGCCTCACTATCCGGGGTCGGCTCCTGCGCCGAATCACCGGCAGTGGCGCTGCCGACGCCTTCACCTTGCGCGGCGCGCATAAATTCGTCGGTCAGGTCGATCGGCTTGTTTGCGGCCTCGTTGAATACATCCGTATGCGTGCGCGACGGATAGGACGACGGGACGCGTCCCGTGCGCTCGCGCTCTTCGATTCGGCGCTCCTTCAGAAGCGCCAGTTCCAATGATTTACGCTCCCGCTGCTCGACCAGCTCCAGCGCCCGGAGGCGGCGCTGCATGGTCACCGTCTGTAACGCTTGCTGCCGCTCGAACGTCCCCCTCTCGCGCTGCTGGCGCTCGGCCAGTTCCTTCTTCTGCGCCAGGAGCGCCTTGAACCGGGTGGCATCCCGGTATTGTTGGACCCTTTTCGAAATCAAGTCGATACCGGTGACGCGGCCAAGGAACGCCGCAAGACCTTTGGGCTGATTGGCGGCGCGCTCGATACGGATGCGCTTTGTCTCCTGCAAATAGGCGTGCCGGAGTGCGGCTCGGGCATGCTTCTGACGATCTGCATGTGCATGCAGGGCCTGCTGCTGCCGCTCGGCGAGCGCCTTTGCCTCCTGCTCGACCGCCTGTCGGCGCGGCTGCTGCCGGCGCTGCAACTCCTCGCGGCGCTCCTTCTCGCGCGCCTGCTGGGCTGCACGGTCCTCGTTCTTCTCGAACAGCGCCATCGCCGCGCGATGGGCGGCGGAGAGTGCACGGGCCTCGTCCACGCTCGGTAGGGAGTCCTTGGGGAACTCCTTCCCGAGGAATTCCCGCAGGTTCTTCGTGCGGACCTGCTTGTCGTCGATCAGCTTGGGCAGGCTGTTCATGTTGCCGTAGAGATCGACCAGCACGTAATCGCGGCTGCCGGTGGCGAGGATGTAACCCATGTCCTCCAGCGACCGGACGAAGGCGCGCGGCGTATCGCGCTTGTGCCAGGCCGCGGTCACCTGCGCGATGTGCTGTTCCTTGGTGAGGCCTCCCTTTTCCTGCTGACTCTTTTCGTACAGCGAAAGCTGGCGATTCTTCTTCGGGCGCTCCTGCCCCTTGTCCCGGTAATAGCCGTCAGGGAGCTTGAGACCGTGGTCGCGTGCGAACTCGCGGGTGACCATCATCAGCTTGTCATGGTCGAAAGCGATCTGGCGGGCCTTGCTGCGCTCGGCGTCGATCCGCGACCAGACGACATGGCAGTGCTCGCGCGGAACGCCGTTTTTGTCTTTCTTAATATGGAAGACGACGGCGCGGGGCTGGCCGGCAAGGCCGAGACGGTTCTCCACCCGGTCGATGTAATCGAGGTATTGCTCGCGGGTGAGCCGCCCCTGCCGCTGGTCGGGATTGACGGACAGGCTATAGAGATAATTGCTGCACCGCGTAAGGCTGTGAGCCTGCGCCTCCCATTCCGCGAAGGCTCCATGCAGATCGCGGACGACCGCGCCGCGCACCTGCGCCACCTCCATCCGCTCATTGTCCTGCGTGTTGAGAAGATGAGTCGCGAGGTCCTGGCCGAGGGCGCGCTGGCTGCCGAACGGGATCATGGCGCGCGCTCCATCATCTTCAGGAGCGCGGCGCGGATCACCGTCAGCTCGTCGCACGCGGCCTGAAGCGCATCAGGGGCGGAGCGGTCATCGCCGGCGCTGTGGCTTGCATCATCCAGAGCGTCCCGGATCGCGGCGGAGCGGGCAAGCAGTTGCGCCAGCATCTGCTTTTCGACGGGCGGTCGGCGCGCGCGCCGAGGGGTGGGAAGGCCGAAGACCGCCTTGGTGATGTAGGCATTGGCGGAGAGACCGGACGCTTCGACGCGGGCGCAAAACTCGGCCCGCAGCTTTGCCGGCGGGCGGTAGGAGATAGGAGAGTCGCGCTTCTTGTCTGTCTTGTCGGTCATGCTCCGAAAGCTAAGGGCGCCGATCGGCCATTCGCCTCGCACGAACCTCGCGGGCTCCGGGGCCGCGCCAGCCCCGGTCGATGGGTTGTCCAAGGGAGAGCTGAAATCTCCCTTGCGGCCTGCCGTGCCGTAGCCACCGGCGAAGGCAGGTCGAAGCCGGTGACGAACCACCGGTCGTGGTGCAGGACGCGAAAGTCCTGCCCGTGGGTTACAAGGGGCGCGGCGGCCCTTTGTTCGATGGGGTTCAGGGGAGAGCCGAAGTCTCCCCGATCGCGCGTCTGCGCGAAACGCGCAACGTTATGTGTTGCGCTCAGCCGGCACGGGGTCGATGCCCGTGAACGAAAGTAGCCGGCTGATCCCAACCCCTTAGCGCGCACGTCGTCGAAGGGCGGGCGCGCTTAGGGGTTGCCCTGGGGGTCGACGGGGGATGGGAAATCCCCCCGCAAGGTGAGCGCGGGACGGTAGGACCGCGCACACCTTGTACCAATCGCTATCGGCTCGGTACGCCCATACTTCCAGTCTAGCCGGGGAAGATTAAAATTCGGTGAGCACTACAGACACTGACTGTGAATCTGTACTGCACACGACAATCTATAGCGCGAGGAATGCGCGAGGAAAAGGCGAATCCGCATTGTTCATCCTAACGATGACGCCCGACGGACCATTGATGATCTGTGTAATGAACATCCCAGCGATGTGATGCACATTCCAGAGCAGGCCGGAGCCGGGCGGAATCAAGCGGAGAACGCCAATGTCCGACTCAAACACTACGGTCATCAGACCGACGCGTGAAACTTACGAACCTTTACAGCAGGCCTACGAGATTTTGAACCGCGCTTTGTTCGAGGGTGCGCTTCCCAATTGCCTCATCACCCTCCAGCGGCACAAGAAGAGCTACGGCTATTTCTGTGGCGATCGTTTTGGGCGCATCGATGGCAAGCTAACCGACGAGATCGCGCTCAATCCTTCGCACTTCCGGGACCGGTCGCAGCAAGAGGTGCTCGCCACCCTCGCCCATGAGATGGTGCATCTGTGGCAGCACCATTTCGGCAAACCGGGCCGGGGCCGCTATCACAATGTGGAATGGGCCGAGAAGATGAAAGCGATCGGCCTGC
This sequence comes from Thiobacillaceae bacterium, assembly GCA_049578545.1. GTDB lineage: Bacteria > Pseudomonadota > Gammaproteobacteria > Burkholderiales > Thiobacillaceae > DASQBT01. The sequence continues at coordinate 196,162 of JBAUMF010000027.1, forward strand.
AACCCACATCGACCGGCAAGGAAGGCGGCGCGGAGACCGGCGACATCATGGACCATTACATCGTCGCGGACGGCGCTTACGACCGGGTGGTGAAGAAACTGCTGGCCAAAGGGACCTGGCTCTCATGGACCGAAGAACCCGACAAAAGCGCGGAAGCCCGGGCAGAGGCAAACGGGGCGAGGAAAAGCGGCAAGCGCGTTCGCTACGTTTGCCCGCACGGCGACATGAAGGCATGGGCGCGGCACGGGGCGAAGCTCGTCTGTGGCGAGCATATGGCGCCGATGGTCCCCCATCAGCCGCTGCCTGCCGGTTATCGGGACATAACGCCGACGGTGGAAGAATCGGCGTCTGAAGAAGAAGCATAAAAATTGCGGTGCGGGCTCGTCGAGCCCGCGCTTTTGATAACCGAAAATGAAAACGGCGGGGCCATTGCTCCGCCTTTTTCGTCTGTGGACGGATGGCGAATCGGAATAGGGCTCTTTAGTGCTTCTCCACTAAAATGATCCTCATGATCTGGAACTCAGATGCTGCCATAACCGATTTTCGCACGGTCGCGCGCCTCGCCGACATCAATCTGCCGGAGGGCTCAATCGTGACTGAAGAGCTGGCAGCTCCCCACGTGCCCCCAACGCGGCTTCCAGCCGGCAAGATGGCAGTTTATGTCTTCTCAAAGGGGCCGGACGTACTGAAAGTTGGCAAGGTCGGGGCAAAGAGTCAGGCGCGTTATACCAGCCAGCACTACAATCCGGGCAGCGCTATGAGTACGCTTGCGGCTTCGATACTTGCCGACCGTGAGCTGCTTGGCGTGGATGTCGAGGACGCGGCCATAGGCGACTGGATCAGGCAGAACATTGACCGGGTGAATTTCCTGATGGATGAGAAGGTCGGCGTTCGTGTCCTGACGTTGCTGGAGAGCTTTCTCCAGTGCAGGCTCAAGCCGCGATTCGAGGGATTCAAGAGCCAGCGAATGTAAAGCGAGGCGCGGGCTCGTCGAGCCCGCGCCTTGTCGCAAGTGAGAATGCCGTGAGGCGGGGGTTATTCCCCTGCCTCTTCGTTTGCGCCCTCGCCAGCGTCGGCGGACGCGGCCCGATCCTGATCGGCCAGCTCGTAGAGCGTAAGGGCGCTCACCACCTGCGTACCGGACAGCTTCACATAGAGCGAGCCGTCATCGTTGCGCCAGGCAACGCCGATGCGCTCGTAGGTGGCCTTCTTGCCGAAGCCGTGGCGCACCTTGGCGACGTGGGTCGGAAGTCTGCCCTTGCCGTTGCTGCGGGCGTTCTCGGTTTCGTTCGTTTGGTTCGTCGTAGACATGGTCTTCTCCTTTGTTGAACGGACTGGCTCATTCCAGCCGTACCAGGCGGAGAGCGGGCCGCCGGGGACGTGTCCGCCAACACGGGAGGCACGAAGGGCCGAATGGAGCGGGCAGGCGCAGGACACGCCGCAGCGCATCCCCGCCGGTCTGCTAAACGGCTTTTGGGTAGAAGGCTGAAGGAAGAGCAGTCCCGGTCATAACGAAGGGCAACGAAGCCCTGTCAGGCGAACCGGGCAAAACCACCGCCCGCTTCTTTCAACGGCGCAAGCAACCCCGATCACACAGGTAGCCCGCGAACCGGTATCGCATGCGGTCCACCGTCGGCATCCGTCATGCAACAGCATGATGACTCCTTGTGGCTCGCTATGAAGACTCCGGCACGCGAGGTTGGTGCGAGGTTTGTGCGCCCGCGCCACACGGACAATGGTCTCGACCTGCCCGACGATGGCAGCAAACGAAAGGCGCGGCAATGACTTCCTTCCTCGATGACTTCACACGCGACATTCCGCGCGGACTCAGCTCGCGCTACCTCAAGCAACAGACCGCGCCACAGGCGCGCTGGCAGACGCCCGAAATTATCGCCGAACGTAGAGCGCTCGATTACGACCCTCGTCATCCGGACGGCAAAATCCTCATCGGCGCGCTCGGCCCCAAGCTTGTCGGCATCGAGGACAACCGGCACGTCCTGACCGTCGCCGGGTCGCGCGCGGGCAAGTCCGTCACCCTGGTCAACAATTTGCTGTTCTATCGCGGCAGCGTTCTGGCGACAGACCCGAAGGCCGAGCTGGCCAACATCACCGCCGCCCGACGCGCCGCGCTCGGGCAGAAGGTGCACGTCCTCGATCCTTTCGAGAACGCATCACGCCGGATCGCGCATCTGCGAAAATCCTATAACCCTCTTGCGGTCCTGAGGGCCGACAGTCTGACCATTATCGAAGACGCCGGCCTGATCGCCGATGCGCTGGTTGTGCACAGCGGACAGGAAAAGGACCCGCATTGGGATGAAAGCGCCAAGAATTTCATTGAAGGCGTCATCCTGCATGTAGCGACGGACCCGCGCTACGCGGGGCGGCGCAATCTCCTCACCGTGCGCGATCTGATCCGCACGGCGCTGACGCAGGAACCCGCTGCGCTGGTCGGCGAAGACGAGGAGCCGCTGTACCTGCTGGAAAAGGAGATGCTGCAAAGCGCGGCGCGCTTTGCCAAGGACGGCAGAACCGAGGACCTGGCGGGCGCGCTCGAAGGCGCGGCGCGCGACTTTTACGAAAAGGGCGGGAACGAGCGCGCGGGCGTGCTTTCGACCGTGCGCCGTCATACCAAGTTTCTGGATTACGCGGCCATGCGCCGGGTGCTGGCCGGGCATGATTTCGATCTGGCCGACTTGAAGCGCGATCCGAAGGGCGTGAGCGTCTATCTCTGCCTGCCGGCAAGCCGCATGGGGCTGTGCAATCGCTGGCTGCGCATCTTCATCAATCAGCTTCTCGACGCGATGGAACGCGAGAAGACCACGCCGCCCGCGCCGGTGCTGGTCTGCCTCGATGAATTCCCGGTGCTGGGCCATATGCGCCAGCTCGAAGACGCGGCCGGGCAAATCGCGTCGTTCAACGTCAAGCTCTGGGTCGTCCTGCAGGATTGGGGTCAGGGCAAAGCACTGTATAAGGAGCGTTGGGAAACTTTCGCCGGCAACGCCGGCATTCTCCAGTTCTTCGGCAACAACGATCTGGAGACGCTGGAATATGTCTCGCGGCGTCTCGGTAAAACCCGGATCGAGGTCGCCCGTCAGGGCGAGGTCGGACCGGAACAGGCGCAATCGGGCCTGTCAGGCCGCAGCGCCAGCATGGAGCTGCACGATCTGCTGACGCCGGACGAAGTCAGCCGGCACTTCTCGCGCAGCGACCGGCTGAAAAGGCAACTGGTGATCTGGGCCGGATTCGATCCGATGATCCTGCAACGGGTGGAGTATTTCGATCAGGCCGGCCCGCACCGAGGCATCTTCAAGGGGATATATTCGGACGGCGCGTCAGCGTAATCCCCTGAGTTTCGGCCTGCTTGCGCTCCTTGCTGCCAAGCAGGCGCGCCGCTGCCGGATCATCCCCAAACAGATAGGCGAGTTCCGAGGCAAGCCGTCCGCCTTTGTCGCGCAGTAAATAATCGACCTTGCCGGTGCCAACGAGATAGCGCAGTACCGTGTGCGCCCGCGTGCCCGCGCAGGCATGCAATGCTGATTCACCAGTCAGCGGGTCCTGATAATTGATCGGGAATCCGGCATCGACGAAACGCTTCAGGGTCCGCTCATTATCGCGCTCCGCCGCTTGCATGAACTCGCGGCCGAGGGCGCGGGGAACGGGGTCCGGAATAAGGTCGGTGACATCAGCTGTAGCAGACACGATTTTTCTCCTTTGTTGTTCTTCACGACGGCCTGCGGTGGCCCAGGGCCTGCGCGGTGCCGCGTTGTTCGGTTGCCGTGTGGTTTTACAGGTCGGCCTGGAGAAATCAGGACGGGAAACGCTAAACACGTCCTAAATATGGGAGAGCCCACTGCTTATAGAATTCATAATATAAAATGTTGGAATACGTCAATCAATGGCGGCTATTTACAATAGGTGCAGTGGGTTAGGACTTAGCTATAGTCGAGCCTCTTGAGCCGCATGCCAGCATGGATCTGCACGGTCTGCTGTCGCCGGACGAAGTCAACCCGGGCATTTCTCGCGCAGTGACCGACAGGAACGGGAATTAGTGATCTGAGAATTTTTGCCGAGAATGGGCAAAAGGATAGTCAGCGTGCTTTACGTGCTGGCGATGGCAGCCGTCATCGTCGGCGTGGATTTCGCATTCTTCAAAAACCGGTTTTGGGAACGCCTGACAGTGAATATCGGCATTGTCCTGGTGTTCCTTGCTTTCTACTTCAGATTCTTCAGGCATCCATGAACAAGGCGCGTCAAAGCTGAGGGCGGCGCGTCAGCGTAATCCCCTGTGCTTCGGCCTGCTTGCATTCCTTGATGCCAAGCAGGCGCGCCACTGCCGGGTCGTGCCCGAACAGATAGGCGAGTTCCGAGGCAAGCCGTCCGCCTTTGTCGCGCAGCAGGTAATTGCACAGTCCGCTCTCGATCAGAACGCGCAACACTTTGCGTGCGTGCACGGCGGCAGAAATGTGCAGCGCGGTCTCCTCACTCTGCCGATCCTGATAATTGGTGGGGAATCCTTCCTCGATGAACGCGCCCACCATCGGCGCGTTGCCGCGCTCCGCCGCTTTCAGGAATTCACGACCGAGGGCGTTCATCGCCCTGTCGTCGCGAAGCTGGGGCAGCAGCTCGTCGCCGATATATTCGCCGGCCTCGATGCGTTGCGCGCGCTGCGCCGCCATGTCCTGCCAGTGCTTGCGTCTTTCCAGAACCGTTTTGCCCGGATCAGGCAGCCACGCACGACGGCGACGTGATTCGATACGTTCGCGGAACTGTGCGATGCTGAGCGCGATTCCTTCGGCGGTAGCGGTTTTTTGTGCTTCCAGCGTGGGCATTACTAGGCAATCCGCTTGAACAGCATGATGTTGTCGCCGACCGCTTCGAGCATGGCGGAGAATTGTTTGCGCCCCACCTCATCGTAGCGTTCCTCTACCTGTTCCAGTTCCAGTTCCAGTGGATAGTCATGACGGAGCAACGCAAGCCTTCCTAGTGGACTCTGCGAAGCGTGCAAAAAATCGGAAGCGACAGTTAGATAATAGCAATTGCGTCCGTTACGCTCGTTCTTCAGGAACATCAGCAGATTGTCTTCGGGCGTGAGGATTGCCCATCCGCCATAGGTGACGCGGCTGTTGCGCTCCTCGTCGCGTTCTTGCTGTGACCATTCATCGAATAGCACCATTGCTGTGTCATCGTAAAAATCCTCTGTCTGCACGATATGGATCAATCCATCTTCGGATGCACGCTGCAAGGTCAGGTCGCGCACGACAAAGTCTTGCTGGTTCGTGTAGGGCGGCTCCCACCGATTGCTACGGTAGGTTCCTTCGATCGTCGACGGCGGGAGGATGCGCACGGTATCGAAGGCCTGTTTAAGATATTCGAGTAGACGCTGCGCCGCGTGCCATGACGGCGCATGTTCCCGCAGCTCCGCTTCCGTAATCAGCGCGTTATCCTCATGCGTTGCGAACTTGACGATGGCTTCGAGCCGGTCGTCTTGCATTGTCAGGAATCGCCGTCCGCCGTCGGGCCTTCTGATCCCCTCCACAAACTGCCGCAGCCGCTCGGCCGGCACGTCCACATCTGTCGAGACGCTGATCGCCTCGCTGACATCCTTCCAGTTATAGCGGCGGCCATCGACGGGATCGCGACCGAACCTGTGATAGGCCCGCAACGCGTCACGCAAGCGGTTCAATTGCCAATCGGAATATCGCACGGCGCCTCTAGTCCACCAAAACCGCGCCCGCGAGGTTGGCGCGAGGAATCCATCCTGAACGGAAGTCTACATTACCCGTGTCTGCAAATGGCAGACGCAACGGAGATAAATCCATGAGCAACAGCAGCAAAGCATGGCGCCAGGGCGCCCAGCACGCCAGTAGCGGCAAGGGCGCCTCGAACCACTCAAACAGCACCTGGCAGGTCCGGCAGGCTTACGTGGCGGGATACAAATCCACGACTAAGCCGAACTCCGGCAATTCCGGGAATTCCGGCAAGTCCGGCAAGTAATGAAACGCGGCGGTCCGGCGGAACCGGGCCGCTGTTTTTTCCGACAGGAGCATTTTTATGAAACAAACACTCCGTTCGCCCTTCGCCGGCAAGCCCAGGACCTGGCAAACCAGCGATCGCGGCGGCAATCCCGCATTTCACGTCGAGCCGCGCATCCTTACGCCAATGCGCGCCATGGCCGTCAGCTTCCTCACCAAGCTCGGAACCATCGCCGGCATCGGCTATGCACTCTTGAATGTGGCCAACGCCGACCATCCCGACGCGGGAATGCTGGCGGCGGCAATCATCATTCCCGTTATCGGCGGCATTGTGCTGCACCAGACGCTGGATTCCTTCTTCAGAAAACGCGTCAGGCTGATGCTGACGGAGCAGCGCTTTAGCGTGCGGGGCTTCTTTGGCTGGAAACATTACGACCGGCAATTGCCGCACCGTTTCGCGCTGCTTCCGCACGACTGGTTGCAGGCCGAGCAGGCCGCAAACGAATACCAGATGCAGCAGGCCCAGCTCGCGCACAAGCCGTACCAGAAGCAGCGCTGGTATGCGGAGTCATTCCACGTTTCTTTCGATTATCTCGGACAGCGGAACGACATCATGACGGTGTACGGCCAAAAGGAAGCCGTCGCTATCGCGACGCGCCTGAAAGCCTGCGACGACGTGCTCGACGCCTTCGCGCGCCGGGGTCAGGGTACGCCTCTGAGGCCCGCCGACGAATGGGGCGACCAGCCGGGTGCGATCCCCGAAACCGTATAAGGCGCGGGAGATCGTCAAATGCCCCGCGAACCGGATCGCAACCTGCGGCAGGAAGCCGAGCGGCGGGTGGAGCAGCGCTTCGCGCAACAACGCGAAGCGCTGTTCGCGTCCCACAAGGAGCAGCGCGAGCGCGACCTGCAAGCGCAGCAGCAGGCGATCGGGCGCGTGGCGCAGGAGCAGGCGCGGATTGCCGAACAGAAGCGGCAGACGCTGGAAGCGCACGAGCGCAAATGGGACCAGATGCGCGACCGCGTCGCTTACAAGCCTGAGCCAGCGCCGTCATTCGGCCTGTCGGCTCCGCGCGATGTCGAGCGCGAATACCGCGAAATGCGCCGGCAATGGCTGGACCAGCGTGAAACCATCGAACAGGGTTATAACGAGCGGATCGAAGCCTGCCAGGTTGCGCAGGACGACCTGCGTTTTGCTTTCGATGCCGCGAACGAAATTTGCGCGCGGCATGATCGCGAAGAGTACGAGCGGCTGACGGAAACGCAGGAGCGCACGCGCTGGAGCGCGATCGAGCGCGAAGAGACGCGGATTGAGCGTTCCATCACGCAGGAATTCGGGCAGCGCAGCCGCGATGCCGGGCCGGAACGCGGCCTTTAAGCGCCACTCTCAGAACAACGAGAATTGCCGCGCCGCGGCCTCGCGCGATTTCCATTCCGGCGTATCGGCAGCCTTGTCGAGCCAGGCGCGGACGAAGGCGAGCGGCCCGCCTTCGTCATCGATCACCGGCGCGCCGATGAAATGCGACCGGTAGCCGGTTTCCGTCATTGGCAATTGGGCTTTGGGCGGATTGACGGATTCGATCTCCAGATGGGCGATCGGATAGCCGTATACCTCGCGATAAGCGCACGACCAGTCCGGGCAATAGCGAACCTCGATGGTGATGCCCCGCCAGACGAATTGTTCGCTCTGATAAGACTGTTCCATGTGCGCACCCTCACGCTTTGATTGCGCCATGTGCCTGCGCCTCGTCGGCATAGGCGGATAGCGTCTTGGTGGCCATGAAGTGCAGGTCGCGCTCGATCGGCAGGCCCAGCCTGCCGCGCACGGATTCCAGCTCCGACAGGCTGACGGAACCAAGTTCCGGACAGCCGACGCCAAGGTCGCAAAGCCCGAAGGCGATGTCGGGCTCGTCCGGATCGATCTCGGTCAGAAGCCAGGTGCAGCCGGCGTCGGGCGTGAACAGTTTCACGACGGGCAGGAAGTCGGGCTCGGCTTCGTCGTCCAGCTCGAATTGCTGGCGGACGCGCCCGTTGCGGAGCAGTTTTTCGCGGATGTCTGCGGTCAAGAGTTTCATGGTGTCTCTCCTTTCACTGAGGGTTTTCTCAAAGTGCGGAGAGAACAGCCGGGCGGAGAAGCCACGGGGTCACCCAAGATTCTGTTCGTTTCGGGAGGGTCACGTCAGGGAAACCCGAAAACGAAAGAATCTCTGGATTGATGCCGGGGCGCGCCCGGCTAAAACGCAGCGTCCATGCTTGAGAAAACCGCTGAAGGCAGAGACACGCAGCAAAGATCGCAGATCAGGCGTGCCGCGGTGCTTCGCCAATGGCAACTAAGCGGCGGCGCTACACGGCATCCGTCACGTCGCCGTTGCCGTCGTTCACTTGGTATCGTCGGGCTTTGAGCCGATGCGCACCGGCGGTGTGTCGCGTTCACTGAGCCGCTGTTGAAGGAGCGCGTTAAAGGCCTCTTCGGACACCACGTACTCGTCATGCAGAAGGCCGCGTTCCGGATCGATACCGAGGCCTTCGAGGAACCTCATATCCTCATAAAGCGTGCTATTCACCGGGTCCCAGATTTCGCATTTCACGGGCCGTTCGTTTTCGAACAGCACGCGCGCCGGACAATGGCCCCAGTCAAAATACAGGTAAGGCATGGCTCTAGTTTCCTGTCGGTTTCCGTTCAATTTCGCCGCAGACAGTCTAGCAAACTCGGATCGCAATAGCGGCCGGCGACGGTGCGCTGGCTGGCCGGGCGGCAATCTTCCTTGAGTGCAAACAGGGCCGGTTGGTCCGGCCTTGACGCCCCCCACTCGTGGGCGGGGCAAGTCCCCATGCCGCGATCTGCTGCCGGCGCAATTCGACGATGTCGCGCCAGGGATAGGCGGCGGCTCCCCGCCTTCGCGGGGACAGGCTTGATGACAAGCGTGTCGGGTGGGTCATTCTGCCGCCTCCTGAACCGCGACCGGCTGCAATCCGTGCAGGTAATCGGCGGCGCGCTGCGCGTGGGCGGCGGCGGTGAAGATCGCCCGCTTGTCGTCCTTGAGCACCTTGAGCCAATGGGCGATGTAAGAGGCATGATCCTCTCGCGGCTCCACCGACAGGTCGAGATCGGCAGAGAGGAAGGCGGAACCAATCTCGGCGACAAGTTCCTCCATCGCGTAACCTTCATCGCCCCAGCGCTTGCGCCCGAAATCGCGCTCCAGCCGTTGCGGGTGGCGAGTCCAGTGGGTCATTTCATGGGCCAGCGTAGCGTAGTAGCTTTCCGCATCCCGGAAACTCTCGAACGCCGGCATCTGCACGCGGTTGTCGGCCATCGTGTAGAAAGCCTGATTCCCGCCATGGCTGATAGTGGCTCCGGTGGCGGAGAAGAACTCCTCCGCTTGGGCGATGCGCTGCACGGGATCAAGGACCGGCTCGGCCAGTTGGTAGTAATGCGCGGGAAGGCCTTCGATCTGCTCGACGTTAAACACGGTGTACCCCTTCATAAAGGGAATAACCCGGTCGATCTCCTCCCCGGTCTTCTCGTCTTCTTCCATGCGGTTGATGGTGTTGGCATACACGACCAGTTCCCCGCGCTCCCCTTTGCGGACATGGGCTCCTAACTCTTGAGCTTGCTTGAAGGTCATCCAGATGGGCGCGCTGTAGCAACGCTCCATGGCGGCGGACCAAAGCATCAGGACATTGATGCCGTTGTAGGGCTGGCCGTTATGGCGCAGGGGCTTGCAAATCCTTCCGGCGGCATGTTCGGCGTTCCAGGGCTTCATCCATGGGCGGATTCCCTGCTCAAGGTCGGCAACAATGCGGTCGGTGACACGAGTGTAAACGTCCTTGCGGTCGGCGTTGGCGTTGGTCATGGTCTTTGCTCCTCTCAAAATGAAGGGTTCGGGTTGCAGTGCACGTGCACATGCACCCGATGCCCGTCGGCGAGACCGGGGGTAGCAAAGGTCAAGGGCGTTCAGGCGGGAGGGGGATCACCCGGCCTGCACGGAGCCGAAGGCGGAGGAAGGTTGGGGATACCCGCCTGAGAAGGCGGAGCTTCACCCTTGCCGTCGCGGGGGGCGGAGCCCACTAGGAAAACGAAGCGAAGCTGAAGGCGCAGCCTTGAGCGGGAGCGACAAAAAAGACCGGGCCTGGGCTTGAGCCGTGGCCCGGCACTCCGGCGGGTGCGAAGCTGCCGCCGTCAATCAGGGGTTCGCGAAAGGGATCGTTACCCCCTGCCTCCGCAGGGGCAGGCTGCGGTCGGGACTACAGGCCCGGCGGAGCGCCAGCGGAGTAGAGCCCGGCCCGCCGACAACGTGGGCGGGTTCGCCCGGAGACTGAGGTTGGAGAAAAAGAAGAAGGAGAAGATGGAGAACAAGCAGAAGCTGACAATGGATACCTCACCAGCCTTGCTGCCTCATTCTGATATGCCAGGCCAGCTAGTATTGAGTATCCACGAGAAAGCCGGTGCGTCCTGAACAGGGGTAGCCGCCCGGCGCTTCATGCTTGTTCAGGGTGCTGGACTGCGTCTTCTTGCGAAATTTCTTTCCGCATACGCCGCATTGGTAGATGTAAGTCGGTCCCTGCGGCGTAGCGGCACGACGCCGAGCGGTGCCCGATGGGGAGCGCAAGCCGCCCATACCGCCGAAAACTGTGGTTGTTGAAGTTCTCTGAGTGGGCGGAATGGAAACCGGACCGGACGGCGTCAACTCGACGGCGTAACGCGGCGAGAAGGTCTGATCGGTTGTGCGCGCGCCCTCGATGCGGTCGATACGATAGCTGCGGTGTTCATCCTTATCGACGTTCCATGCGTGAAGGACGATGTTGCCGTCCCGGGTCCGTCTTAAGGAATACGGCTCGATGCGGCGGGTCGATCCCAGGTAATTCAGGTCAACACAGAGCCGGTTCGCGGCGGCAAAGCGGATGACCTCGATATGCGCCTGTGCTGAAACCCGGATAGGCAGCCTGAGTGAGCGCTCGCGTATGACGGTTTCGCCCTGTCCGAGAGCGTAGGCTGCCGGTGCAACCGGCGCTTCGCCGCGAACAAGCCATGCGAAAAATTCCGGCAACGCGTTCCAGAATGAATGAACCGGCGGCAAGGCGGGAAGCTGATGGCGCAGCATCGTTTCCCAACCGCCTTCCAGGGCATCCTTATGCTGTTCGAGATCAGCCAGCCGGGGGACGCCGATGCCTTTGAATTCGCATTTCTGGCGCAGGACATCAAGCAACACGGCAGGAGACGGGCGCGCCTCGGTGTTGCGGTACAGGTTGATGACATCATAGAGATCACGCGGCCTCGTGCGCTCGGCCAGCGCCCGCACCTTTTCGGCAAAGGCTTCCTCATAGGCGTAGGCCAGCACTTCGATACCACCCTCCGGCGCATCGCTGTACGGATGAAAGATGGGCACGCGCACCGGCGGCAGAACAAGACGCTCATCAGCCGTAAGGTCCAGTTTTATGCGCGGCATGCCACCTGCCACGGGAGAAACCGGGCCTCGATAACTCAGCTTGCCCTGGCAGTTGAGATTGCCGCGCGGGTTTCGGTAGATATCGAAATCCTGGGAATCGGCAGGGAACTCCAGACCGCTTTGCGCGTAAATCCATTCGGATATCTCGCCGAAAACCCGCTGAAGGAACGCCGCATCAAGATGCGCGGGGTCCAGGAGGGTGAAATCGAGGTCTTCAGAAAAGCGGTAGGTTTCAAAAAAACACTTCTTGAGGCAGGTTCCGCCCTTAAACACCCAGCTCTCGGCAAGCTCGCCATGCGCATAGATACCGGCCAGTGCCCAGCCGAGTGTGTAGTCCTTTTCGACAACATGCGGGTTGAGGCTGACCGCGCTCGCGGTATCGAGCATCTCGCGCTTGCCGATCATGTGCCCGGCTCGCTGATCCAGTGTTGAGGCACCCGCAAGCGCCAGCGCGTGATAAGACGGCGGCAATCAAGGGCAGGGTCAAGGCTGGCGTAGCCCTTGGTAAGACGCTCCTTGCAGGCATCCCTTAACGACTTGCCCTCTGGCTGCCGTTCGGCAAGGAAACCCATCCGCTTGAATATGGCCCCGTTGCCAAGGCGATCAGCGTATTCGACAAGCTTCGCGGTATCGCGGTCCGGCCTTTGCATGTATTGCATGAAGCAATCGGCGACATGCTGGATGCCGCCGCCTGCCGCCGGATCATCGAGCATATCGACCATGGTCCGGTGAATGTCGGAGACATCGACTCTGGTTTGCCCGCGCCAAACGGGCTTGGTGCCGAATATCTGGTCCTGGCGGATATGCTTGAGCGTAAATACGGCAGTCTGACGCTCTACGGTCTTGACCCTGACCGGACGCGCCGTGAAAACGACCACGTCCCGGAAGATTTGCTCGGTCAGGTCCCAGTGCTCGGCGGCTGTGCGCCCGCCGATATAGGCGGGGGCAAACAGCGACGGAACGAGAATCCATGGGTCCTGAACGACCGTCTCGGCATCGAGGAACTCCAACTGGACGGCCACATAGGTTCCGGTGCCAACGCGCCGGAGCCAGCCTTGCGCGGCCCAGCGGGACAACAGCTTTGCCGCCTGTTTGCGTGAAATACCCAACGCCCGGACCGCATCTCCGATGCGCACAACGTCTCCCGCCGCCTTGATAACAGCAGCGAGCCTGGCTCTGCGGGGCCGCAATGCGTCTTTCGAATCGAGCATACTATATTACAAACACATTTTATCACGTAAAACGAGAACTTTATACATTATTATATACATGTAAGTACATTACAACTGCTATTTTTCACTATAAAGGGGAATCTTTGCGGCCTTGCTATAGGAGTGCAGGGTAACCTTCAAGCGCCTTCTGGCGCTGTTTGCCTTCCAAGAACGCGGCGCTAGTGCGGGGGAAAAAGCGAAGCTGAAGGGGCAGAGTTGAGCGAGAGCGCCAGGAACAAACCGGGCCAAGGCTTCGGCCGTGGCCCGTCCCTCCGACGGGTGCGGAGCTTCCGCCGTCAATCGGGGGTTTGCGAAAAGGATCGTTACCGGATGGCCGGGACTACAGGCCCGGCGGAGCGTAAGCTGTGCATCCTTCATGGCGCCCTCCGGATGAAAGCGCACGCGCTGACGAGGAGCGTGCGGCCTCGGCTTCGTCGGCAGTGTACAGGGTCGATTCGCAATAAGGCGCTCGCACATTCTCGGTAAGACTCTCGCCACAAACTCGCCACAGCGCCACAAAGAGCAAAACGGAGAATGGCGGAATTCTGCGGGTTACAGCCGATGGGGTTCATGTGGCAAAAATCGACAGTTTGGAGACAATACGGAAAACTAAAGTCTGCTAAGCTATTGATTTTAAAGTGGCGCGAGCGACCGGACTTGAACCGGCGACCTCTTCCGTGACAGGGAATAAAATCAATTGCTATATCAGGATGAATTTGCCATCTCGCCACAGATTTGCCACATCAATTCGCGGCAAGGGAAGAAAGCATCCCTTCCGTGCGCCGCGCTTCCGCGGCGCGCGCCAGCAAATGGCCGTAGACGTTCAACGTCGTCTTGATGTCTTCATGCCCCATCAGGGCCTGAATGGTCTTCAGGTCATGCCGCTGTGCGATGAGCGCCGAGGCGTAGAAGTGGCGAAGATCATAGGGAACGTATTTCGGCTTCTCGACCTTCTTGCCGTCCACCTTTTCCGTGACCATCAGTCCGGCTTCCATGCACGCGGCGGCGAAGCCGCGATTGCGCCAGTTCTCCGGCAACTGCCAGCGACCGCTGGCAGTCGGGAAGATAAGATCATGGTCATTGGGCTCTGAATGGTGATCCGCATAGTGGCGGACCATTCTGTAAACATCAGGGCTCAGGTTAATGACGCGCCGTCCCGCGGCCGTCTTGGGCACGGAGAGCTTCCGGCCGCTGCGCTCGATCGCGCGTGAAACCTCGACCCTCTCGTCCCTTACACTGTCGTCTGCAACGGCGAGATATTCCTGAGGACGCATCCCGGTATCCACCGCAAGATACAGCATGGGCCGATAGCGTTCCCACGTGCGCTGCGTCCGGCGGTTCTTCGAATTCGCCAGCCTGTCGGCAGCACCAAGCAACGCCATCACGTCCTGCTCGGAGGGGATCACCACCGGCTCCTTGTAGCGGGACTGTTCACGGATCGAGATGCCTGCCGCCACGTCGTGCGGTAACACACCGCGCACCATCATTTCACGGATCATCGAGTGAAAGCTCGACAGGACATGAGAAGACATCGAACGCGGATAGTGCTTCAACAGCCACGACCGGAACTCGATAATATCGGGCGCGGTCAATTCGCGCAGTGGCTTCGGCCACGGGTATTCATTGATGACGTGCGCCCGATATTCGTATCCCTTGAGGGTGAAGGACGTGACCGGATCGCGGCCATGCCGGCCCTCCTTCTCGCAGACCTCCAGCCATTTCCTCAAACCGTCAGCGACAGACGCGATGCCGCCGGGAGCGCGCGCCGTTCCGGCTCTCTTTGCTTTGCCGCTTTCACGAAAGGCGCGCGCCTGTTTCAGCGTCTCAAATGTCTTGTACGCGCAGCCGGTTTTGGAACCCGTGTCGGGGTATCTGACCTGATAGGTTGTGCCCTTGGCGCCTGTTCTTTTTCTTATGTCTGCCATGAGGAAGCATGCAATAAAAACGAGCAATAATGCAAGTTTTGCGGGTATTCTGTCCCAATCTATTTTAGTTTGGCCTCAAGTTTCTCTGTGCCTCGACTTGCCGCCTGAAATAGGCACTGAGCAAATCTTCCTTTTCGATCTTGAGCTTGCCTTCGATCGGATCGACAAAGAACGGCAGCTTGCGCCGTCCCTGCGCGTCCTGTTCGGCGGCGCGCTGCATCTGGCGCAGGCTCAAATGGACTCCCATTTCAGCGAGCACCTGGCAGGCGTCTTCAAGGCCGAGATAGCAGGGCTGTTTCATGATCTCCCTCCCTACAGTTTGTAATCCAGACAAGCCGGACGATAGTGGTGGGTGTCGATGTGTTTGACGGCAGCGCCGGTCGATAGCCGCTTGACCACCAGCGGATCGCCGAACTCATTGGTGGCGCGCACCAGAAGCTTGACGCCGGTGACGTACGAGACGCCGAAATGGTCTTTGAGGGCTTCGATGTCTTCCCAGATCGCCTGTTTCAGCTCGTCGAGCGCGATCGTGCCGAGGGATTTGTAGTCGATTTCGACAATGGGATCAGACTTGTGCGTCATGGGCCTCCCCTATGGCTTCAAATAATCTCCCTGAGTAGCTGCGATAATTACCATATTACAACTCAAGGTATTAAATATTTGGAAAGATGGATTGTGATCCGGCTCAGCATTCAGCGCTCCTGGATACAGGTGAATGCACTTTGTCGTCGTAAGGTGCGCCGTCGCTGACTGCCACTCTCCGTTGTGCTCTTTCGCGCTCGGTTTGGCTCCGCTCCCTGACGCTGTTTGACGCCTGCCTGCGCCAGCGCCGCAGCCAGCCTTCTCCTCTTCCTGTCCTTGCTTCGCGCCCGCCGCCCATGGCGGGCCGTCCTGCTGTTGATTCTGACTCTGGGACCGCATGAACGGCCCTGATGGTCGGGGCCGCGAGGACAACAGAGGAGAATTCCATGTCCACGGTCTTGACGAAGTCAGAGCTGCAACATCGCAGCAATCTCGAACTCCAAACTCTCCTGCGGAAGGCGCACTACGATCTCGCGTGCAGCCTTATCGGCTCCGAAGAGCGCCGCGACGTGCTCAGCACAATCGAGAACATCACCGCCGTGATGCGCCAGCGCGCACTCACTCCACGCCCGCCGGGCTTTTAGGGCATGGCGGCGGATTCACTGATCCGATCTGTTTCAACATACGCGGAAATCGGCCCCGTTGCCAAGACCATCCTGATCTGCCGTTTCTGCGCGTACTGGCATATCGCTGAACGGCAGCTTGCGCTTGCAGCTCGCGATGTTGACGCGAGGAAATCCCGTCCCCGGGCATCGATACTGGCCTCATGAACGAAGCTCTTCACAACGAACCCACTGGCGCTCCGGTCCTGCTCCTCGATTACGAAGGGGCGGCGAAAGCGCTCTCCCTCTCTCGCGCTGCCCTGCGCGACCTCGTCTACAAAGGCCGCGGGCCGCGCACGACCAGGATCGGTAGGCGCACCCTCTTCGCGGTCAAGGACCTCGAAGCCTTTGTCGATCAGCACCGCGAACCTGCACCCATGCAGGCCCCGCCGGCGGTGAGGGAACGCGCGCGCAGGCGTGGACGGCCCACCATCGCCGAGCAAATGGCGCGGCAGGCTCGGCGCTGAGTTCCAGGCAATCGACGCTCAACCGGCTTTTCTCTGCTCCAGCTTCGCCAGCTCATCGGCCAGGTACTCGCCGGTGAGATTGGCATAGCGCTTGACGGATTTCGGGTCGCGGTGGCCGGTCTGGGCCATCACCTGAATCATCGACCAGTTGGCCTCGAACAGGCTCGATATGCGCTCATGGCGTGTGTCGTGAAAATGAAAATGCTCCACGCCGGCCCTGCTCCGCGCCCGGTTAAAGGCGAGCCGGAACGCATTCTCCGTCATCGGAAACACGCGCGCATCCGTGCGCTGCAATCCTTTGAGGACTTCGACCGCGCGCGGCGTCAGGCCGATGACGTGGTTGATGACCTTCTCCGGCCGGCGGCTGTTCTTGATCCCGCGCAGCAGTGCTGTGCGGCACCCGAAGTTCACATCGTCCCACGCGAGGCGCAGAAGATTCCCGCGCCGCGCGCCGGTCTCGAACCCGAGTTCGACGAACGCCCTGAGCCAGGGATTGCGCGCATCATCGCAGGCCTGCAACAGGCGGTCGCGCTCTTCGATCGAAAGCCGCACATCGCGCTCGTCATTGACGGCGGGGCGCTTCACGTCTTCGGCGTTGACCGGATTGACGAGAATCCCGAGCCGGCGCTTGCGGTAATCGATGACGCGCTTGAGCATGGTCAGCTCGCGCTTGACCGTGCCAGCCGCAATGGTCCTGCCATTCTTCTTGGGTTGCGCGAGACGCCGGTCGCGGTAATCCTCGAAATGCTCGGCTCTGAGATTGAAGACCGCGTAGGAACACAGAGCGCGCTCGGTCTTCAGGAAGCGCTTCAACCGACAGGTCTCCGATATGCGCGAACATTCACTCGGACGATGGTCCGTCACGTCCCGCAGATAGATTTCGATCAGATCGCGGAGTGTGGTTTCCCGTGCCTCCGACTGATCGACGAACAGCGCGCGATCCATGTCGGATTCGGTCTTGCGTGCCCATGCTTCGGCATCACGCTTCGTGCGGAAGGTCGCGTTCTGGAAGGGCCAGCCCTTGCGGCGGATTTGCACCTGCCATTGATACGGGCCTTTTTCGCGAATGGTTGCCATCTTGTACCCTGGTCCTTTCTCCAGTGTGCCAAGATTGTGCCGGCAACGATTCCCGGCTATCCTCGCGGTAACCTCGTCCAACAGAAGGCGCTGATTTTTCATAAGAAAAATTGGCGCGCCCGACACGATTCGAACGTGCGACCCCTGCCTTCGGAGGGCAGTACTCTATCCAGCTGAGCTACGGGCGCCAAGACGCGCAAGAATAGCGGGTTTGCCATTTGCAGTCCAGCCGGGTTCCTGATTGAGTTGTTTCGCGATACGGGGCTTTTCCTTATAATTCCAGCTTTTAGACGTTTATCGAGGACTTCCTAATCATGGCCGATAACGCCAAAATGAGCCAGGTCTCACCCCAGGAAATAATGATTTCCGTGGTAGCTGGATTGTTCGCTCCGCTGATTGCCATTTTTCTTATCATTCAGTTGATTTCCGGGATTCAGGGAAGACAAATCGATGCAGAAACGCCTGAGCAGGCGGCCAAAGTGGTGGAAAACAATATCAAGCCCTTCGCCAGCCTGGAAGTGGTTGATGCCAACGCACCCAAAGTTGAAAAAACCGGACAGGAAGTTTACGAAGCTGTTTGTACAGCGTGTCATAGCAGCGGCGCGCTGGGCGCACCCAAATATCAGAACAAGGCAGACTGGGGACCCCGGATTGCCCAAGGCCTGGACACTCTGACCAAACACGCGCTGGAAGGCTTCAAGCAGATGCCGGCGCGGGGTGGCAACCCTGATCTTTCAGATACAGAGGTAACACGTGCCATTGTTTATATGGCCAATGCATCGGGCGCAAAATTCAAGGAGCCCGCTGCTCCCGCACCTGCGCCGGTTGCTGTCGCTGCTGCTGCAGCCGCTCCGGCGGCGCCTGATGCCACAGAACTGGCGAAGGGCAAAAAGGTGTATGAGGCCACCTGCAAGGCCTGTCATGAAGGGGGGGTGGCCGGCGCGCCGAAGTTTGGCGACAAGCTGGCTTGGGCGCCCCGCATCAAGACGGGATTTGAGGTGCTCTACACCAGTGCCGTTAAGGGCAAGAACGCAATGCCCGCCAAGGGCGGCAACGCCAGTCTGACGTACGCGGACGTAAAAGCTGCGGTTGACTACATGGTGAGCAAAGCCAAGTAGAGATGGAACTGGTTTGTCCACACTGTGGCAGCGATAAGGTTCGAGGTTCCTCCCCACACGCCAGTGATGGTCTGGGTAAATTGCTGTTCGCCAAATCCATGCGCTGTCAAAAGTGCCGCCATCGCTTTTGGGTTAGAAGTTACGCCAAGCCAGCAGTGCTGGCCTTTTTGATAGTGGGCGGGCTGGGCATGTTGGTCGGGCAGATGCCTGGCAGGCCGGGTGGATCGGCAACTGATGGATTGTCTCCTCAGGACGCCGTCTATCAGCGGGCCAAGGCGGGCGATGCTCAGGCCGAGCTGGAAATGGGCCTGCGCTATGCCGAGGGTGATGGCTTCATCAAGAATCCCAAGGAAGCGGCAATCTGGCTAGCCAGAGCCGCTAAACATGGTTCTGTGGAAGCACAATATCGATTAGGTTTGGCGCTGCTTGAGGGGCGCGGTGTGGTGCAGGATTTTCAGGCGGCCTTTGCCTGGATCGACAAGGCCGCGAACAGAGGCTATGCCCCTGCACAGTATTCCCTTGGCGATTTGTATCGGTTTGGCACGGGCGTGGAGATGGACAAGGCCAAGGCCTATCTCTGGTTCAACCTGGCAGCGGCACAGGGTGTCGAAGATGCCGCCAAGGCGCGCGACAGTGTTGCCTACCAGCTCAAGCCGGATCAACTGAAAGCCATGCAGGACGAGGCGCGCCAGTTGTCCCAGCAACAGGCGGAAATGCCGGAAGAGAAGAAGATCAACATGAAGATGACCATTGCCTTGCCTGATAAGCCCGCGCAAACGGAGAAGGCTTCCAAGGCATTGTCCACCAAAGCCAAGGCGGCTGAACTTCCCCACTGATTCAAGCATCCGCCAGCATCGATCTGAGCATGGCCAGTCGCGCCTTGCCATTCTGCCTGGTTGCCTGATCGTCGAGTTTATCGGGGTGGCGGATGTCATCGCCCATCTCATCAATGAACCGGCTGGGTTCGGAGGCAAGCCATTCCTTACCGCGTTTGCGCCGTTCACAATGCGATAGCGTCAGACTCTTTCGCGCTCGGGTAATGCCGACATACATCAGCCTGCGTTCCTCTTCCAGACGGTCTTCCTGCACGGCCTCGCGGTGTGGAAGAATGCCTTCTTCCAGGCCAACCAGAAAAACATGATCGAATTCGAGGCCCTTGGCGGCATGTAAAGTGGAAAGCTTGACGGCATCTACATCGCCATCATCCGGCTCATCCAGCAGGGTAATGAGTGCCACAGTCTGGGTCAGTTCCAGCAAATTGTTGCCATTTTCCTGCGCCCGGTTTCTTAGCCAGTCGATGAAGTCACGTACGTTGTTCCACTTGCTCTCGGCACTGCGCGGCTCTTCTGTGTCGTATAAATGGGTCTCATAACCAATTGCCGCCATCAGGTCATCCAGTACCTGCGGGGCGGGCTCTCGCGTGGCCCGATGACTGATCCGGTTGATGAATTCCGTAAACTCATTCAACGATTCCAATTGACGAGATCCCAGAGCTTGGGTGAGTGCGACCGAATACACGGCTTCAAATAGCGAGGCGTGATTCTTTGCCGCGATCTCCCCGAGCTTTTGCAGAGTAGTCGCGCCTACGCCACGTTTGGGGGTCGTGATGGCGCGAATGAAAGCGGGATCGTCATCCTGATTCGCGATCAATCTCAGCCAGGCGGTGATGTCCTTGATTTCTGCTTTGTCAAAAAACGATTGCCCGCCGGATAATCGATAGGGGATTTTTTCGTTGCGCAGGGCCTGCTCAAAAATACGGGCCTGGTGATTGCCACGATACAGTACTGCGTAATCACGGTAGCGCGTGCGATGCTGGAACCTGTGATTCACCAGCCGAATCACGATGGATTCTGCCTCGGCCGCATCATCTCTGGCCGCCACTACCTGGATGGCGTCGCCGATACCCAGTTCGCTCCAAAGCTTTTTCTCAAACAGCTTGGGATTGTTGGAGATCAGCGCATTGGCAGCCTTAAGAATGCGCACCGTGGAGCGGTAGTTCTGCTCCAGCTTGATAACTTTCAGATGGGGATAATCTTCTGTCAGCGCCTGAAGATTGTCGGCAGAAGCACCACGCCAGCCGTAGATCGATTGATCGTCATCACCCACAGCCGTGAATGCGGCTCGCGGACCGGTGATGAGTTTGAGGACTTGATATTGCGCCGCATTGGTGTCCTGATATTCGTCCACCAGCACATGGCGCATGCGGTTTTGCCATTTGTCCCGGACTTCAGTATGGGTTTCAAGCAAGGCCGCGGGCAGGCGAATCAGATCGTCGAAGTCAACTGCCTGGTAGGCAGACAGGGCCGCGGCATAACGGTCATAAAGTCTGGCCCAGGCAATATCGGTATCATTTTCCGCTGATGCGAGTGCCTGGTCAGGGGAGCGCAGACCGTTTTTCCATTGGGATATGCGGCTAGCCGACAGGCGGATGGTTTTGCGATCCGTGGTTTGTAGGATTTCGGCGAGTATGCCTTGTGCATCCGCGCTGTCGAGAATGGAGAAACCGGGCTTGAGTCCAGCCAGTTCCGCGTCTTCCCGTAGCAGGCGCAATCCCAGAGAGTGAAAGGTGGTAACGATCAGGCCTTTGCCGCTGCGGCCCTCCAGCAAATTGCCCGCCCGCTTCTGCATTTCGCGGGCCGCCTTGTTGGTAAACGTGATGGCGGCGATGGAACCGGCTTTGTAGCCACACTCGCGTATCAACCAGGCGATCTTGTGGATGATAACCCGGGTTTTGCCTGAACCCGCACCTGCCAGCACCAGCAGTGGACCATCGAGGTATTTCGCGGCTTCGCGCTGGGACGGGTTCAGTTGGGACAACATGAAATGCCTTCAAAAACCTGCTGCGCAGTCAAGTGGCCGCGTTGCGCGGTGCTCGGAATCCTTATGTATACCGGCATACACTTAGCTTCTGTCGGCCGTGCGGTTTGCCCTTCAAACGCTCGCCGCGGTTTTCGCAGGTATTAGATCCAGTAACAGGCTGGGATTGTATCATTGGGAAAACGCGATTTCTTGATGCCATGACGACATATGTAATTGGTGATGTGCAGGGCTGCTACACGCCTCTGCGGCAGTTGCTGGACAAGGTGGAATTCGATCCAGGCCCCGACCGCCTTTGGCTGGTTGGCGATCTGGTGAACCGCGGGCCGGAATCGCTTCAGGTGTTGCGGTATGTGCATGACCTTGAGGACGTTGCGGTTACGGTGCTGGGCAACCACGATCTGCACCTGCTTGGCGTGTGGGCTGGACATCGCAGGACGCACGAGTCGGATACCCTGTATGACATTCTCGACGCGCCGGATTGCGACGTGCTCATGCACTGGCTCAGATTTCGTCCCGTGGCGCATTACGAACATGGGGTGCTAATGACCCACGCTGGAACCTGGCCCGGCTGGACGCTGGAACAGACGCTTGGCCGTGCCCGTGAACTGGAACAGGCGTTAAGGGGCGATGATTACCCTGCGCTGTTTGAACGCCTCTATGGCAGTGTGCCAGACATATGGAACGATGACCTGACTGGGGCGGATCGTTTGCGGGTGATCACCAACGTGTTTACCCGGATGCGATTTTGCACAGCAGAGGGGGCCATGGAGTTTCATCACAAGGGCCGCATCGGCACCCCGCCTCCCCACCTGATGCCCTGGTTTGATGTGCCGGGACGCAAGACGGCCGGCATACCCATCGTGTTTGGCCACTGGTCGGCATTAGGCCTGTTGTTGCGTGCCGATATTTTGGCACTGGACACAGGCTGTCTGTGGGGTGGGCAGCTTACTGCACTGCGTCTTGAGGATCGGCAGCCCGTTCAGGTGACCTGTCCATCAGTGACACGCTAGGGAACCTCTGAACAAGTCGCACATGGCCGCGCTGGGCGTATTCATTTTGCGAAGCCAAGCGGTGCGACAAAGCAGACCGCCTGCCCACTCACTGCCCTCCGGGTTTGCGCGAAAACGAGCCCGCGCAAGCAGCGCCTCGGGGCCAGTTTCGAACGAGTGGCCAACATGCCCATCTGCGTCGTTGCGCTCCAAGGCATCGTAGTTTCAACTATGACCGTCGTCGCGAGGGCACACTGTTGCGTCGCCCAGCTGTCACAATGGGGATCGGGCAGCGAAGGGGATGCCGGACGCCCGCATATCGTGCCCGACGTCCCGCTCCGGGGTCGCATCGCCAAAGGGGCCCTGCCTCGGCCGTGCGCGGGCGTCCCGCATTTGGGCAAATTTGTTGTCCAACGCGGTTCATGGAGGATTTGTTCAGAGGTTCCTTAACATCCTAGCCACCTCGGTTTGCGCTGCCAGGGCAAGGCTGCGGCGATCAGATCCTTTTTGAGCATTGCCGAACTCAAGATGGGCATGAATCGCAGGTTCGCCTGCAATGCGCCAGAGCGATTCGGCAAAACTCATCTGGTCGATGTAGTTCGCGCTATCACAGCGGCGGCCATCCGGGTAACGATAACTGAGTGCAGCAGGGACGACAGGGAGCGCCAGATCAACCGCGGGTTGCAGCAGCGACGGCATGAAGCGGCGAACTTGCCGTCCGTCTGAAGTCGTCCCTTCCGGGAAAAGTGCAACCAGGCCGCCTTGTTCGAGGATGGAACGCATCTCCCGATTGATCCGAACAGTGTCCCCTCGCTTTGCACGTTCGATGAACAGGGTGCCGGATTTCCATGCCAGCCAGCCTGCGACTGGCCAGCGCCGAACTTCGGCTTTGGAAACGAAATGCACGCGACGGGCGGCATGGATGACGAAGATATCGAGCCAGGAAATATGGTTGGCCACCAGCAGGGCATGATCGATCTGTCGGGTGGGTGGTGCAACAGACAGGCGTATGCCGAGAATATGCAGCAGCCTGGCAGACCATCTGGAAATGGTAAGGTCCCATTGGGATGCGTTTTGCCAGTTTGAAACGGTCAACACCAATACCACGCCCCATCCTGCATGTATGACCAGGCGCAGAAGTCGGTAGGCGCGGCGGAAATGGGCACGGAAAGACATGCCCGATTGTAGCTGCATGCCCATGTGCAGGGGCATGCAGCGAGGCAGTTTATCCTTCAGACTGGCAGCAGGCGCCGCGCGTAAGCCGTGTTCAACCGTTCCATGGGCAACATCATCAACAAGTCGGCGGTATTGAAATCGGGATCCCAGGAGGGTTCGCCACAGACCCAGGCGCCCAATCGCACATAAGCCTTTATGAGCGGAGGAGGCAGCGCGTCGACACTTGTAGTGAGTGATTCAAGCGGCAAGCGATTACGTGGGCGGGCACGCCAATCGATCGGGCTCAGGAATTTCTCAATCAGCTTTTCGTACACCTTGGCGGCGACATAGCCACCATCCGCCATGGTAACGCTGGCGCAGCCGATGATGTGGTCATAGCCATGATGGATCATGTAATCGGCAAGGCCGTTCCACAGCAAGGCAATCACCGCGCCCGAACGATAATCGGGGTGTACGCAGGATCGTCCGAGTTCGGCCATGCGCGGACGCAATTGATGGAAGCGAACAAGGTCAAATTCCTGCTCCGAGTAATAGCCGCCCGCCTTCTTGGCCTGGGATGGAGAGAGGATGCGATAGGTCCCCACGACGTCACGGCTTTCCCTGTCCCGCACGATCAGGTGATCGCAGAAGGCATCGAAGGCATCAATGTCGAGGCCAAGATGGGCCGATGGAAGGCGAGCACCCATTTCATCGGCGAATACGTGGTAGCGAAGCTGCTGGGCTTCAGCCACCTCAACATCGTCAAGCGCCAGGCCCACCCAAAACCGGCTGCGGGTTTGTTGCTGTATTCGTGCGGTTGCTTCGTGCATCGGGTTTCCCTGTGGTTTCATCGCCACAAAGCCTAGCCAGCAGTGGTTAAGATCGCATGACGAGAATATGACCAGGCAGTTGCAATGCCGCCGTACCGCCTTGAAGCAACCGGCGGCGAGCAATTTGATGCAGACCTAGGCAGTCAATCCGGTCTAGGCGTTGCCGTCATCGGGAAAGAGAGTGGCGAAAGGCAAGGACCGGCTGCCCCTGCGGCGGTCTTCCCGGATTCTCAATTTATTTGCCCAAGCAAAATCCAAGACATAACTGTAAGCAATAGGGTCCGATTTCTCCAGGCCGCGTGCAACTACGAGGCATTTTTCATCCTTGATGATGCATGGTTGGACACTGGGTGAATAGTGCAGGCGGTTTGACTGGTCCAGGCGCGCGAGTGTTGAGGAAATGCGCTCAATCCAGTCGCTAGGCCTGAATGGCGTACCGTTCGCCTGAATGCTTGAAATCACCAGGTAATTCGCAGAGTCGGACATCTGAGCACCTTGTTTATTTTTTGCGGCCAGTCCGCTCAAGGTGTTGCGGCGGGTTTGGGCGGTTCTTTAGCGTGTTTTAAAGCGAATCAAAATAAAAATGGCCAGAGACGCCATCTGGCCATTGTTCTTGGGCCCTCCAGCTAACCTGGGCTGATTCCCGTTCGGCGCTTTCCTGGTGAATCAGTGGGTAACCCGGGTCGTGCCCCCCCCAGACAGAATGCGCACCCGATCACCAACGTGGAATTCTTCGTCTGCAGCTTGAGTAATTGCAATCATCCGCCCGGAATCGAGCCTTACCGTGATTTCCAGACCTTTCTGCCGCGTGACATCCTCTTCCGCCGCGGCACCCCCCAGGCCACCGAGCACGGCGCCGACGGTCGCCCCGACGATGCCGCCTTTGCCCCCGCCCACGTTGCTCC
>JBAUMF010000028.1:0-9512 GCA_049578545.1 Thiobacillaceae bacterium
TGATAGGATCCCACTAGCGATAGTCAAGTACAATATCGCATATTACATGGGAACATATCCGGCCGGAAAAAATGCCGAAACCGGCATGATCACTCACTGATCCCCGCGTTGACACTTCAAACTTCGGTCTAGGCGGAAACTGGACCGAGCTTAGACCGGAACAGCGATAAACCTCAGCTTGCGTTAACGCGTATTGGGGTCAGGATGCAGCCCTACATATCATCCAGGGGCTGTCATTGCGGAGCGTGCAGCACCGTGGCAATCGAGTGAACCCGGCAACCGATACCCCGGCAGCCGAGCCCCACCCATTTCGGCTGGCTGCCTTACTTCTTGCCTTTGTCGACCACCAGGCTGCTGACGAAAATAATGCTGGGGAAGGTGCGCTTCAGCGTCCTGCTGTAGAAGTTGTTCATCTCCATGCCTTTATCAAAACGGACCGTATCGCCTTTCTTCACCACCACGGTGGAAGCGGCCAGCCAGATCGTCTTTTTGCCCTGTGACAGTTCCACATAGGTATAGCTGGGCACATTAATCGTGCTCAGCACCTTGCCGGACTCCGTCAACATCGGCCCATGCATCCCCATGTCCGCGTGGGGGTTGACTGGAGCCATCGGCTCGGCAGCATAGACGGCCGTCGAAAGGGCCAAGGCAACTAGAAGGGAGAGAGATTTCATGCGGGATTTCCTTGTGGTGTCGGGTTGAAGACCCTGCATCATACTCGCTCTCCGCGGTGGCAACCCAAAAGCGCGGCGCGGCAACCCGCATCTGGCATTGCGGGAAGCAACACGACGTGGCAATCCGGAAAGGCTTGTCGACCCCAACACTCAATCAGCCGCATCACGCCCTTGCAGGGGTTTTGTGGCACCCGGCTAGTGCTTGCCCAGATAATCACGCTTGCCCAGCTCCACCCCGTTGTGGCGCAGAATGTCGTAAGCCGTGGTGAGGTGGAAAAAGAAATTTGGCAGCACCCGGTTGAGCAGGTATTCCTGGCCGCTATAGGTCAGGGTTGTGTCGCCGCGCGGAATGCGGATTTCCTTTTCCTCCGTGCCGTCGATCTGCTCCGGCCTGAATGTGTTGACAAACTCGATGGTCTTTTTCACCCGGTCAATCAGCTCGGCAAACGTCTGCTCGGTGTCTTCAAATTTGGGCGGCTGCAAGCCAGCCAGGTAGGAGGGGCCGTTCTTGGCCGCGTCCGTCGCGATTTGAATCTGCCGGGCAAAGCCGAACATGTCCGGATACAGGCGGTAATTGATCAACACTGCCGGGTCGATCTTCCTTTCCTCGCAGTGCGCCACTGCTTTTTCCAGAATGGCGACAAGGTTGTTCAACATGCGGGTGAAGACTGGCACCGAGGCCTGATACATGGAAATCGTCATGGCAAGCGCTCCAGAAAGTGGGTTGACAAGAGAGAACGATCACGGAAATCCGAGACGTGCAGCCTAGCACATCTGCGCTGCGGCTCCTGCCTTCCTGCTGCGGCCAATGGTTTGCGCTGCCATTGGGCCGCCCCGATACCAAAAAAGCGTGCAACACCCCTGTGACGGTGGCCTGGGGCATTAACCCAATATAATCAGCACAGTCACAAGATAAATGGACTGGCCAGAAAGCCAGCCACAAAAGCCTCTGCTCATGCACCCGGTTGCACGCTGCCTTTTCGCCTGCCTGCTCGCCAGTTTCAGCCTTCCGGCTTTGGCAGAGGAGCTGCCGCCGCTGTCGCACATGATCACGGGCGGTGATAGCGAATATACGGTCAAGCCGGGAGACTTTCTGATCGCCATCGGCGCCCGACTGGGCATAGCGCCCAAGCTACTGGCGCAGCAGAACGCCATTCCCTATGAGGCCATCATTCATCCGGGACAGAAATTTCGAGTGCACAATCCCCACATAGTGCCCGCAACGCTGGACGACGGCATCCTCATCAACATTCCACAGCGCATGCTCTTTTACTTCAATCAGGGCAGATTGGTCTCCGCCTATCCGGTGGGACTGGGCAAGCCCAGCTGGCCCACGCCGCAAGCCGAATTCAGGATCGCCGACCGGGAGGTGAACAAGCCCTGGAAAGTGCCCAAATCCATCCAGGAAGAAATGCGGCGCGAGGGCAAGGTTGTGCAGGAGGAAGTACCCCCGGGACCCGACAATCCCCTGGGCACCCACTGGCTTGGACTGACTTTGTGGAGCTGCGGCATCCATGGCACCATTGCCCCATCGAGCGTCTACCATTTTCAGAGCCATGGGTGCATACGCCTGCATCCGGACGATGTGGCCGAGCTCTATGACCGGGTGAAGGTCGGCACGCCAGGCCGCATCATTTACCAGCCTGTTTTGCTGGCGGTCATTGACGGTGGCCGTATCCTGCTCGAAGTCAATCGGGACATCTACGACAAGGGCATCGACCCGGCGCAGACCGTGCGCGACCTGGCGGAAGCAAATGGCTTGAGTCATGATATAAACTGGCCAGTGGTGAATGCAGTAATTGCAGCGCAGGACGGGATTGCCCGGGACGTTGGTCCCGGGGCGCACGAAGAATCGAGAGAAACACCATGAAGCACACACTTAACCGCAGGAGCTTTCTGAAACTGGGCATGCTTGCCGCGGCACTGCCGGTTCCGGCACTGGCCAACCAGAAGCTGGCCGCGGCCGAGCGCAGACTCCATCTTTACAACCTGTATACCGGAGAGACATCCAACCTGGCTTACTGGGCTCAGGGTGAGTATGTGCCGGAGTCCCTGGCCGAAATAAACCGGATTCTGCGCGACCATCGCACCGACGAGCTGGCTGCGATCGACACACGCCTGCTCGATCTGCTTAATCGCGTCAGCGCTGCAGTGGGGACTTCCCAGCCATTCGAGGTTGTTTGCGGTTACCGTTCGCCGGCTACCAACCAGATGCTGATGGAAACCACGTCCGGTGTGGCCAGGCACAGCCTGCACATGGAAGGCAAAGCCATCGACATCCGCCTGGCGGACATTGCACTTGCCGACCTGCAGCGTGTCGGGCTGGAGCTGGGGGGCGGCGGTGTCGGCTACTACCCTGATTCGAATTTTGTGCATCTGGATGTGGGGCGCGTGCGGACCTGGGCTGGCTAGCAGGTATCTTCCGCATTTCAATGCAGGAATTCGCATCGCCGACGCTCAATGAGTCTTGTCCGTCCGGGTAGTTGCCATATGCACGCAGGAGGCGCAATGTATGCACTGCATCAACAGACTGTCAGGGCCAGAGACCATGATTCGCAATCCCATTGATGTCGCTACCCGCGTTACGCCGGGCCTGTCTGCACTTATTGAAAAACTCGTCAACGACCCGAACGTTGAAGAAGCGCCCACCCTGGGCGACGTCCGCCATTATCTGACAGGCTTGCTGCCACCTGCCTTCAATGAAGCGGAGCGCATGCATCATTTTGATGTCAGCGAATCCCTGTTCGATGAACTGAGCACCCTAATTGGCGAATTTGGCGACAATGCGTCGGCTGCCGACTTTGTCCGGGCCGGTGCCAGTGAGCCGCTTACCCGCGTGATCGAGGCGGTGGTCAACGACGAAAATCGCACAGACCCGCCGACGCTCGATGCCGTTCGCCACGCCCTCGCAGGTGGTCTCGGCGCGCGTCTGGTGGGCGAAGGCGTACTCGACGAGGATGAAGATGACGCGCTGCTGGCGGAGCTCGAAAGCCTGATCGAACACCATGGCGCGGACGAGCTGGCCGAGAATTTATTGCGCTACGAATAGCCAGCCAGAATACGCGGCGGAAGCGTGGCATCAGGCAATCGAATAAATCCAACCAGTTGATGGAGTCAACACATGGCAACAGAAGAGAAGAGCAAGGCGCTGGACCCGTCCGACAAGCCCGACATTACCTGGAGAGGAAGCCTCAGTCTGGAAATGCGCGAATCCATGATTCGCGACGCGGCCTACTTCCGCTTTGTCCAGCGCGGCTTCATCCATGGGCATGATGTTGACGACTGGCTTGCGGCCGAGGTCGAAATTGATGTCGGCATCCCCGAGCCGGGGCAAGCCGTGTCCGGGGAATTCGCCATGCAACAGAGCAGTGCCCATGGCGCGGTCATGGATGATGAATTGAAGCGCATCGTCAGGCAGCATCCGCAAAAAGGCATTCCGCAGATTGAAAGTGTCGAGCCGAGCGAAGCGCCGCTGAAGGAATGATCCCGGCCCGGCCGCATACATTGCGGCCCGGGCGAGTTTTGTTTGCTTATGCAGAACCTTAACCCCTCAAACTAAGGAGCAGATTCATGACTGATCGAGTGTTCCAAGTAGGCGCCCCTGACCCCGAACTCAAGACCTCCCCGATCTTTGATGAGTATGACGAACCCTCGCTTGATCTGGAACTTGAAACGGGCGCGTGCTATTTCAATAACGTCACCTATCCGGTGGGGCAGTACCTGCTCAGCGGCAGCGAACTGCTGCATTGCGAGGAGCGGGGGGTATGGGTACGCCGGGGTGAAAAGCGGCCGGAGTAGGGGCGGCAGCGCTTGCGGGCTGCCCTGTGTGCGCTGGTCGTGTCGGGGAAGAAGGTGACAGGGGTGAGCGGGGAGGCGCAATAGCCCGGGTACGGAAAGATGAACGCCTGTTCACCACGGAATGAATCAGCAGGGCGCAGCGTGCACTCTGGCGGGGTTCAGGTGGAGGATCGTCCCGTCGTGGCGCGGGGCCGGGACCGGACCAGCACAGCCCCTGGGGCCAAATCCGACAAATTCAGGCAGCAGACGTTAGCAATCGGTCAGCGCTTATGGTTTGATTCGGCGCAGCGGATGATCGCCTTGTTGTCCTTCAGTTCGAGACAGGCACGCCGGTCGCGTTTGGGGAAATGCCTCGCCCCGTGCTTGTGCATCCCGTGGTGGCCCTTGTGTCTGGCCTTGTGGTGTATGGTACCGGCCTGCACCTGGCCCGGGGGCTGATGCTTCTCAGGGCCAGCTGCCATGGCGAGACTGACCATGCACACCAGCGGCAGGGCAATAAACCAGGTTTTCATACGTCCTCCTAAAATTCGCCATGAACACCACATGACTACGGCCAGCGGGGAAAGAATCTTGATATTAACCGGCTGGGCGGTCGCGGCATAGGGGCGCATCGACCGGTCAGACAACCATTAGTCGCAAAACGCGAACCCCAGGGGCCTGGCGCGGCTGTGCTTGAAATAACAAAGGTCCGGCAAGGCCGGCTTTCTGTCATTGCAGGCAATTGAAGCCTCTAGCCGCGAACACAGCGTGGCGGGAAGCAATATGCGCAAATGAGCCAGAGGTCAAGGCAACCCGCCGTCTATATCCTCGCAAGCGCGCGCAATGGCACGCTCTACACGGGGGTCACTTCCGACATCATCACTCGCGTGTGGCAGCACAAGAATGACCTGGTCCATGGATTCACCCAAACCTGTGCAGTTCACCTGCTGGACTATTGTGAATTGCTGGACGACATGCTGTCTGCCATGACACGTGAAAAGCAAGTCAAGGCGGGGTCACGTGCACGAAAGATCGCTCTTATCGAATCAATGAACCCGGAATGGCGGGATTTGTATGGTGATTAGCTGGGCTGATTAACTGGATCGCCACGGCCTGCGGCCTCGCGATGAACAGGGCTCTGTCATTGCGAGGAGGCATCGCCGACGAAGCAATCCCGTCAAATCAGGCCCAGCCTTGATCCCTGACTTCCTCAACCACACCATAAGATCTCCATAGCGTTACCATTGCACACAGAACATAAGCGAAACCCGTTGCCTTCCACTGTACGCGCCCAACTGCCATGCAAACCGCCTACATCAGCCACTCCGCCTGCCTGCAACACGAAATGGGGCGCGGCCATCCCGAATGTCCCGCGCGCATCCAGGCGATCGAAGACCAGCTTATCGCCTCCGGCCTGTTTGCCTTTCTGCAGCATCACGACGCCCTGCGCGCCACGCGCGAGCAGCTGGCGCGCGTGCACAGCGAAGCCTATATCGACACTGTCGAAGCCGCGCAGCCGACGGAAGGACTAACGATGCTCGACCCCGACACCTGGATGAACCCGCACACCTGGGAAGCCGCCCTGCGCGCCGCCGGCGCCGTGGTGCTGGGCAGCGATCTGGTCATGGCGGGCCAGGTGGAAAACGCCTTCTGCAACGTGCGCCCGCCTGGCCACCACGCCACCCGCAACCAGTCGATGGGCTTCTGCTTCTTCAACAACGTGGCGGTGGGGGTCGCGCACGCGCTGACGCACCACGGGCTGGAGCGCGTGGCCATCGTCGATTTCGACGTGCACCACGGCAACGGCACCGAGGACATCTTCAGCGACGACCCGCGCGTGATGCTTTGCTCCAGCTTCCAGCATCCCTACTATCCCTACCGCGGCGCGGATACCGTCAGCGACCACATCATCCCCGCGCCGCTGCCGGCCTACACCGACGGCAGTGGCTTTCGCGCAGCGGTGACGGAAAAATTCCTGCCCGCGCTCAACGACTTCAAGCCGCAGATGATTTTTGTCTCCGCCGGATTCGATGCCCATCGCGACGACGACATGGCGAGCCTCAAGCTGGTCGAGGCCGACTACACCTGGGTGACGCAGCAGATCAAGAAGGTGGCGGCCAGCCACGCCGGCGGGCGCATCGTATCAACCCTGGAAGGCGGCTATGAACTGCACGCCCTGGCGCGCAGCGCAGCCGCGCATGTGAAGGTGCTGAGCGATTTGTGAGGGTGGCGATGGCCGTCATCGCGAGCGAAGCGCGGCGATCCAGTTCAAGGAAACCTGAGGCTGGGCCGACTTTGACTGGATTGCTTCGTTACTGCGTTCCTCGCAACGGCGGCCTGCATCGTCTGGCGATGCAGGCCGGGGTATCGATCGCCGCCGGCGTGACCCCTCGTCGTCACGCCGGCGCATCCGTGCGGGCTTATTTCTGGAAATGCGCCCTGGCCTTGTCGAACGCCTCGCGCATTGCCGCCCAGGCGGTATCGGTTCCGGCCTTCAGCTCCTTCCAGGCCTCTCCGCTACTGGCCTGGAGTACCTTGAGCCTGGCCGTGGCTTCCTCGCGGTGTTTGCGCAGCTCTTCCAGCTTCATTTCATAATCGATGGTGAGGTCCTTCTTCGCGTTGCGGGTTTTTTCCTCCCACTTGGCGAGGTCGGCATTCCACTTGTCCAGATTGCTCTTGAGCTGTTCGACATATTCATTGCGCGTAGTCATGCATATCTCCCGTAGATCGTTGAGTAGGTAAGGTGGCATTTCATATCACAATTCAAGCTTGCGCGAGAAATGTGACTCTTGTGATGTCTGGGAGGCGAAGCCCCCTCTTCACCCCAGGGGCGCCACCCCGATTAGCCAGGCATGTCCCCATTTGGCGAACAACCCCCAGGCGACGACGCCGATCACCCCCGCCACCGCGTCGCGCGACCACGGCCCGGCCGGATAGCGCGTGCCGGTCGCCCGGTCGCGCCGCCGTGCCGACACGTAATCCACGATGGCCCATGCGAGGAAGGCGCCGAACAGCAGCACATTGCCCGGTCGGCCCGTGGAAAGCAGATGCGCGAACGCCCAGAGCTTCACCCCCGCCACCATGGGGTGGCCCACCGCGGCCTTGATGTGCGTGCCCGGCACATAGGCCGCCGCCAGCAGCACGAAGGCCGGCAGCAGGAGCAGGGCCGTGACATGTCGGGTCCAGACCGGCGGGTTCCACAATTCGGGCATGCCGCGGGTTTCGCCGAATCCCACCACAATCAGCGCAAAGCCAGCTAGTGAAATCAGGGAATACACGCCTTTCCAGGCATTCAGGCCCATGGCCCGCATGCGGGCGGCGCGCCATTCGTCCGCGAAGATGCGCACCGAGTGCGGGCCGAGGAAGATCAGCAGGCCGAGTACCAATAGGGTCATGATCGAATCTCCGCGCAAGTCCCTGCGGTGCGATTATAGGCTGATGGCGGAACGTGGTTCGCCGGACACTGTAGGGATGGCTTCTCCCTGGGCTCTGTCCAGGCATCTGGATCGTCACAGACTCTTCGTGGTTGCCATGGCCTTCCGCGGTGATTGCCAGTCCCGCAGGGGCGTGGCGATCCAGTAGGCAGCCTCACCCCAATGCCGACTGTGCCGCCCTGACATCCGCAAAGTAGCTCGAGCCAAACCACACCGCGATGTTTTTCCGCAGATGCGACGAGCCGTCCACCGCCACCTTGTTTTCCCGAATTGCATTCATGATCGTCGTATCGCCGATCCAGACCGCGGTGAGGGTCTTCAGGTCGGTCGAGAGCTTCAGGTCGACCTCATACCCCGGGTCTTTCATGCACACATCCACGTCGCCCTCCTGGATCACCAGCCACCAATGCCGGAACCTGGCGACCTGATCGGTGAACTCGATCCTGATCACCGTGCGTTGGCCCTTGAAAAACCCGACATTGAGCGAACGATGCATGTCCCAGATCAAGAGCGAAGGGTCCAGGTCTCCAGTTGAAAGATCGCTGCGCACCCAACGGTGTCCCCAGGCGCCAAGCTGAAAGATGATCGGCACCAGTTCGTCGCCGGCCTTGGTCAACCTGTAGAAAACATGTCCGTCCTGCTGCGTGCGTCGGACCAGCGCGCACTTCTCCAGCGACTTGAGCCGCTTGGAAAGCAGGGAAGGGGACATCAACGGCACACCCTTGCGCAGGTCGTTGAACGACTCGCTGCCGGCGGCCAGTTCGCGGATGATCAAATTGGTCCAGCGCTCGCCCAATACCTCCGATGCCTTGGCGATCGGACAGAACTGCCCATACCCTTTCATAGACGTGGCCCCATGCAATGGCGTTTATCCACCATATGCACTAAATCGCCCGCCTGCCAGTACAAATTGTGTACCTGCATCAGGCCCCAGGCCCGCTTCCGGCCGGTTCCAGGCCGGCCAAGGGCGAGCCAAGTAACTGAATTGCATAGTAATAATGCGAAGGGTGCCCGCGCCAACATGCCCCCGGTGCAGTACAAACGTTGTACTGGTCGCTGCCTGGCCAACGGACCAAACTGACCTTATCCATCCTTCAACCACGAAAGGAGAGCGTCATGACCGCCACTGCTGCACTCAAGCAAACCCCCGTCCCCGACTTTGATGTAATCAAGGCCAGGCAAAAGGCCACTTGGGAAGACGGCGACTACGCCAGCTTTGCCAAATACATGGAAGCCGGCGCGATTGAAATACTCAACGGCTGGAACATCCCGCAACACAAAACCCTGCTGGATGTGGGCTGCGGCGCGGGGCAAACGGCCATCCCCGCCGCCAGGAACGGCGCCAGGGTTACCGGCATCGACATCGCCGAAAACCTGATCGCTTACGCCCGCCGGCGCGCGCAGGAAGCGGGGCTCGATGTCCGCTTCGACGTCGGCGATGCGGAAGACCTGCCCTACGCAGACGCCAGCTTCGACGTGGCGATCTCGCTCATCGGCGCCATGTTCGCCCCGCGCCCGGAAGTGGTGGTCGCCGAATTCGCGCGCGTGCTCAAGCCCGGCGGCAAACTCCACATGGCCAACTGGACGGCTGCGAGCATGCCCGGGCAAATGTTCAAGTGCGTCGCCC
>JBAUMF010000029.1:0-12667 GCA_049578545.1 Thiobacillaceae bacterium
CCACGCGGTTGGCCGCTCCGGTCCTGGACGGGGGTCGCGAGCCGGAGCACCGGTTTGTAGGGGACCTCCACCTGTCCGTGCTCGACGTTGAGATCGAGCGGGGACATATAGATTTCGTCGGGTTTGAACCGCTTGGTCTTTGTGAAGTAATAGCTATCAGCCTTGTTCTGCAGCTGGTCCTTCCGTACCGGCGTGGGATGACCGTCCACATTGTTTATGCGCGCCCGTTCCAACCCGGTCTCGTCAATCCAGGACACCTGGTCATAAATCTTGTTGTAGGTGATCAGGTTAAGGAAGGCGGCTTCCATGTCCCTGACCGCAGCCGTGCCGCCGCCGTCGACGGCCCGACGTACTGCGGCTGCCTTAGCGAATGTGCGCAGTTGTTGCAGTGGTACCTGCATTCCGCCGTCCAGGCGCCGGACACCCAAGACAACTTTGCTGACCTCGTTGGAACGGACCAGGTTCAACTCGCCTGCAATCCGCTGATGTCCTACGTACCATGCGCCACCGAGCACTAGCAGAGCAACGGGAATGAAGAGTACAGAAAACAGACGGAACGGGAACATGTCCCATTGCCTCACACTATTCACGGTGGTCTCCTGAATATGAACACTCGCAGCGGGGTTATTGAGCCGGCCCTAACCCCGTGTTTCGTTAAATTGGCTGGGGCGCGGATATGCGCCTGTGTTTGTGCCCCAAGGTGCTGCTGGCAGTAATACAAGAAAAAAGGGGTGCAAAGAACACGGATTTAATGAAGCCTCAGTGCTTTTGGTCCGGATTGGCGTACATAGAAGTGATGTTTAGCTTATGCGGTAGATCGAATGAATAAGTCTGCGGCGCCCATGCGAGAACTATGCTGAATGACTTGAAGGAGAGCGCGGCGTTCATGCGCATGAGTTGGTTCATGTCTTTGCCCCCATCCACGCCAAAGCCGCGAAAGCTAATATGAGGCGGATGCAATGGGAAAGTTCATCACCGCGTAAACAATCTAAATGGGGAATTCCTTTAGCGGCCTAAGGAAGGTCCCAATCAGTGACGATTGATGTCAACGGCGTGGGAGTGCCGGCGGCTATGATTCTCCGAGGGGGGATCTTTGCACCTGGAACTGAAAGCCGTGCAGCGGATCGAGGGGGGAACTGGATCGGAGGCAGTCACCGCATTGACACAACTATTGTTACGTCAACCAGAATGCCACATCGACTGAGCTTAAGCAGCTCAGCCAAAAACTGATGTTCGGGGATATCGGAGGCGGTGTTGAATGACTCAAAAAGGGTTTGCCAGCTTGATATTCGATGTTGTCAGCGTGACGGACCGGTCGGGGTCGCCTGCCGCTTCCCATAATCCGTCGGTGGTCTCGATGCCACCCAAGTTGCGAGCCCTCAATGACCGTTGAGGCCGATGAGTAGGCGGAAGGTCGGCAAAGTCGATTGGGAGGTTCTTGATCAGTTACCAGCCATTCACGGCATCCAATTCTTCTGTGACGCTATGACCCAGTTGGCCGGGGGCTGCCTTTGGGGACATACCTCGTCCGCTCCAAGTCTGAAAATTCTGTCGAGAGCCAACGCCTCAAGAAATGTGAGGGTTGATATATTCCTCCATTTTTTCTTGGCGCGATCACTTCCGTTTTGGATTCTTTACCGGACATTGCCCAGGAAATTCAGGAACAGCAGCTTGTATGGTTGGGGGACGTTATCGGCTTTCTTCTGCAACATGGAAGAAGCTGGGGTGGAGGGGCGAATGACTGCATCTGCTTTCCTCATCAAGAGACAGACGCCCTTGCTCTGTTCCTTGAATGACTTAGCTTCCAGCCGAAGCGGTCATGGGGCGGAGGAAATACGAATGCCCCGTGTTGGGCCATTTGTGGACCCTTGTCTAGACGGCCAGCCCGGCTCCCCTCAATGTGGGCAGCATGGCCTGTGCGGCCTTCCTGCCCTCGTCGATTGCCTCGGCGGCGCGGTGGAATTCCAGCAGTTGCAGATGGGCGAGGTGGGGCGTGATCAGAAGGTCCGGCGGCTCGCCGGCGAGCCGGCTGCGGCCGATGTGCACCTGCATGATGTTGAGGCTGGTGGCGATGGTATCGAACAGGGCAGGCGGGCTGTCGCCTGCCTCCCGCCAGCTCCAGGGCAGTTGCAAGTTGGCGAAGCGGTCCTGGACCCGCTTCCTCAATTGGTCGGCTCGCCCTTTCGGAGCCTGCGCCTTCTCGCTGGCGGCGGGTGACCGCCGACGCCTGAGATGACGCCCGATGATGTCCGCATTGAGGTCCACCGCAATCACGGTTTCGGCACCCATGGCCCTGCACAGGGAGACGGGCACCGGGTTGACCAGTCCACCGTCCACCAGCCAGCGTCCATCGCGCCGCGCCGGGGTGAACAGGGCGGGCAGCGCAATGGAGGCGCGTACCGCGTCAAGCACTTTGCCCTCGCGCAGCCAGACCTCCCGCCCGCTGGCGAGGTCCGTGGCCACCGCGGCAAAGCGCAGGGGCAAGGTGGTGATCTCCTGATCCTGGATGTGTCCGCGGAAGAACTCGATGAGCTTGGCACCCTTGATCACGCCGCCACCCAGGCTGAAGTCGAAGTAGCTCGCCACCTTGGGCAGCGTCAGCTCCCGGACCCAGGCCTCCAGGCGCTCCAGCTCGCCAGACGCGTAGGCCGCGCCCACCAAGGCGCCAATGGAGGTGCCGCAGACGATGTCAGGCTCCACGCCGGCCTCGGCCAGGGCCCGGATAACGCCGATGTGTGACCAGCCCCGGGCGGAACCGCTGCCAAGGGCCAGGCCGATGATGGGTTTGTCGACAGCAGGCACCGAGCAACGATACCCCAATTACGGCCCGGATAGGAGTCAACTCTTCGATCCGAGGCCTTTACTCCCTGTGGAACCCGCTCCCCGTTCATGTCGGCCTGGTTACCTGTCCGTTCCCGATCTAGAACATGGCCCGGTAAATCCCAACTCATGCCATCACAGCGACGTCTGACGAGCGCATCCACGCTGTCAGTTCCAGTCATCCCCGCCCATGCTCGAACCATCGTCCCAGGAACCATCGCTTATCCCGAAATCCTGACCACCCATATCGTTCTGAGGCGGGGTGAAATGATCGGCGTTCGCAGGGGGCACGGCGTGAGAGCTGTTTGGATTGCCATCCAGGAAGTGATGCATCAGTTCTTCGCCGGCCACCATTCCGGCGCCCACTGCCGCACCAGTTGCCAATCCGCCCAGAATTCCGGACCCCACACCGCCCCCCGGGGATCCCATGCCCCCAGCAGGATAAGGTTGCATCGGAGTCGTCGTGCCAGAGCCTGGAGAACTGACCGCCGGCATTGCACTGCCGCGCATGATGAAGCGAACGGCAACGAGGATGAGAACCAGCAGACCAGCTCCGATCACCAACAGGCTCCAGGGAGAGGGGTGGTTGGGAATAGGACGTAGAGGGTGTGAGGTCATACCCGCCAAGGCGTTCGACCCGGAAAGCCGGCTGTTAAGGGACTGGACGGATTGGGGTTTGGCAAAGGGCAGTCCCGGCGCCAGACGTTCGGCTTTGGCCAGTTCTGTCCTTGCATCGTTAAAGCGTCCCTGCTTGGTCAGCAGTTCTGCTTCGACAAAATGGGCTTTGGCACTGTCGGGGTGCTCTCGAAGGACCTGTTCCATCATGGTCTGCGCATCGGCCATTCGGCCATTCTCGGCCGCCCGATAGACCTGCTGGATCGTCGGGTCAGCAGCGTAGGACGTAACCCCACCAACGGCCGTTGAAACCAGCAAGAAAAGACCCAGAATCATTTTCTTGGACATATTTACAACTCCTGTGTAACAGCACAAAACGCACGCAGACTTGAGAGGAATACGGGCGGGCGACAGAATGGTAGCGTTATATGGCGTCAGGACGGCAAATTTCAAGGTCCTCACAAAACCTGTGGCAAACTGAAATTTGCACAGGCAGGGTGCCAGCCATGATTTCACAAGACATGCTGTTTTTGGCCGCGGACGAGAAAGTGCGTTACCCTCTGCTCTCATCAATCTGAGGCGCGCGGGGGCCCCAGAAAGCGGACTTTACTAACTGCACCGCGGGTCGGGAAGTGGGGAGTCCGCAATGGCTCCTTGTTAGCTGTCTAGGACAAATCGATACCCCACTCCTGATTCCGTGCGTATATAAGTGGGCCGAGTCGGATTGACTTCCAGTTTTCGGCGCAACCCTGTCATGTATACGCGCAGATAGTGTGTGTCTTCCGCATGGCTTGGCCCCCACACTTCCTTCAACAGTTGTCGATGAGTAAGAACCCGTCCGGCGTTGGCAATGAGCAGAACAAGCAATTTATATTCAATGGGTGTGAGGTGTATGGGCGAGTCCTTTCGCGATACCTGCCGACGCGCCATATCCACCGTAATCTCGCCGAAATTGATTAATGGACCTTCTGGATTGCCTACTCGTTTCCGGCGTAAGAGGGCACGAACCCGCGCCAGCAACTCGGCCACCCCAAAGGGTTTAGTCAGGTAGTCATCTGCTCCACGGTCCAGTGCACTGACCTTATCGGTTTCATTTGCTCGAGCGGAAAGAATCAGGATGGGTACCGCCGACCAGGTTCGTATATCCCCGACGACCTCAACGCCATCCCGATCGGGTAAGCCGAGATCCAGAATGATCAGGTCGGGCTTGCGCGTGGCCGCTTCCATCAGCCCTCGCTCGGCCGTTCCTGCCTCGGCCACGCTGCAACCCTCCGACGTCAGTGCCGTGTGAACGAAGTGCCGAATCTGCGGCTCGTCCTCGATGATAAGGACCGCTGGGGCAGGCACACGTGAGTCTTCCATCACATCTCCCGTGGAACATCGGGGGGTTCGCCGACCGGCAGCGTGATGATGAATTTCGCCCCGCCCTCAGGACGGTTTTGCGCGCGCACGGTTCCCTTGTGAGCCAGCACAATGGCACGAACGATGGACAAGCCCAGACCCACCCCACTGACCGAGGACTCCTCCTGACCCCGGGTGAATTTCTCGAATACCCGTTCCTCCCTGCCAGGTGGAAGTCCCGGACCATTGTCCGCGACCGTGATCTTGACCTGATTGCCCTCGTGCCAGGCGGCAATATCGATTCTACTGCCCTCCGGTGTGTATTTTGCTGCATTCTCCAGCAGATTACCGAAGACCCGTTCCATGAGGACCGTATCGAATTCAAGCAGTGGCAGGTCCGCGGGAAGATCCACATGCACCGAATGCCTAGCGAGTTGTTTGGACAGGCTTTGCAGGGCTGAACCCACCACCTCTTCAAGCGGTTGCCATTCGCGCTTGAGCTGGACTTCTCCTTCCTGTAGACGGGCCATATCGAGCAGATTGCTTACCATCACGCTGGTACGCAGTGACTCAGAACGGATGGCCTGCGCAATCTCTGCCTGAGCCGCAGGCAGAGGTGGCCCGGCCAGGGGCAGTGAGTCGGCGAGCCCCGCAAGCACGGTGAGGGGCGTGCGTAAGTCATGTGACAGTGCAGACAGCAAACCATTGCGCAGGCGTTCGGACTCCATGCGCACCAGTGCGTTCTGCGCCACCTCCACGTAGTGCACGCGTTCCAGCGCAAGGGCGATCTGGGCAGCCAGTGTTTCCAGCAGGCGGGCTTGCTCAGGGAGGAAGAGCAACCGCCTGTGGGTCGGGAGCATGGCCAGCACACCGCGTGTCCGCATCGGTGCCTTGAGCGGCAGGTAATACATGGGGGCCCCCGCCAAACTCTGCGTACCCAGCCCCGCGGGTTGCTGGTTGTCATAAACCCATTGGGCAATGGCCGGGTCAATCGGCAGGTCCGTGTGCGCTGGCAAGGTCGTTAGCGAATGGACCCTCTCGTTTGCATCCGGCAGCAGGATGGATACCTTGGCCTGGAATACCCCCTCCAGATGATTTCGTGCTGACTCCACAATCTGCTCTGCCATCAGTGCACCCGCCAGTTCCTTGCCCAACTCGTTGAGCACCCGTGTGCGGCGTTCACGCGACTCTGCGATGCGAGCCTGATAGCGCAAGTTGGCAGCGAGCGTGCTGATGGTCAACCCCACCACCAGCATGATCGCGAACGTGATCAGGTAGCGGGTATCCGCGACCGTGAATGACAGCTGGGGCGGAACAAAGAAGAAGTCAAAAGCCAGTACGCTCAGAACTGAACCGAGAATGGCTGGGCCGCGTCCGAAACGGGCGGCTACCCAGACCACGCCCACCAGATAGAACATGATGAGGTTGGCCAGGTCAAAATGTCGCGTCAGCAAACTGTCAAGAACTGTGGTCGCGACGCATACCGCCAGCGCCCATCCATAGCCCGGCCAATGAGCCTCTCCGGAAGACTCCATCCCTGGTTCGAGTGATGCGGCTTGGGCCTTGCCGCCCGGAGGCGCTCCTTCCTCATGGGCCACGACATATAGATCAACATCGTTGGCCCGTTCAGAGAGGCGATCTGAAAGCGGCGCGCGCAGCATGCGCGACAGCCCGGTGCGCAGGCTTTTTCCGACCACGAGCTTGGATACGTTGCGGCTGCGCGCATAATCAAGCAGCGTACCTACATCTTCCTGTCCGGAAAGAACAGCCGTATCCGCTCCCAATTCACGGGCCAATGCCAAGGTCTTCAGAATCTTGTCGCGACTGAGGTCTGACAGGCGCTGCAAGTGGGGCGTCTCTACGTAGACCGCAACCCAGTCGGCATGCAGGCTGGCTGCCAGGCGCGAAGCGGCTCGCACCAGCCGGTCACCGCCCGCACCCGGGCCGACGCAGGCCACTAGACGCTCCTTGGCCTGCCACACGGTTGCAATAGCCTGATCCGCACGATACTCGCGCATCTGGGCATCGACCCGATCGGCCGTACGTCGCAGCGACAGCTCGCGCAAGGCAATCAAGTTGCCTTTGCGAAAGAAATTGCGGATGGCACGTTCGGCCTGCTGGGCAAAATAGACCTTGCCCTCCTTCATGCGTTGCAGCAGTTCGTCCGGAGGCAAGTCCACCAGAGCGACTTCGTCAGCCCGCTCGAACACTAGGTCAGGGATGGTTTCCCGTACCTGGATTCCGGTAATTGCGCCGACGATGTCGTTCAGGCTTTCAAGATGCTGGACATTCACGGTTGAATAGACATCCATGCCCGCCGCCAGCAGCTCTTCCACGTCCTGCCAGCGTTTAGGATGGCGCGAGCCGGGCACATTCGAATGCGCCAGTTCGTCGACCAGCAGCAGCGCGGGCTTGCGCTCTTTGGCGGCATCCAGATCAAACTCCTTGAGTTCGCGACCCTGATAGGAAACAACCCTGGCCGGCAACTGTTCAAGACCTTCCAGCAACTGAGCGGTCTCGGAACGTCCGTGGGTTTCAGCGACGCCGACCACGACGTCGATCCCCTGGCTCTTCATAATTCGCGCCGCGTTCAACATCGCGTATGTCTTGCCCACGCCGGGGCAAGCGCCGAAGAATAATTTCAGCTTGCCTCTCTTGGCTCGCGCAACGTCGGATTCGATACGGGCAAGCAGCGCATCGGGGTCCGGCCTGGATTCGGGTTCGTTTGCAGGCATGCGGATAGTCTATGGTCTGGACAACTGGTCGAGCGCCAGGTTGAGCATCAGCACGTTTACCCGCGGCTCACCCAGCACGCCAAGCTGGCGCGCCTGAGTATGCGCCATCACCAGACGGCGGACTTCACTGACTGGCAAATTCCGCAGGCGGGCCACACGCATCACCTGATATTCTGCCGCTGCCGGGCTTATGTGCGGATCGAGGCCGCTAGCCGAGGCAGTGACAAGGTCCACCGGGATCGGCGCGGTGCTGCCCGGGTCAGCCGCCTTGAGCGCAGCGATGCGGCCTTTGACCGCATCCTCCAGCGCCGGATTCAATGGGCCCAGATTGGAACCTGAGGATGAACCGCCGTTGTACGGCATTGGCGAGGTGGCCGAGGGCCGACTCCAGAAATACTTCGGGTCGAAGAACGGCTGGCCGATCAATTCCGAACCCACAAGCTTGCCATCCTGTTTAATCGGGCTGCCGTTGGCCTGATTCGGAAACAGACCTTGGGCAAGTCCGGTGACCAGTAGGGGGTATATGACGCCAGTCAGAATCGATAGCACAATGAGCAGTAGCAGCGCGGGTTTGAGTTCCTTCAACATAATTGACTCCCTAGACGAGATGCAAGGCAACGAGGATCAGGTCGACAGCCTTGATTCCGATGAACGGCACGATGAGCCCGCCAACGCCATAAATCCAGAGA
Source organism: Thiobacillaceae bacterium (assembly GCA_049578545.1). GTDB lineage: Bacteria > Pseudomonadota > Gammaproteobacteria > Burkholderiales > Thiobacillaceae > DASQBT01. The sequence continues at coordinate 8,201 of JBAUMF010000029.1, forward strand.
TTGCGACGCAGAATGGCCGCGGCACCCAAAGGGCGGTATTTGACTCCCTTCAGTGCTAGCGGAATCAGCGCGACGATGATCAGGGCATTGAAGATCACCGCAGATAGGATGGCCGAGTTGGCAGTCGCAAGCCGCATGACATTCAGGGCATTGAGTGCCGGATAGGTCGTGGCGAATGCGGCTGGAATAATGGCGAAGTATTTGGCTACATCATTGGCGATACTGAAGGTCGTCAATGAACCACGCGTCATCAGCATCTGCTTGCCGGTCTCCACCACCTCAACCAGTTTGGTCGGGTTGGAATCCAGGTCCACCATGTTGCCCGCTTCCTTGGCCGCCTGGGTTCCGGTGTTCATCGCCACTGCCACGTCGGCCTGGGCCAGCGCAGGCGCATCGTTGGTACCGTCGCCGGTCATCGCGACGAGCCGCCCTTCCGCCTGATAGGTGCGTATGAGTTTCAACTTGTCCTCCGGCGTCGCTTCGGCGAGGAAGTCGTCCACGCCTGCTTCCGCAGCGATGGCAGCGGCGGTTAGCCGGTTGTCGCCGGTAATCATGACCGTCTTGATGCCCATGCGCCGCATCTCGGCAAATCGCTCCTTGATGCCACCTTTCACAATGTCCTTGAGTTCGACCACGCCAAGGACACGCTTGCCCTCGGATACCACCAATGGAGTGGAGCCGCGGCGCGCAATGTCGTCCACGATTGTCTGCACGGGAGATGGCCAGTTTCCTCCCAACGCCGTCACGTGTTGCTGGATCGCGCCAGCGGCACCCTTTCGTATACTGCGCCCCTGCCAGTCAATCCCGCTCATCCGTGTCTGGGCGGAGAAGTGCACGAAGCTCGCACCATCTGCATGGATGTCATGGCCCTTGACCGCAAGCTTTTCCTTGGCGAGGGCTACGATCGATCGCCCCTCCGGTGTCTCGTCAGCGAGCGAAGCGAGCATGGCGGCTTCAGTGATGTCATTCAGGTGCACCTCTGGTGCCGCAATGAATGCGGTGGCTTGCCGGTTGCCGAGGGTGATGGTCCCGGTCTTGTCCAACAGCAGCACATCTACGTCGCCGGCAGCTTCCACCGCGCGTCCCGATGTCGCAATGACATTCTTTTCCATCATACGGCCCATGCCAGCGATGCCTATCGCTGACAGGAGTCCACCTATGGTGGTTGGGATGAGGCAGACCAGCAGCGCGACCAACACAGTGACCGTGACCGGCGCACCGGCCTTAGCGACCGCCACACTGAACAGCGAGAAGGGCAGCAGTGTTGCAGTCGCCTTGAGAAATGCGAGAGTCAAGGCCACCAGCAGGATGGTCAGCGCAATTTCGTTCGGGGTCTTTTGACGCTTGGCGGCCTCCACCATGCCGATCATGCGGTCGAGAAAGGTTTCGCCAGGATTAACCGTCACGCGGATCACCAGCCAGTCGGACAGCACGCGGGTGCCCCCGGTCACCGCGCAAAAATCACCCCCCGATTCGCGAATGACTGGTGCCGACTCACCTGTAATGGCCGACTCGTCCACCGAGGCCACGCCTTCGATGACCTCGCCGTCGGCCGGGATCACCTCGCTGGCGTGGACGACGACCACATCTCCGCGGCGCAAGTCCCCTGAACGCATCGGAATCCACTTTGAACCGTAGTGGGGCTCCATAAGCTTCTTTGCCATGACCGTCTTGCGCAGACCGCGCAGCGCATCCGCCTGGGCCTTGCCGCGGCCCTCGGCCATGGCCTCGGCAAAGTTGGCGAACAGCACGGTGAACCACAGCCAAACGGAGACGGCGAGGATGAAGCCCGCAGATCCCTCGCCCTGTCCCACCAAAGCCTGGACGAACAGGCCGGTAGTGAGAACACTCCCGAGCCAGACCACGAACATCACCGGATTCTTGATCTGGTAGCGGGGTGACAAACGCTTAAAGGACGCCCATACCGCAGCCTGGACCAGGCTAGCGTCATAAAGGGATTGGGTCTTGAGCATGATCTCTCCTTAATGCGCGCCAATCATTTGCAGGTGCTCGACGACTGGGCCGAGCGCCAGTGCAGGCAGGAATGTAAGTGCGCCCACGATAATGACAGTGCCAACCAACAGCCCCACAAACAGCGGCGTATGGGTCGGCAGAGTGCCGACGGAGGGTGGGACACTCTTCTTCGTGGCGAGCGCTCCGGCAATGGCCAGCACAGGCACTGCCAGCCAGTAACGCGCCAGTAGCATGACAACGCCCAATGCGGTGTTGTAGAAGGGAGTATTGGCCGAAAGTCCCGCAAACGCGCTGCCATTGTTGTTGCCGGCCGAGGAGAAGGCATAGAGAATTTCCGAGAAGCCGTGGGCGCCAGGATTGGCAATGCCAGCCCTTCCCGCGTCCAACATCACGGCCACCGCGGTGCCGACAAGGGCAACCAGGGGCGGGATCAGAATGGCGACCGCTGCCATCTTCATCTCGAAGGCCTCGACCTTCTTGCCCAGATACTCCGGCGTCCGGCCGATCATCAGGCCGGCAACAAATACCGCCAGCAATGCAAAGACGATCATGCCGTAGAGGCCGGAGCCAACGCCGCCGTACACCACTTCACCCAGTTGTATCAGCCACATCGGCACCAAGCCACCGAGGGGCGTGAAGGAGTCATGCATGGCATTGACCGAGCCGTTCGACGCGGAGGTGGTGGCGGTGGCCCACAGAGCGGAGTTGACGACACCGAAGCGGGTCTCCTTGCCTTCCATGTTGCCGCCCGCTTGCAGGTCGGAAGCCTGGGTCGCCAGTCCCAGCCGGTCGAACAGCGGATTGCCGGATTGCTCGGCCCACACGCAGACCGTGAGCAGGGCAACAAAGATCACGGTCATGGCCGCAAGAATGGCAACGCCTTGGCGCAGGTCGCCGACCCAGCGGCCGAAAGTGAAACAGAGGCCCGCGGGAATGAGAAGTATGGCCAGCATCTCAAGGAAATTGGACAGCGGGGTGGGATTTTCAAACGGATGGGCAGAGTTGACGTTGAAGAAGCCGCCGCCGTTGGTGCCGAGCTGCTTGATAGCGATTTGCGAGGCAACCGGACCCACTGCGATGGTTTGTTCCTTGGCGGTAAGCTTCTCCATGACGGGCTGGCCCTTGGCGTCATTCAATGGCTGGCCGTTGGCACCGGTGTTGGACTGCTCATAGTCGACAGGCTGGACCAGTTGCGCAGTCTGGTGAGGAGAGAAGGTCTGCACCACGCCTTGGCTCACGAGGGCCACGGCCAGGATCAGGGACAGGGGAAGCAGGATGTATAGGGTAGAACGCACCATGTCCACCCAGAAGTTGCCGACGCCATTTGCCTCCCTGTGGGTAAAGCCACGCATCAGGGCCACCAGCACCGCCATACCGCTGGCAGCAGAGAAGAAATTCTGCACCGTCAGCCCCAGCATCTGGGTTAGATAACTCATCGTGGACTCGCCGCCATAGCCCTGCCAGTTGGTGTTGGTAATAAAGCTGGCGGCGGTGTTGAAGGCCGAATCCGCCGTCGTGTTGGCCATGCCGTCCGGGTTCAGCGGTAGCCAGACCTGCAACCGCTGCAAGGCATAGACCGCGAGGAAGCCGAGCAAGTTGAAGGCCAGCATGGCAAAGGCATAGCGGGTCCACCGCATGTCGTCATCCGGCTTCACTCCACATAGGCGGCAGATGCCTCGTTCGACCGGACGTAGCCAGCGTACAAAGGCGGGAAGCTCGTCGCGGTAGACTCGGGCCATGTAGAGCCCAAGCGGCCAGGCGGCAAGCAGCAGGACTGCCAGGTAAAGAACGAGTTGCAGGTAGCCATTACCGGTCATGAGAAATCCTCCGGATAGAACAGCACGGCCACCAGATAGGCGAATACACCTACCACGGCAACCAGGGCGATGAGGTAGAGAATATTCATTTGCGCACCCTCAATTTCTCGAAGTAAGACACCAGGGCTGCGGTCAGGACAAAGAAGAGAAAAGCAAGGGCGAGAAAGATCAGATCCACGGTGTTTCCTCACATTGTGAAGGGAGCTCAACTGGACTATAGGCGCTTCAATGTTAAGAAGTTGCTAAGATTGTGAGGGCCGGGGCTAAGATGATATAAAGATGCGTGGGCAATCCTGTGAACAAACCTGAGCCAACCAAATTGCGAACGTAGGGCCAGTGACCTGGAAGATCTGAAGTGGCAAATCGGCATTAGCTCGTTCGCCCGCTTGCCATCGAGAGCAGAGTGCAGGCAAGGATTTTGGGATTCAGGTAAATGACAGTTGAAACGCTGGAGCAGACCAAGTCCTATGAGTCCCCCGTATTTCCGCTGTCAATGGAGGAGGCAACGATCCCCTTAGCCTCGGTCGGACAGAGCCGGATGGGGTTCCTGGAAGATTCTATGGTTCACGTCAAGGCCTTTGTGAGACGCGTCGGATCGAATGCGGTCTTGTAGGTATACATCGACCATGCTGTGCGAGCGATACGTCGGGCCAGGATGACGAAGGTCGCCGTGCTG